>AWNV01000001.1 GCA_000493965.1 Candidatus Aminicenans sakinawicola JGI OTU-1
AAAAAGGGCATCAAGATTCATGGTGTTAAGGTTTTGGGAAAAAGAGAAGACATCCCGGATATCATTAAAAATAATAATATTGATGAGGTCCTCATTGCCCTTCCTTCTGCTCATTCTAGAGATATTAGAGAAATCGTAAAGATTATCAAAGAATCCAGAAAGATGAAGACTATCAAGATATTACCCAGTACAACTGACCTGATAGATGGAAGAGTCTCACTTTCGGATATCCACAAAGTTGAATTAGAAGATTTATTAGGGCGGGCACCTGTAAAGATTGATTTAGCAGCTATCAAAGATTTTATTCACAATAAAAATGTGCTTATTACAGGGGCTGGTGGATCTATAGGTTCGGAACTGGCAAAAGCAATTATTCCATTTGATCCCAGGAGTCTGGTTATTCTTGATATCGATGAGACGGAATTATTTTATCTTGTTAATAAAATCAAATATTCTAAAGCAAATATCATTCCTGTAATTGGGGACATAAAGAATGAAACAAAAATGGAAGCTTTATACAAGAAATATTCTCCTCAGATAGTTTTCCATTCTGCAGCCTACAAACATGTTCCTATTTTGGAATTCTTTCCTGATGAAGCGGTAAAAACAAATATATATGGAACAGAAGTTCTTGCTGAACTTTCCTTGAAATATGATGTGGAAAAATTCATTTTCATCTCTACAGACAAAGCCATAAATCCTACAAGTGTTATGGGTGCAACCAAAAGGTGTGGGGAAGAAATGATTAAGTTCTTGAATCAAAAGAACACGACAAAGTTTATTTCTGTAAGATTCGGAAATGTTTTGGGAAGCAGAGGAAGCGTCATCCCTTTATTTGAGGAACAAATAAGGAAGGGAGGACCTGTGACTGTGACTCACCCGGAAATGAAGAGATACTTTATGATTACTTCAGAAGCTGTGCTGCTTGTTCTTGAGGCTTCGGCTATTGGAGAAGGGGGTGAAGTATTTGTGCTTGACATGGGAGAGCCTATCAAGATTGTCGATCTGGCTGAGGAAATGATAAGACTTAGCGGTTATGAACCCGATGTAGACATTCCAATTGTCTTCAGCCATGTGAGAGCAGGGGAAAAATTATTTGAGGAAATATTAAGTGCCGAAGAAGGAACTGAAGAAACTGAGTATGAAAAAATATTCGTTGCCAGGGATTCTAAGGGAGCGAGATCTAAGGATTTGATAGAGAAAATAAAACATCTTATTGAAATGAGCGACCAGGATGTGAGCAAAGATGAGATTGTAAGATTGCTGAGGGAACTTGTTCCTACTTACACGCCAGCCCAAAATAAATCGCCAATCAATTACTGGTAGCACACTGAATATATACTTTAATTCTTTTTTTTGTTAAGCTTAGAGCTTGCGAGTCAAGCTCTTTTTTTTAGGAAACGATAAAAAATGGCTAAAGAGAAAATGACAAAAAACATCGCCGTCGTAGGCTGCGGCTACTGGGGGAAAAATCTTGTCCGCAATTTCTATGAATTAAACGCCCTCCATACAATCTGTGATGTTGACGAAAAGAGGCTTAAATCTTTTCAAGAAAAGTTCACAGATTTAGCTATTTCAAATGATTACAAATCACTATTAAATATCCCAGAAATCGAAGCCGTCGTCATATCCACTCCTGCAGCAACTCATTATGCTCTTGCAAAACAAGCTTTCCTTGCCGATAAAGATGTCTTTGTTGAAAAGCCTATTGCCCTCCAATACGAAGAAGGCGGAGAACTGATCTCCCTGGCACAGCAAAAAAACAAAATCCTTATGGTCGGCCACATCCTCGAATACCACCCCGCTGTCATCAAGCTAAAGGAGATGATTGGTTCCGGAGAACTAGGAAAGATAAACTATATCTACTCAAACCGCCTAAACCTCGGTAAATTCCGCACAGAAGAAAACATCCTGTGGAGCTTTGCTCCCCATGATATTTCCGTAATTCTATCCCTCCTGGGTGAAATGCCTTCTGAGGTATCAGCCCATGGTGGGGAATATCTAAATCAAGATATTACAGATGTTACAGTAACAAACATGACCTTCCCCAACGGCACTAAGGCTCATATCTTTGTTTCCTGGTTACACCCCTATAAGGAACAGAAACTCATTGTTATTGGTGATAAAAAAATGGTGGTGTTTAATGATGTTGATCCGGAAAACAAGCTTTTCTCCTATAACCATAAAATCGATTGGATCGAACGTATTCCTGTACCGCACCCTGAAGCAGCCAAACCTATCCCTATCGAAAAGTTGGAACCTCTTAAATCCGAATGCCAGCATTTCCTCGAATGTATTGAATCCCGCAGAGTCCCTCGCACCGATGGCCAGAGCGGTCTTCGGGTTCTTAAAGTTCTGGAATTATGCCAAGAATCGCTTAAAAATAATGGCAATCTTCAACGCTTATTACATCTAGAAAAAAAGAACTATTTTGTTCATGAAAGCTCATTTGTGGATGAGAATGTAAAAATCGGAGATGGAACAAAAATATGGCACTATTCTCATGTTCAATCTGGTACTCGTATTGGAAAGAAGTGTGTCTTGGGTCAAAATGTCAATATTGGAAACAATGTCACTATAGGAAACTTTGTAAAAATTCAAAATAATGTATCTGTTTATGAGGGTGTTACCCTTGAAGATTATGTCTTTTGTGGTCCATCTATGGTCTTTACTAATATCATCGATCCCAGGAGTAAATATCCCCAGGCAAGTTCAAAATACTACATAAAAACTCTAGTTAAAGAAGGAGCATCCCTTGGGGCAAACTGTACTATTGTATGCGGTAATACAATTGGCCGATTCGCATTCGTAGGGGCTGGGTCAGTTGTTACTAAGGATATCCCAGACTTTGCTCTTGCTGTTGGAAATCCTACTCGTATTGTGGGGTGGATGAGCGAAGCAGGCAAAAAACTTCATTTTGATGAAAATGGTTATGCAAATTGCGAGAAATCAAAGAAACGCTATAAACTTGAAAATGGCTTTGTCTGCGAGGTCGAATAAAGAGGAAAAAATCTTAGCCTATTCTTATGCTCGTTATGCAATAGGCATATCCTCCGGTTCTGATGCCCCACTTGTTATTTTTATAATAGTTAAAAAACCAACATTCTGTGACCTTTATGTCTATATTGACTTTACTGTAATTAATTGGGTATACTTGTTCAGAGCATGAACGCACTGTTTCTGATATGCTTGTTATTCAAAAAGAGGCGGATTTAGATTCCAACGGCGGTAGCTTACCTTTAACGTATTTCCTCAACAGCTAGACTAAAGATGGATGTTCTAATAATCCTAAAGGAACTGTCAAAGGACAAAACCCTCTCACAGCGTGACCTTTCTAAAAAAGTTGGTTTCAGCCTTGGAAAGGTGAACTATATCCTGAATGCCATTATTGACAAAGGTTTGGTGAAAGTGGAGAAGTTCAAAAACTCAAAGAAAAAGATTGCCTATATGTATATTCTCACACCCAAAGGTACGGCGAAAAAGATGGATCTGACGTATCATTTTTTAAAGAAGAAAATGCATGAATACGATGCCTTAAGGATAGAGATTGAAGAACTAAAGAAGGACTTATAGAAAAGAAGCAGTATAAAGAATTATCTTCAGAATTATAAAAAGAGAAAGATAATACAATAATAAAAGTGATTACATTAATCTTGGGAAAAATTATAATGTATGTGCTAACTTTGCCAAAACTTCACAAATCTAATAATATGGGAGGTTCAATAGAAGATGGAAAAACCAGAATATAAGGACAATTATTACGAGGATAGGATCAATCTGTATGATTATCTTCAGACTATCTGGAGGTGGAAGTTCATTATTGTTGGGATTGTTATCTTGTCAGTTATTGCAGCTTTATTTATGAGTTTCAGAATAACGCCTGTATACAGGGTATCAGCTTCATTAAGTCCTGGGGAGATCGAGGAGCTAGATAAGGAAACCATGAAGGTTGAAGTTATATCGGTGGATTCAATCGAGAATATTGTTTCCTATATTAATGGCGGGATTTATAACCCGAAGATTTTTACTGCATTAAATATCGATCCCTTTGGCTTGCAACTCAATGCCAAGAAACCAGGAGAGGCATACATTATTAATGTGATTTATGATACAACAAATCCTGCTCAGGGTGAAGTAATTATGAAAGAACTGCTGAACCAGATAGAAAAGTCTTATTCGTGGAAAATTAAATCGAAGATAGACAAGCTTAAAATGATGTTAAATAAGATTGTATTTTACATAAACAAGGTAAAACTGCTAAAAACTGTAGAAAATAAGATGACAAGGCAGATCAAAATGTTTGATGACAATACAGAGTCTATCATGAAACAAAGAGACCGTTTGTTGAGTGAAAGTGGTGGAGGAGATCCGGTTGTTTTGTTGCTCTATTCAAACACTATTCATCAGAATATAGCTTATAAAGATATATTAAATACAACCCTCCAGATGAACATTGAGGAACAAGGAGTTCAGCAGAAGTCACTTGAAACTTTAGAAAGTGAATTTAGTAATGAGTTTTTAATAATGGAAAAATTAATAGCAAAAGACAATATGGTGTATGAATTTTCAGAGTTTCTCTCAAAGTATGATTACTTATTGGAGGAAAGGCCAAGTATTAAACCTTTATTAGAAAAACTTGAAGAAGCAAAGACTAAGGAGGAAGCCGCAGATTTTGAGTTAATTCGTGTGGTACAAGAACCTTTTACAAGCTCTAAACCCATTGAACCAAGAAGGACAAGAATGATCATGATAAGTGTGGTTTTATCTCTTTTCTTAGGCTTTTTTCTGGCATTAATTATAGATTTTATAAAAAAGAACAAGGCCTCCTCTAATCAAGGTTGATGCTTACTCAATAGCTATTATCAGGTATTTCTATATCCTATGAAGAGACTTAACTGTGTTGTTTGAAGACTTAAATATTCTTGTTGTAGGAACCGGTTCAATCGGGACGCGACATATAAAGAATTTGCTTTCTTTAAAAATATCTGTGTCTGCTTATAGTTATAGAGCAGAAAGGATTAGGCCATTGTCTAAAAAATATGGGATTAGAGTCTTCCCGTCAATAGATAGTGCTTTTGATTCTGAACCAGATGCAGTAATAATTAGTAATCGTACAGATCAGCATATGGAGACAGCACTTTCAGCGGCAGAGAGAGGTATTCATATATATATTGAAAAGCCATTGTCAAACAGCATGAAAGGGATTGATGAGTTGAGGAGTCTTATGGAGTCAAAATCACTCATTATTGAAGTTGGATGTATGATGAGATTTAATCCAGGTCTGAGAACAATACAGGAACTTCTGGAAAGGGGCGAAATTGGCAAGCCCTATTTTGCAAGGGTATGTGTTGGACAGTATCTGCCTGATTGGCGTCCTGAACAGGATTACAATCAGTCGTACAGTGCAAAATTAGATTATGGTGGTGGTGTCTTGTTTGACCTGATTCATGAATTGGATTATCTCTACTGGTGGTTTGGTCCTGTTTCTGATGTGTCCGCATTTCTTGATCATGTATCTGAGCTAGAGATTGAAACGGAAGATGTTGCCCAGATTCTCCTGAGATTTGGCAATGGATTGGTTGCTCAGGTTGAAATGGATTATCTCAGCCCCTTCTTCAGACGAAATTGTGAAGTTGTTGGGAGTAAAGGTATTATCTCATGGAATAACAATTCTGGTAAAGTAACACTAAAGATTAAAGGAACGTCAGAGGCACGTGTTTTCGATCAACCGGTTTCATTTGAAAGGAATACCATGTTTGTCGATCATATGATACACTTTTTGAATAGGATAAAAAAAGGTGGTGATCCGGCGGTTAGTCTTGAAGACGGAATTAATGTTCTTAAAGTGGCATTAGCTGCGCACAGGGCTTCAGAAACCAGAAGGGCTGTCAGGCCATCTGAGGTCAAGAGAAAATAAGGAAACAAATGAATGCAGGTATGGTGCTCGGACTTATTCCAGCAAGGGGTGGATCAAAAGGAATAAAAAAGAAAAACATAAGAAATCTTCTAGGAAAACCTTTAATTTCTTATACAATCGAGTGTGCACGTGCCTGTTCTTTCATAGATAAGGTAATCGTTTCTACAGACGATCCGGAGATTGCAGAAATTTCAAAAGAATGGGGAGCTGAAGTCCCTTTTATGAGACCTCCAGAGTTAGCAAAGGATAACACACCGATGCTGCCAGTTATGCAGCATGCCATAGAAACAGCTGAGACTGTGTATAAAGAAAAGGTGAATATTTTGATATTGTTAGATCCAACCAGTCCGCTTCGTAAGGTTAAGGATATTGAACAGGCCTTATCAATATTTAATAAAGATAAAACCTGTCAGGCTGTAGTCTCAGGATGTGAAGCGCACCGCAGTCCTTATTTTAATATGGTTCGTTTAGAAGATGATTTTGTCCAAATATTGATACGTTCAGACAAAGATATAGGCTGCCGCCAGGATTGTCCTCCTGTGTTTGATCTGGATTCCACCGTATGGATGTATTCAAGAGAGGCAATTATGGATATGGGTAAGAGAATCCCTCCTTGCACTCGTCTTTACATAGTTCCGGAAGAACGATTTAGTCATATTGATACTGAATTAGATTTCAAAATTGTTGAATTCTTAATGAGAGAATCAAGGAAGGTTACAAATGCCTGATTATTCTAAAATTCCTGAACTACATAAAGTTGATTCAATCTTTGGCCTGACAGAGAAAGTAGCAGTTATTTTTGGTGGAGCGGGAACGATGGGACAACAGTTTGCCATTACATTGGGATATGCAGGTGCAAAGGTTGTACTTTCTGATGTTGATGCCAAAAAATGCAAAGCTGTGGCAGAGGAAGTAGCCGCTCTCACCAGCACTTCAATAATTGGGCTGAAATGTGATGCAAGCAAAGAAGGGCAGGTTCAAGAATTATTTAAAAAGGTTTATGACACGTATGAAAAAATTGATATCCTCATATATAACGTCATGGCAAAGCCAGATGGATATTACAAACCCTTAAATCAGTATCCTGTCAGTACATGGGAAGGTGTTTTAAAGGGAAATCTGACAGGTGCCTTCTTATGCTGCCGGGAGGCTGTGAAATACATGGAAAAATCCCATGGAGGTTCTATTGTTTTAACATCTTCAGTGTACGGCATTGTGGGGCCAGACCAGAGGATTTACAAAAACTGTTCACCAAAGAAAAATATTTATGGAGGCGCTGATCCGTTGAACTGCCCTGCCTCTTATTCCGCATCCAAGGCAGGGCTGATAGGATTAGCAAGACATCTTGCAACATTATGGGGAGAATCCAATATAAGAGTAAACGTTCTTGTCCCGGGTGGTGTTTATGACAGCCAGGAAGAGTCATTTCATAATGAATATGTCAAACGCACTCCCTTGGGGAGAATGGCAGTCTGGTCTGATTATAACGGTGCAATCCTCTTCCTTGCAAGTGATGCATCCCGTTATATGACAGGCGCGACTCTGGTCATTGATGGTGGATGGACAGCCTGGTGATAAAATGGAATTTCAGATAGGTCAACGTAAAATTGGTTTAGAATATCCTCCCTTCATAATTGCCGAGGTGGGTATTAATCATGAGGGGAGTTTTGATAAGGCAATACAGTGTGTGGATGCTGCAGTCAAGGCAGGGGCTGACTGTGTAAAATTTCAAAGTCATATCACTGAGGCTGAGATGATTCCATCAGATATGAAACCAGGTGAGATATCCAAGGAGCGCCTTTGGGACATAATAAAGAGATGTGAACTGACAGCAGATGAGGAAAGACAAATTAAGGAATACTGTGAAAAGAAAGGGATTATTTACCTCTGTACTCCCTTTTCTAGAGAGGCAGCAGACCGTCTACTGTCCATGAATGTATCAGCTTTCAAGATAGGCTCTGGTGAATGTAACAATATCCCTCTATTGGAACATGTCGCCCGGTTTGGAAAACCAATAATATTGTCAACTGGAATGAATGATATAGAATCCATTAAAAAATCAGTTGTGGCCATTCATAGATATGACACACCTCTCATGCTGATGCACTGTACTTCTATGTATCCAACCCCATATGAAAAGGTTCGTCTTGGTGCTATTAAAAAGCTACAGGAGGCTTTTGATTTACCGATCGGGCTGAGTGACCATTCTATCGGTATATACACATGTCTTGGTGCTGTCGCATTGGGTGCATCTGCCCTTGAAAAACACTTCACGGTAACTCGTAAGTGGCCTGGACCTGACGTGCCAATTTCTATAGAGCCTGATGAGCTGGCAGAGTTAGTGAAAGGTTCAAAGGCCATATTTTCAGCCCTTGGTGGCCAAAAGACTATCTTGCCAGAGGAACAACCGGTCATAGATTTTGCGTATGCCTCTGTTGTGACCATTGCTCCTGTAATGGCCGGTGAAGTGTTTTCTCTTGAAAACACATGGGTAAAAAGACCTGGTACTGGAGCTATTTTAGCATCTGAACTTGACAGAGTACTGGGTAAGAAAGCTTCTATAGATATTAAAAAGGACTCTCAGATTAGCCCAAATGACGTTGAAAATTGGTAGTTTGTCCGAACACAGCATTCTGGTCACCGGAGCCTGTGGATTCTTAGGCAGTCGGTTAGTGAAGGTTCTAGTGGATAATGGGGCATTTGTTGTTGGAAATGATTCCAACAAACAATTTCCAGAACATTTTGCCAAAGTTATCAAGTATAACTCTTTCCGTTTTGTACCAGGTGATTTTCCTGAGAAATCAGATGAAGTACTATCTCAACTGATGTCAGAAAAAAGAGGAAAAACTGCCATATTTCATATGGCAGGAATTGCCCATGCAGGAGAGTGTGAAGAGGAGCCAGTAAAGGCCTTTGAATCCAATGTATTACTAACCTTTCATGTTTTAGAATTTTGTAGACAAAATAAAATAGGGAAATTCATCTTCCCTTCAACCGGGCTTGTCTATGGAGATTATCGAAGACAGCCAGTGACAGAAGGAACACCCCCATCTCCTCAAAATATCTATGCAACCCTAAAATTATCTGCAGAAACCCTCATAAAGGGTTGTTCAAAGAGTTTCCAAATAACCTGTATTATAGCAAGATTAGGTAATGTATATGGGCCGGGGAGCAATAAAGACACAATCGTTAGTACTATTATAAAACAGATTAAAGAAGGCAAAAGAATTGTAGTTCGTGATTTAAATCCAATAAGAGACTTTATATACATTGACGATGTTATTGAAGGCCTAATACGCTTATTAATTTCGATAGATAAGCATGAATGTTCTATTGTCAATTTATCCACTGGGATTGGAACATCTGTTCTTAACCTGATCAAGATGGCAAGCCGCATAAGCTCTCTTTCGGTCAACGAAGTTCAATCACACAGTGATTCTGAGCCTTCAAATTCAATACTGATCCTTAATAACAGTCTTTTATCAAAAATTACTGGGTGGAAGCCAATATATACTTTATCTGAAGGATTGTCATTAGCACTTAAAAGCTATGATCAAAAAGATGACCTCTAATAAAAGAAAGATCGCAGTTTTTACAGGAAACCGTGCTGAATATGGGCTTCAATACCCTATCTTAAAAGCAATAGATGCACATCCTAAACTGGAATACTTTTTATTGGTTTCAGGAGCACATCTTCAGGAAGACTTTGGCTATACATTGCAGGAGATTGAGAAAGACGGTTTTAAAGTATATGCAGAAGTAAAATTAGAAATGGAGGAAGACACCCTGTTTTCTACAGTTCAGGCAATTGGTTCCGGCATCTTAAGTTTGAGCCGGATCCTCGATAAAATCAGGCCTGATTTCCTTGTGGTCTATGCCGATCGTTTTGAGGGATTCTCTGCAGTTATTACTGGAACCCAAATGAACATTCCCACAGCCCACATAGAAGGAGGAGATATTACAGAAGGCGGAGCACTAGATGATTCGGTACGTCATGCCATGACAAAATTGGCACACCTCCATTTCACTACGAATGAAAAGGCAGCAGAGCGTGTACGCCTCCTTGGAGAAGAGCCATGGAGGGTTCACAATGTAGGATTCCCTGCAATAGACCTTATCGCTGACAGTAATTTTGCTACACCTGCCGAACTTCAGAAGGCATATGGAATCACTACTGATAAACCAGTAATCATATTTACTCAGCACTCTGTAACAACTGAATTTGAAAATGCGGCTGAACAAGTCAGACCCTCTTTAGAAGCCATGCGTATCCTGGCAAAGGAAGAATGCCAGGTTATCGTAACTTACCCTAATAACGATGCAGGGGGGCGGCGTATTATCAAGGAGATCGAAAAAATAAGAAAGGAAAGATTAGATAACTTTCAGGTTTATCAGAGCATGGGGCGTTATAATTATCATGGAGTCCTGAATATTTGCGGGAGAATAGGGAGAGGAGTCTGCGTAGGGAATTCCTCTAGTGGAATAAAAGAAACACCAGCCCTTGGATGTCCTGTTGTCAATATCGGGTCGAGACAGAATGGTCGCTTGCGAGCAAATAACGTAATTGACGTGGATTATAACAGGGATGAGATTATAAATGCCGTACACAAAACGTTGAATGATGAAGAATTCAGAAGACAGTGTAAGAATTGTAAGAATCCTTATGGTGCCGGAAATGCAGGAGAAAAGATAGCGGGTGTACTGGCAACAATCGATATAAATCTGGGTTTACTCCAGAAAAGGATGACATACTAATGAAAGACAAGGATATAAATCAATTTTGTTTAAAAGAGTCAGCCACTGTTCGTGATTGCATAGGGGTGATAGACAAAAATAAACAGGGCATTGCCCTTATTGTGGATACGCAGGGACGTCTAGTAGGTACCGTTACAGATGGTGATATTAGGCGCTTTATTCTTGCAGGACGTGCCATCGATGAGTCTGTAACCAATGTTATGTGGACCAAGCCATTGACTGTTCCTCGTGGTACTTCAGAAAAAGAAATAAAAGAGTTAATGAATAAACACTTGGTGAGTAATATTCCAATCCTTGACAGTATTGGTTGTCCATGCAAGATTATAAATCTCAGAGACATCGTTTCTGATGAGAGTGTTTGTCAATATGCAGTTATCATGGCTGGCGGTAAGGGTAAACGTTTAAGACCCATTACAGAAAATATCCCAAAACCTATGATAAAAGTGGGGGATAAACCCATTTTAGAGAATATTATTAATTACTTAAAAGAAAGCAACGTTGTTAATATATACATCTCTGTAAACTATAAGACAGATATTATTGAAAGCTATTTTAAAGATGGTTCAGAGTATGGTGTAAATATCACCTATCTGAAAGAGGACAAAAAATTAGGCACGGCTGGTGCCTTGACGCTTTTACCAGAAATTCCATCAAACCCTATTCTTGTGATCAATGGTGATGTAATAACGAAAACCAATTTCCTACGGTTGATCGAGTTTCATACGCAGCACAGATGTGTAATGACGGTAGCAGCAATACAATACATGTTGAAAATTCCTTATGGTGTTCTCAATATATCCAGTCATTATCTTTTAAGGATTGAAGAAAAACCTGAACAGAGGTTCCTATGCAATGCTGGTATTTATATGCTTAATTCTGAAGCACTTTCTCTAATTCCCAGAGATATAGAATTTGATATGACTGATTTAATAAAAGAGCTGATTAGAAAAGGTCTGCCAGTCACGACCTTTCCAATTCATGAATACTGGGTGGATATAGGTCAAATGGATGATCTTAAAAAAGTGCAAAAAGATTTACAGGAATTCTAATGGATAAATATTGGCAAAATAGGAAAATCTTGGTTACAGGAGCTGACGGTTTTATTGGCAGCCATCTAACAGAGAAACTGGCAAAAGAAGGGGCACATGTAAGGGCGTTTGTTTATTATAACTCATTTGGTCGCTGGGGATGGCTTGATGAGACAGACTCAGCACTTAAGAAAAATATTGAGATTTTTTTAGGTGATATACGTGACTCAAATCGTGTTTTTGAAGCCGTTGAAGGACAGGAGATGGTATTTCATCTTGCAAGTCTCATTGCTATACCATACAGCTATCATGCACCTGACAGTTATGTGCAGACTAACATCGGAGGCACCCTGAATATTCTGAACGCTTGTCGTAAGGTTGGCATGCATCGAATAATTCATACTTCTTCAAGTGAGGTGTATGGAACAGCTCAATACGTACCCATAGATGAAAAACATCCCCTTCAAGGACAGTCTCCTTACTCAGCCACCAAGATCGGTGCGGACATGTTAGCAGAAAGTTTCTATCGATCTTTTAATCTTCCGGTTACTATTATTCGCCCTTTCAATACATATGGGCCGAGGCAGTCTGCACGAGCAGTTATACCGACTATAATATCCCAACTTTTTCTTGGTGAAAAAAAAATAAAACTAGGAACACTTTTGCCAACAAGGGATTTTAACTATGTAGCTGATACTGTTTCAGGATTTCTTAATATTGCTCTCTGTGATAAGGCAATAGGACATGTTATTAATATAGGCTCTGGTCAGGAAATTTCCATAAATGATTTAGCAAGAACCATTATGAAAGTAACCGGTATAGAGGCAGATATTGTATGTGATAATGAACGTCTTAGACCACCGAATAGTGAAGTAAACAGATTATTATGTGATGCAACCAGGGCCAGAGAATGGGCTGGATGGACTCCACAATATTCACTAGAACAGGGTCTCATTGAAACGGCTATATGGGTGCGGGATAATCCGAAAATATTCAAGGCAAGCCGATACAACATATAAACTGAGATGTGTTTAAGGGTTCTAATCGTGAGTGTTTAAATGGTTTTAAAAAATCGAGTCTTAAACTGGCTTCAAACAATGCATAATGAAGATGAATCGGTATGGGCGTATCGTATGAACAAAGGGGCTGATGCAACCGTATTTACTTCGTGTTTTGCTGTATATATCCACTATCTGTTTAATAACTTAAGAAACCTATCTGCCGAGGAGCGCAGTGAATGGCTAAATTATTTACTGAGTTTCCAAAATGAGAAAACAGGTTTATTCATTGACCCTGAAGCAAAAGAAAGGATTGTTGATCCCACTCATGATGAAGAACACCTAAATAGACAATTAACTACTTTTTGTCTCAGTGCAATTGAGGCACTTGGAGGTAAACCGAATTATCCTCTAAGGTTTTTAGATGTATGGAAAGATGAAGCTCCTTTGACCTCCTGGCTGGATAATTTAGATTGGGATAATCCATGGAACTGCGGGAACAAGGTCATGTTTCTGGCGATATGTTTCGCCTATAATTATGAACATTTTGGAGATGAAAAATCGAGAGAAGCATTAAATGTTTGGTTTGACTGGATGGATAAGCATCAGAATCCCAAGACTGGTTTCTGGGGGACTTCTCGTGACTCTGATTACTTTGTAGGAATGGGCGGATTTTATCATCAGTTTTTAATTTATGAGTATTTTGATCGTGAAGTGCAGTATGCGGAACAAATAGTAGATAGAATGCTTTTTCTTCAGCAACCGGACGGTTTATATTTTCCAGGACAAGGAGGAGGCTCATGTGATGATATAGATGCAATCGCTCCTCTTGTCCATTTCTATCACAAGTATGATTACCGTCGCGATGATATAAGGGCTTCATTAAGACGTTCCCTGTCTGCAATTCTGGAAAACCAGAATTCAGACGGAGGATTTTGTTGGTCCAATCGCCGAAAGTTAAAGTTAAGTGAATATTGGGGACTTATCACATCTATTTTCCGACACGGCGATCCCTATTACTGGTATATAATCAATCGAAGAGGTATTCGCAGCCACATGAAAAAAATTTTAAGAAACTTTTCCACTATCAGAAGAGGATGGACTAGAAGTGAGAGGACTTTGTGGGACAGCAGCCTGTTTGATACATGGTTTCGATGTTTGGCAATTGCTGAAATTTGCACTGTTTTGACTGATGAACCATATGCCTCTTTGGACTGGCAATTTTTATCTACTCCAGGTTTGGGCTGGTTTCTCAAGATATAAAAGAAATGAATGTAATTTTTATAACTCAGGGTACGGCATTAAAGGTTTTTTATGATTTGGTACAGCAGTTGCGAGAGCCCCTTCAATTGGATAAGATTGGTTTTTTTATCTCTGATTCCGCTTATTATAAAAAATTTCTGAAAAATACTCCTGATATCGAATCTGGTAAATACATACTCATTAAAGAATGGGAAATCATGCTGAAGGCAGAACAGAACAAGCCTGATATTGAAAAATTAAAAAAATACCAGGAGCAACTAAAAACACCGAACCTCTGGGGAGCGATTGTTTGTGATAGGCGTATTATTTGGGGTGAAAAATTTGCTTTCCGTCAGGATTACAAGCCGAGGTTTAATCATGACCAAGTTCTGAGTATAATGTTAGAGGTATTGGATTCAACAGAAAAACTCTTTGACATAGTAAAGCCGGACTTTGTAGTGTCCTTTCTTTGTGTAAGGATAGGTGAGTTTGCTAGCTATTTGGTCGCCAGGTCAAAGAATATCCCATTTCTCAATCTTCGACCAACCCGTGTTCAGAACTATATGACATTTGGCACGAGTGTTTTTGAGCCGTCAGAACTTATCAAAGATGCTTATGAACAATACATGAATAGCAATAATGAAGACCAGTGGAAAAAAAGGGCTTCGGAGTATCTGGATTTTGTAAGGAATCAACATGCCAGATATGAAGGTGTATATTTACCTACTCAAAGGCCACCGCAAGTGGGTTATATAGTTCCACACCCAAGAAGTAAAGCACCCCTTTTTATTTTGAACCGCTTAAAACAAAAAATAAAAAATATAGCGGAAGAAGAATATCACTATCGATATACTGGTCCAAAGTGTGACCGTCACCTGCCGGGTGCTTTAATACCAATGCTCTATTGGAAATTTCTTAATCCAAGGTTAGTGCGAAAGGTTGATTCTTATTTTTCAAAGATGTATATATCAGAATCAGAATTTCAAAAAAGTGATTATGTTTTTTTCCCATTACATACCGAGCCAGAAGTGTCATTACTTGTCTATAGCAAACCCTACCTGAACCAGATTGAAGTATTACGTAATATTGCTTACAGTCTTCCCGCAGGGATGATCCTGTTGGTAAAAGAACATCCGGCTGCAAGGGGAAAGAGGCCACTGAGTTACTATAAGAAGATCAAGGAAATTTTCAATGTAAGGTTTGCTGATCCAACTTTGGATGCAAGGCCTTTCATTGTTAACTCAAGACTTGTAGCAACCATTGCAAGCTCTGTAGGATTTGAGGCAGTACTGTTAGGTAAACCTGTTCTAACCTTTGGACAGACCCCTTATGAAATTTTACCTTCCAGCATGGTAAGAAGAGTTAAAGATATCAACGAGCTTGGTGAGAATATTGCTGATCTGTTAAAGAATCATTATTTTGATGAGCAAGCCTTGATCAGCTATATAGCAGCAGTAATGAGCCGTTCAGTACCTATAGACTTTTACACGACCCTGCTCGAAAGAAAGGCCCAGTTTTCTCTCCGCGAGAATCCGGACAGACAAAAGGATTTGAGTAAACTGGCAAGATATACAATATCCACTTTAGATATTGTTTCAGCACAAAAAAGTTAACTACATCCATTCAGATTACAGATGAAAAAAAAGACAATATTTCTGTATACGAGCCAGGGATTTGCTGTACGTTACTTGTTACGTACAGATATCCTGAAGACGCTTCGAGAGAGCTCGGCTCAAGTTGTCATTCTCTCGCATAACGGTGACGAACCGGTATTCCGCGAAAGCTTTGAATCGGAAAATGTCAGGGTAGAGAAATTAAAGAATGAAGCTTATGAATCCTACCTCCAGAAAACAAGTTTGCAGCGGATTTTAATATCATTACGTGCATATATCCTTAATGGAAAGTATAACACACGAACAGTTGATGATTTTCGGGCTATTTACAAGATCCACCGGGGCTGGACCAGAGCAAATGGTTATAAAGACTGGGTAAAGGGGCTGACATGGGAGCTGATAAGCAGGATATTAAAGTCTAGTAATGTGCTGAGACGTCTGCTTATCGCTTTTGAAAGTCGATTTTTCCGACCGATCTTCCATGAAGAATTATTTAAAAAGTATACACCTGATCTTGTTGTGGTAACGAGCCTATGTGGATTCAAATATAACGAGTTTTTTGCACGTGAGGCCCATTATTTTGATGTTCCAGTTTGCTGTGTAGTTCTAAGCTGGGATAATCCCAGCGGTATGGGTATGCCGGGTTATAACGCGGATTATATTGTCTCATGGTCAGAGAACATGAAAAAGGAATTGGTTGAGTTCAATGATATTGATGAGAAAAAGATCTTTGTTGGTGGTGTTGCCCATTTTGATCCTTATTACAGCAGCAAAGCAGCTTTTGAAAAGAGGGAGCTTTTTAAAAAATTAGGCTTAGACCCAAATAAAAAAACCATTTTCTTTGCAACTAAATCTCCAAAGCGCTTTCCCTGGGGCCCTGAACTGGTTGCTGAGATAGCGGAGGCTGTTCAATCGGGTAAAATAAAACATTCTCCTAAGTTATTGGTAAGGATACATCCACTTCATTACAGAACCTCAAATGGAAGGCTTATGTTTGAAGATATCATCAATGAATATGAAAGGGTGGAAAACAAATATCCATGTGTTTCACTTAACATTCCGGAAACTGTTTCAAGAAGAATGGATATTGATCTGGCTGATTCAGAAACGGTTCTTGTTGCATCTGTATTAAAACACTCTGATGTTATGCTCAACATGTTTTCTACAATGGTTATAGAGGCATCAATATTTCAACTGCCTTCTATAAACCTTTGTATAAGGGATAAGTGTAAGGTTGAGTTTGGTAAAACCCGACAGGATATTATGGTTGACTATGTTCAGACACATAATCAGCGGATTATCCAAACAGGTGGTGTTAAAACGGCCTTTAATATGGATGAACTCTATGATGCTGTTAACCAGTATCTGGATGATCCCTGTTTGGATGCAGAAAAACGCGAGCTGATAAAAGAAAATGAGGCAGGACCCTTCAGAGGTAATGCAGGGGAGATGATAGGTCGACACCTTCTAAATTTGATTGGTTCTAATAAGGGGATAAAATGAAACAGGAAATCAGAATTGGAAGTAGAGTAATAAGTAACCATTCGCCGGTCTTTATAATTGCCGAGGCCGGTGTAAACCATAATGGTGATCTGGATATGGCCAGAAGGCTTATTAAGGAAGCCGCCTCATGCGGAGCGGACTGCATAAAATTTCAGACCTTTAAGGCAGAGCGAGTTGTAACAATGTCTGCTCCAAAGGCAAAATACCAACTCGGAACAACAGATAAGACCGAGTCTCAACTCGATATGCTCAGGAAGATTGAACTGAAACCAGAACATCATCTGGACTTAAAGGTATATGCTGAAAATCTGGGGCTGGTTTTCCTCTCTACCCCATATAACTTCGAGGATATTGACATTCTAGAAAGCATAGGGGTTCTTGCTTACAAGGTGGCATCAGGACAGATTGTAGAACATCCATTCCTTCGCAAAATATCAAAGACAGAAAAACCGATATTCCTGTCAACCGGTATGGCAACTATGGCAGAGATCGATAATGCATTAAGGACAATCCGTGATGAGGGGAATGACAGGGTAGTTTTGCTGCAATGTACGACGAATTATCCATCCAGGATTGAAGATGCCAATCTCAGAGTTTTACAAACCTTTAGGTCGGCATTTGGCTGCCTGGTTGGGTATTCGGATCACACCATTGGTGTTGAATCAGCTATCACGTCTGTGGCATTGGGGGCCAGGGTCATAGAGAAACATTTTACTTTAGACAAAAACTTACCAGGTCCTGATCATTCCTCTTCAGTGACACCAAAAGAGTTAAAGTCACTTGTGAATCAAATTCACAAGACTGAAACTTCTCTGGGGAATGCGCAAAAGGAACCAACTGAAGTAGAAAAAGAGAATTCTATTGGTATGCGGCGAAGTATTGTTGCGTCTCGTAATATTAATAAAGGTGAAAAGATAACAGTTGATAATATAACTTTTAAACGTCCTGCTACAGGTCTCTCTCCTCGATTTTACGACATAATCCTGGGTAAGAAGGCCTCTAAGGACATATCGTATGATGCACTAATACAGATGGATATGATTGAATGGTAGATAATGTAATAGTTGTTGGTGCTGGCGGTCATTGCAGGGTTGTACTTTCAATACTACGATCCTGTAGAAATTTCAATGTTATCGGAATAGCAGATAGGGATTCTAAAAATATTGGTGAAGAGATATCAGGAAGTGTTATTAAGTATTCATGGAATGATTTCAGAGAGATATATGAAAGAGACGCAAGACATGCAGTTATTGCCATTGGTGATAATAACGAAAGAAAAGAGCTTTTTTCCAGGCTCTCAAGCATAGGATTTGAGATACCAACGATTATTCACCCTTCAGCAATAATAGAAAAGGATGCAGTTCTGGGAAATGGTTGTGTAATCTGTATGGGAGTTAAAATTGGCACAATGGTCTTTATAGGAAAGAACTGCATTGTTTATACTGGCTCAATCATTGATCACGAGGTAAAAACAGGAGATCATGTGTTCATAGCACCTGGCTGTAATATTGCGGGAAGGGTTACAATCGGAGATGGCAGTTTTGTCGGTATCGGCAGCACTATAAAAGAAAAGATTATTGTAGGTGAAAAGGCAGTGATTGGAGCTGGTTCGGTAGTAATTAGTGATATTAGTGATAATACTACTGTTGCAGGCGTGCCGGCTAAGACCATAAGATGATCTATATTTCTTCTGCAGCTGTAAATAGCTCTTCTATAAAAGATTCTGTTAGCAAACTTGCTGGTATTGGTATTCGTAATATTGAGCTTACCGGAGGGACTGAATATTGTGCTGATATATTAACGATACTTAAGAGCTATAAGGAGAAATATTCTTTGAACTTTCTTATTCATAATTATTTTCCACCTCCCCAAAAAGACTTTGTTCTAAATATTGCGAGCCATAACGAAACAACAAGACTAAACAGTGTTAATTTTGTTAAAAGAAGTATAAATTTAGCGCATGATTTAGAAATAGACCGCTATACATTACATCCGGGCTATGCAAGAGATTTTTATCCTTCTTCCAGCGATGATTACTTCATGCCTGATGATTCTCCAGGCATAAGTTCAGGGCTTGCTTTTACTATTATGTTAAGATCAATTTCAATGATTAAGGGATATGCTGAAGAAAAAGGAGTTAAGATAGGTCTGGAAAACCTGTTTCCAACTGATGATGCGCCTGAGAGTTCATTGTTATGTATCCCTGCTGATATAATTCAGTTTCTTGATTATTTTGATAAGGATGATAACATAGGCTTTTTATTAGATTTAGGACATCTTTTGATCTCTGCAAATTATTTTGGCTTTAATAAAGATGATTTAATCAACACACTTAGTATAAAATATCAGAACAAGGTTTTTGGGATCCATTTATCAGGAAATGATGGGAAGAAAGATCACCATACCCTTTTATCTCCTGATTGCTGGCAACTTAGGGCAGCACAGAGATTCGATCTGGAAAAGACACCAATAACCATTGAATGCAGGAAGTTTAATACTAAAGAAATTTTCAAGCAATATCAGATGGTTAAAAATATCTTAGAAAGGGAAGTTTAAGTATGTTATATGATATCCAATCAATAATGGTCACGGAAAATAAAAGTATCTTTGAGGTCATGAAGGCTATCAATGAATCAGCCTCAAAATTTGCCATGATTGTGGATAGCCAGGAACGTCTGAAGGGAATTGTTACGGACGGAGATATCCGTAGAGGGTTCTTAAACGGGCATGATGCAGGCGAACCTATAAAAAACATCATGAATAGCTCACCTGTTGTCGTAAAAGAAGGTTTGAGTCGAGAGGCAATGCTGGAACTGGTTAGTGAAAAGTATGCCCAGATACCCGTATTAGACGATAAAGGCCGTATAAAGGGGATTATAACATTTAAGGATAAGAGTGTCTTACTGGATGCCAAATCCAGGCGGATCTGTGTTATTGGGTTGGGATATGTCGGTCTGACATTATCGGTTGTCCTTGCTGAATTTGGATTTAAAATTTTTGGATATGATACTGACAGCGGGCTGATTGAAAAAATTAAGAATGGATACGTGCCTTTTTATGAAGACAATTTAGAGGCTTGCCTGCATAGATATATTGGGAAAAATCTAATCCTTGTTTCTGATCTTTCTGCATGTAAAGTGGATACTTATATCATATCAGTTGGCACGCCGGTTGATCCTGAGACAAGGAAACCTATAACTGATGATATTGAGAAAGCCGCCAGGAAAATTGCCAAATTTATAAAGCCTGACGATCTGGTTATTTTACGCTCTACTGTTCCAGTGGGAACTACAAGAAATGTTATATTACCGATCCTGAATGACCTGTCAAACCTCAAGGCAGGTGTTGATTACTATCTGGCCTATGCACCCGAAAGGACAATCGAGGGAAGGGCTATACCTGAAATCAAAGAACTGCCGCAGATAATAGGTGGATATGATAAGAAAAGTACGATGCTTGTTAACAGGATTTTCAGAGAGATTACACCTACGATTGTGGATGTAGGATCATTAGAAAGTGCAGAAATGGTTAAAATTCTGAATAATACCTTTCGCGATGTTAAGTTCGGGTACGCAAATGAAATGGCATTGATATGTAAAGAACTGGGATTGGATATGGTTAAATTGGTGCAGGCTGCAAATCTAGGATACCCTAGGGATGAGATACCTGTACCGAGTCCTGGTGTTGGAGGGGCATGTCTTACGAAAGATCCCTACATTCTGATCCATTCATGTAAGGATTTAAAGCACCAACCCAAGATGGTATTACACTCAAGACAGATAAACGAATCTATTCCATTCCATATTGTTGAAGAGGTATATCAACAAATCATGCAGTTGAATAAAAAAACTGATAAATTAAAGATTTTTATTATTGGATTTGCCTTTAAGGGAGAGCCAGAGACTTCTGATGTTAGAGATTCAACTACCCTAGATCTTATAAACCACTTTCGTAAAAAGGGAATTAGAGAAAGGTCTTTTTTTGGTTATGATCCAATTGTGTCTCAGAAAGAAATAGCTGCACGTGGTGTAACGCCTGTTTCTATTGCTGAAGGTTTTAAGGATGCAGATGTGGTAGTGATTATGAATAATCATAAAAGCTACAAGAGGATGGATGTTTTTGATTTGTTAAACTCTGCCAGGCATGACTGTATTTTTGTAGATGGCTGGTACACCTTTGAACCTAAAAACATAAAATCAGTCAATAACGTTAAATACATAGGAATAGGATGCAAAGGATAGAGATCAACACCCTTGGAAAAACTTTGGTCACCGGGGGTACAGGATTCGTAGGATCCTATCTGACAAAGAGATTGGTGGATGAAGGTGCTTCTGTTCGTGTTCTTGACAACAACATAAGGGGAATGGTTCAAAGACTTGAAGGTTATCTGGATAAGGTTGAATACATAGAAGGAGATGTTACAGATTTTGATCAGGTTTATGCAGCCTGCAAGGGAATTAATACCCTGTTTCACCTTGCCTTCATTAATGGCACAGAGAACTTCTACAGAATACCTGAAAAAGTGCTTGAGGTGGGTGTCAAAGGTGCCTTGAATACACTTGATGCAGCTATGAGATGTGGCATAAGCAATTATTTAGTCACTTCATCGTCAGAAGTTTATCAGGAGCCAACACATATTCCCACTTCAGAAGGGGAGAGGCTTGTCATTCCTGATGTTAAAAATCCGAGATTTTCATACAGCGGAGGAAAGATAATAACTGAGCTTTTAGCGATACACTATACTGCAAAAAGCAGCTTAAGAACTGTGATATGCCGTCCACACAATTTTTATGGTCCTGATATGGGGGTGGGTCATGTTATCCCACAACTTATACTGCGTATGAAAAAACTGAGTGAGAATTTTCAAACTAGAGAGATCGATTTTCCGATTCAGGGAACAGGAGAAGAGACCCGGGCATTCTGTTACATAGATGATGCTGTTGAAGGAATACTCCTGTGTGCCACTCAAGGGAAAAGCCGAGAGATTTATCATGTTGGTGCTGAAGATGAAATTACCATTGCTGATCTCGCTGAAGAGATTGCCGGACTGCTAGGATTGAGGATTAATATAATATCCGGCGAGCGTCTCACGGGAGGAACAAGAAGGAGATGCCCGAGTATAGCCAAAATACATGCGCTGGGATATGAGCCCAAGATATCCTTAAGGGATGGACTAATAAAAACAATCGACTGGTATGTCAATGACACCGGTCCACGATATCCCGTTAAAAACGAAGAAATCATAAGATGAAACATTCAGAAATTAACGGTACTGAATAACAGGAGGAGGTAATTCAAAATGAAAAATATTCCCGTTGCAAATCCATACATCGGTGAAGAAGAGGCGAAAGCTGTATACAAAGTGGTTAAGTCCGGATGGTTAAGCATGGGTAAGAGGGTTGAGGAATTTGAAAGGGATTTTGCTAAGTATGTAGGAGCCAAACATGCTATCGCAGCCAATAGTGGAACCACCGCTTTACATCTTGCCTTGATTGATTTGGGTATTGAGGAAGGTGATGAAGTACTTGTTCCTGATATAACATTTATCTCAACAGCTAATGTTGTTTTATATGAACGAGCCGTGCCGGTTGTGGTGGAGTGTGATCCAAAAACTTATAATATCTCCCTAGAGGATGCTGCAAAGCGAATAACAGGTAAGACAAAGGCCATAATTGCGGTGGACATGAATGGGATGCCGGTTGATTATGACCATGTGCTTGCTTTTGCAGAGGAAGCTGGTTTGAGTGTTATTGCTGACAGTGCCGAATCGCTCGGGGCTGTCTACAAGGGGAGGAAGGTTGGATCAATCGCTCCCATACATATATTCAGTTTCTTTCCAAACAAGAATATAACCACAGGTGAAGGAGGAATGATCACAACAGATGATGATAAAAAAGCTGCCTTAGTACGGCAGCTCCGCAACCAGGGGCAGGATTATCGGTATCATCATATTCACCTTGGATATAACTATCGCATGACCGATGTTCCAGCAGCCATCGGGATCCAGCAACTCAAGAAATTAGAATTTATCCTGGAGGAGAAGTATAGGATAGCAGAAAGATATAACAGAGCCTTTAAGGAAGATCCTGATATTTTCCCTCCTTTCATACCGAAATATGTCGATCGTCATTCCTGGTATATGTATGCAGTTTCATTAAGAGAAGGATTGGACCGTGACAGAGTTGTATCTGAATTAAAATCGAAAGGGATAGACACTCGATTGAGTTTTCCTCCTATTCACATCCAGCCCTACTATCAGAAGAAATTTGGCTATAAAGATAATTCCTATCCTGTAAGCTACAAAGCGTGGAATCAATTGATTGATTTGCCAATATGGGTTGGTCTTACGGTTAAGGATCAAAACTACATCATTGAAAACCTCAGAGATATTGTGAAAAAGATGGACTCAACATGAAAGTACTGGGCATAATCCCTGCACGTGGCGGTTCCAAGCGGGTTCCGAGCAAGAACATAAGGCATCTTGCTGGCAAGCCTTTGATTGCTTATACCATTGAGGCCGCATTGCAGTCCACTCGAATTGATCGGCTCATTGTATCGACGGATAACAGCAAGATTGCAGAAGTCGCTCAAAAATGGGGAGCTGAGGTGCCTTTCCTGAGACCTGCTAACTTAGCCAAAGATGATACACCTGACCAGCCAGTCTTCCATCATGTACTCCGGTGGTTGAAAGGGAACGATGGATACGAGCCTGATATCGTCGTGAACTTAAGGCCTACCACTCCATTTAAAACGCCAGAGATTATTGATAAAACGGTTCAGAGACTAATAGATACTGATGCAGATATTGTAAGGACAATGACATTGGTAGAAGGGGTTCACCATCCTTACTGGATGTATAAATTATCTGAAGATGGAAGTGCTGAGCTTTTTTCAGGTGACATTAAACTCAGCAAATATTATAGACGTCAATTTCTTCCTCCTGTTTATCGAATCAATGGTGTAGTTGATACTATGAAGACACAGGTCATTTATGAGGGAAGTATTTTAGATAACAAGAACATGAAAGGATTAGTAATTTCTGAAAAAGAATCGATGGATATCGATACCGAGTTTGATCTTATGCTCTGTGAATGTATTTTGAATTTTCAAGAGTGAAAATAGTTTTGCAATATCAGACTGAGCTTTTTAAAAAAGCATTACTTCCAAAAATATTTGAGTGAATCTTTTTTGGTTTTGCGAATAGAAATTTTATTGTAGATAATAATTTGCTTTATGAAACGTGTGGATTACTCAATATGTGGTAACATCTAATTTTGAGTGGCACTACAGCTTGGGATAGGACTGATTGATGAAATTTCGTATATTAGGGAAAAAAGATCCGAACATAGTATTTCTTTTTCTATCTGTTTTAATATCTTTGATTTTTCTAAGTAGTATGCTGAAATACGGTCCTATTGATATTGAGTATTATAATAGTGGGCCAATATTTTCAGCTCTAATACGAGCTCAAAACCTTCTAAAAGGTCAATTTTTGCTTTGGTATGACGGAATAGGTTTTGGCACTCCTTTTCCAATAACTCCACTGATTGAACTTCACCCATTTTTTATTTTATCGACATTTCTTTCAATGAAAATAGTACGTTTATTATTTTGGATAATACACCTGAGCGCAGGTTCTTTCTTCTTTATGAAGTTATGTAGATTACTTAATCTGTCAAGGTTGATGTCCATGATAAGCGGCTTTTTATATGTTTTTTCATTACCAACTATTAATTATGCGATTACGGATGACTGGGTTAGTCCATTCGCAGGTTGGACTATGTTTCCCATAATTGTTTTTTTTATATATAATTTTTTTTTACAAAATAAAGGAAAGTTTAATTATTTGATCTTTTTATTACCAATAATTTTAGCTTTCACAATTTACAATGCCCCAACCTTTTTGAATTCATGGATAATTTTATTTTTTTGTATGCTTTTAATCTTTTTATATCATCCTAAAAAATATAAATTTAAACATTTACTTACTGTCTTTATTCTCACCTGCATCTTGGTTGCTCCAAGATATTATTATATATTAAATGAAATTCCATTTTTTCCAGATGATTTAACCCATCGAACTCAAGGCCCTCTCGCTTTAAAGCATATAATTAGCAATGAATTCACACCTTTTAATATTGATTTATTTCGTTCAATAGCTAATAACAGTTTTTCAACTTGGTGGTCAAATGCTATTTATAGCTTAAAGTACCATGATGCTGCCAGAACTTCATTTACTGGTTTTGTATATTTTATTTTGGCATTTACTGGAATTGCGATATTATGGCGGTATTTACGTGGTAAGTCAAAACAGATCTTAGATGCGATAAAAGCTTCTGCCGTGTTAGGTTTTCTATTATCTTTAATTTTTTCAATACTACCTAAAAGTATTTTTTTAAACACAATTCATCCATGGCAATTTAGAGATCAGACTATTTTTTTCGGCATAATAGTTGCAGGTATTCAACTTCAAAGGCTAAAGGGAGGAGTTTTAAAAAATTTTAAAATAATTATTCCATTATTAATTATTATCCAGATGGCTCATGTTTTAGCCTATACGAGGTACCATGTTTTTATTTATCCTTCTAAGAGGCCCACAAGGAATTATTTTAAATCCCCAGAAAAAGATGGCAGATTCCTAAATTGGCTTATGTATTACAAGCAATCTAAAAATAAACGTATTCTGCTTTCTCCAAGGATAGAGTATGAATTTGAAAATCCAAAAAAAGAACTTATCTCAGAGGGCTTTTACGCCATGTCAGATTTAAATCTTCATGCCGGCTTAAATCCTGTAAATGGTATTTTTAAGGGTGTTTCTATGGACAGAATTTGTCCCTCTTCTGTGTTCTCAGCAGGTTTGATAAAAAGTAATTATGACTTGCTGAAAAACTCAGCTTTATTAGATATTGCTGGGATCAATTTTCTATTAGTGCATGAGTCAGAATTGGGCAAATCAGATTTTCTTCGTAATTTATGGCCGAATGGAATAAAAACTGAAGTAGATACATCTCAGAATAAATTCCGAGGCAAAAGTGTTTTATTTGAAGGAATAGAAGGCCCAATACAACTATTTAAAAAGAAAGATTGGGCATTCGGCAGCGGTGATTTTACTGTTGACTTCTGGGTGAAATTTACTAACATTTCTGGCACCCAAGTTCTCGTTGGATACCCATATTATAGTCCTAGAAAGGCATGGCAGATTGCCTGGGAAAAAGAGTTTGAAAGTCTAAAGTTTTCCTATAGTACAGATGGAAGTGATAACACAGATGCGAGATTTCCCTGGTCAGCATCAGCGGATACCTGGTATCATATAGCATTAGTTAGAGATGAATCAGATCTTAAGGCATTTGTTAATGGTACTCAGATAGGAAGCAAACATCACATGATCGATGTTTCAATACATGATTCAAAGGATCCACTTTATATTGGATCAAGAGGCACAGAGGAGCATTTCAACGGGTGGTTAGCAGAGATATGTATCTCAAAAGGTATTGCTCGTTGGACCTCTAATTTTATCCCGCCTTCAAATGAAGACTTAACTAATTTATATACAAAGTCATTGCTTCACTGTAATGGAACAGAGGAATTTTACACTTGTTTTCACTTTAAAAATACTCATGTATGGTATTTATTACAAAATAAAGACGCATGGCCAAAAGCATTTTTCATATCAGAAAAAGCATTAACCTCTAAAATAGATTATCGTCCAGAATGCGGTCATAGCAGATTTCTCTGTGCAGATTTGGATGGATGTTTATCATATAGGGAAGGAGGCAAGGTTAGCATAAAAGGAGATAATTGCTCCTATGAATTAGATTTTACTCCTAAAAAAGAGGCTTCAGTTATTGGATTATCTAAATTATATAGACCTGAATGGAAGGCAATTGCAAATAATGGAGAAAAATTAGAGATTAAACCCCTCTTCAATGCCTTTATAGCTATAAAAGTGCCTCCAGGCGTATCCCGGATATCTCTTGAATTCAGGCAACCTCTGAGGATTTTGTTGTTGTATCTCTCTCTAATTACTTTTGTCTCATGTCTTTTATTGACCTGTATTTTTCTCTTTAAACAATCTAAATGTTCTAAGGACTATTCATAATTTAAGGAAAGGCTCACAAAATGATAATATTTTTCATCAACAGGTTTAATGATATAGATCACATGGTGCCCATTGTCTACCGAATGGCAAAAGATACAAAAGAGAAGTTGGTAGTACTTTCCCTAAATCCTTTATATGACATTTCAAATGATTTTAGACTAAACTATTTAAAAGATAGATATAATATTCCTATTAGCTATCTATACAATTATTATGCACCTTCTAAACTTTACAAATTTTTTGGGAATCTTGTATGCAACACTTATTTAAGAGGAAGTTTTAAAAAGAATATCTATGTATGCCTCCAGTCTTTTAATTTGAATTCAATAAAACAGAAAAGATTTCAAGAATCAGCATTTCATCTTATGAGTGGATTATTTAGAGGCATTATAGTGCGTTCCAAGTTATTGAAAAAATTTATCAAAAAATTTTTCAATAAGAAATGGGCTGAGGGGTTGTTTAAATCGTTAAAACCCTCGGTTCTGGTTTTTGATCCGGCATCGCAATTAAGGCTCTATAATGTAGCTTCTTTACTATGGGCTGCTAAGCATTTAAGGATACCGACAATTGATGTTCCGCATGGTATGCCAATATATGTGAAACATCCCCCACTTTATAATAAAGCATGGATGGATGCAATAAAAACGGACAAAGATTATCAGGTTGTCAATCATCGTTTTTGGAAGGATGAATGTGTCAATAGTGGTCTTAATACTGAAAAAATAACAGTTTTGGGGAGTGTAAGATTCTGTAAAGATTGGGAAAATATCCTTCATCAAATTATTCCTCCTGATATTTCTCTCAGTGATAAAGGAGCCGGGAAAATGAAGGTTGTCTATATGGATAGGGGAGCTGATAGACATGGAAAGTATAAAGGTATAGTTG
The DNA here is from genome assembly GCA_000493965.1 of Candidatus Aminicenans sakinawicola JGI OTU-1. Classification (GTDB taxonomy): domain Bacteria; phylum Acidobacteriota; class Aminicenantia; order Aminicenantales; family Aminicenantaceae; genus Aminicenans; species Aminicenans sakinawicola. The sequence goes on from AWNV01000001.1 coordinate 28,041, forward strand.
AGAACTCAATTAAAAAAATAGAAAGTTTGGATTTTGTCCACTTGTTATTTAAACCCCAGACACGGTCCAATAAATTATTTATGGATTTACCTCCTTCTGTTGAGATTTCATATTGTAACTCGGTTAATTTAATTAAATGGTCAGATGTCGCTATTATTTTACAATCAAGTATAATGATTGAAGCACTCTTACAGGATAAAGTTGTCATTTATCCCAGGTTTTTTCATGGTGATAAAACGATTTTTGAGGAATTTGGAGCCTGCTGGACTGTGGACAGTTATGAAGAACTGGAAGATGCATTGAAGACATTAAAGAAAAACCCAACATATAAGCCTTATTCAAATAGTAACATTGAAAGATTTTTAACAGAGGTTGTTTATAATGGTGAATATGGTCGAGACATATTAGGAAATTATAAGGATTTTATTCTTGAAGTTTCAAAAGGATATGGATAACTTATCTGAGTATTAAGAATGAACGAAAATTCAGGCATTGGGAAAATATTAAGGTGTGGAATTGCAGGTTATGGATATATGGGGGAGATAAGAGAGAGTGTGATCAAAGAAAATCCACGTCTGTTATTAGAAGGAATCTTCGAGAAAGATCCTGCAGTCAGGGAAAGGATTAAAAATTGCGAGGCTTTTAACTCACTTGAAGATCTTTTTAACAAAGACATTGATATAATTTTCGTTTGTACTCCTAACCTTTATTCACCAGAAATATGTATTAAGAGCATGAAAAGAGGAATTCATGTTTTCTGTGAAAAGCCGCCAGGACGGAACATTGAAGACGTTAAAAACATAATCAAGGCTGAACGTAACAAGGTTAAACTGATGTTCGGTTTTAACCATCGGTTCCATCCCGGCATTATTAAGGCCAAAGTGGTAGCTGACAGTGGCAGGCTGGGTAAGATAATAAATATCCGAGGATTGTATGGAAAATCCGGTGGCAAGAATTACAGAAATTCCTGGCGGAATGACAAGGAGATTTCAGGTGGTGGTATTTTACTGGATCAGGGCATACATATGCTGGATTTGTTTCGATATTTCTGCGGTGATTTTGAACATGTAAAAAGCTTTGTTAACAACTTTTATTGGAAATGCGAAGTAGAGGACAATGCTTATGTTATCCTGAAAAATAAAAAGGGGCAGAATGCCTTTTTTCATTCTTCTTCCACGATGTGGAATCATACATTCAAGATAGATTTAACATTAGAAGAAGGATACATCGTAGTGGATGGGCTGCTCTCCAAAACAGGTAGTTATGGACGGGAGAAGATTGTCATAGGGAAACGTCAATTTGAGGATGAAGCCAGTGCTGTTGGTAACCCGGAAGAAGAGGTGACATACTTTGATCGTGACCTGTCCTGGAACCTGGAAGTCGAGGAATTTATAAAATGTATTGACCAGGACAGAAAAGTTACTATTTGTTCATCTGAGGATGCCCTTAAGGTTATGGAGATTATAGAGAAAGCATATAGGAATGCTATGGAGGATGGGGAATGAAAAAGGTTGTGATTTTTGATGAATATAACGAAATCGACTTTAAACCCTCAAATCTCTTACACAGGTATTTCCAACTGGCAGAAAAAGATATTTTAAGATTTTTTATAAAAGGACAGAGGATGATAAATACCGTTTGTCCTGGATGTAGAGGTAAAAAGTCAATTTCATCATTTAAAAAGTTTGGTCTTAATTACGTGGAGTGTGCTAACTGTCGTAGTGTTTATGTAACTCCCAGACCAGATGATATATCTCTTCAGGAATTTTATACACGGTCAGAAGCAAGAAAGTTCTGGCACGAAGAGCTTTCAAAGGCTACCAAGAGTAAGAGGAAAGAAAAGATAATAAAACCCCGCATCCAGTGGATAGTTGATTCTACTCAGGAATATTTGCCGGATTCCGAACATATTGTTGATATTAACACAAATCAATATGGATATGTTGAAGAACTGTTGGAGAATAAATTTTTCAGAAAAAAGACATTAATAAATTTGTTCCTCCCCTTTAATGATCTTGAGTTCGCGCCTGGTATAAATGTAATAAACATACCTTCGTGGAAGGTTTCGCTTGAAGAAAGAGTTGATGTCGTTACTATATTTGAAGTTATTAACCATATGGCGGATGTGGATATGCTTTTTGAGAAAATACATGGCATGTTAAAAGACAAGGGTTTATGTTTTATTACGGTAATCCTGATTTCAGGATTTGACCTGCAGATACTGTGGGATAAATCAGAAAATCTTTTCCCCCCTGACAGGCTTAACGTCTTCTCAGTCGAAGGACTGTATTCTTTGTTTGACCGTTTTGGTTTCGAATGCCTTGAATTCAGCACCCCTGGTATTTTAGATGTTGAGATAGTAACAAATGCTATAAAGAAAAATCCAGAGATTAAATTCCCGAGGTTTGTAGAATACCTGCTACAGAATAGGAGCGACGATGTTAAAAGATCATTCCAGGAGTTCCTGCAGGAAGGCCGGTTGAGTTCTTATGGAAGAATACTAATAAGGAAAAAATAGTTTTTAAGGAGGATATCTTTATGTCCCATGTAGATTCTTACTTTAAAGAGGCAGTAGAGATAATAAGAAAGATCGACAGGTCCCAGATAGAGAGAATGATCAAACTTCTGGTAAATATCAGGGACAAGAAGGGAAGGCTGTTTTTTCTTGGTGTTGGGGGAGGGGCCGGGAATTGCTCCCATGCTGTGAATGATTTCAGGAAGATCGCTGGTTTTGAATCCTATACTCCTGTGGATAATGTCTCAGAATTAACTGCTCGAACAAATGATGAAGGCTGGCACACGGTATTTTCTGAGTGGTTAAAAAACAGTAATATTGATGAAAAGGACGGTGTGTTTGTCTTTTCCGTTGGAGGAGGAAACAGAGAAAAAAATATCAGCACGAATATAGTCAATGCTTTGGAGTATGCAAAATCAAGATGTGCAAAAATAATGGGTGTAGTAGGGCGCGATGGAGGATATACTGCAGCAGTTGCGGACGTTTGTGTGGTTGTACCGACAGTCAATCCTGAGAATGTAACCGCCCATACGGAATCCTTTCAGTCTCTAATCTGGCATCTCATAATCTCACATCCTGATGTAATGGTACACGGAATGAAATGGGAATCTACCATTACCGCTGGAAGAAACAAGGAATAATCATGATTAAAAAAAGCGTTGAAAGAAACTATTTGAAGAAACAGCTGATGGAAAGGAGGAAAGTATTTGCAGCCTGGACTTCCTTTGGGCATCCTTCTATCAGTGAGGTATTTTCAAGAAGTGGCGTTGATTTTATTGGTATTGATCTTGAGCACAGCACGATCAGCCTGGAACAGGCACAGCAAATCATTGCGGTATGTCATGGCTCTGGAACACTGGCCCTGCCTCGTATAGCCTCCCATAATATGGAAATGATCAAGAGATTATTAGATTCGGGTGCTGATGGAATAATAGCCCCACTTGTATCACATTCTTTAGAGATAGAGAATTTGATCAGTTGGTGTAAATATCCACCGGTAGGGAAGCGTAGTTATGGTGTTGCCCCAGCGCAGGGATATGGCTTTGATTTTGAAGGATATACTAGATCATGGAATGGATCATCAACCCTGATCATTCAGATAGAGTCGATTCAGGGTGTAGAAAATGTAGAAGAACTTCTTAATTTTGTGGAAGTCGATGGTGTCATGATCGGACCTTATGATATTTCAGGTTCGATTGGGGTCCCTGGCCAGTTAGATCATCCAGATGTGAAGGAAGCATGTAAGAAGGTGATATTAGCATGTAAAAGGTCCGGAAAGTCCTGCGGTACCCATTTAGTAGAGCCTTCGCTGAATATTGTGCAAAACGCTTTTTCTGATGGATACACGTTTGTTGTTCTTGCCTCGGATGTCTTCCTGTTGTGGAAATGGGGTGTTAACATGAAGGATCTTATTGAGAAAATACGATAGTATTATCCATATATGAGATTTAAAGTTATATTATTTGACTTTGATGGAGTGTTGGTAGAATCGGTAGGTATTAAAGACTATGCTTTTAAAACGCTTTTTAAAGACTATCCGGAGCATCTGGATGAAATTATGGAATACCATTTATCAAATAATGCAACCGTTCGTTTTGAAAAGTTCAGATATATAACCGAGAATATACTGGGTAAGAGATATAATGAGGAAACCGAAAAAAGTTTAAGCAAAAAATTCTCCAGTTTAGTTTTTAAAAGTTTAGTCGATTGCGCTTATGTACAGGGCGCAAAGGAAATTTTAGATTTCTACCGGGACAAGATACCAATTTACCTTGCTTCCAGATCACCTGCTGATGAACTCGATGAGATATTGGAAGCAAGGAAACTCGAGAAATATTTTAAAAAGATTTATGCAGTGTCATGGATTAAAACAGACGCCATTCGAGACATCTTGAATAGAGAGGATGTTACTCCTGAAGAGATTGTTTTCATAGGCGATAGCTATGAAGACTTAAAGTCAGCTCAATCTACAGGTGTTTTCTTTATCGGAAGGGACAGCGGAAAGTCATTTCATGGAGCAAGAATCCCGATATTTAAGGATATGATTGCTGTCAGGAATTTTTTGAGAAGATTCAATGAACAGGAAGGCGATTAAGTCTTAAATGTCAAAGTGAAAGAATCATGCCGAAAAAAAAGGTTGCAGTTGTAATACCGGCCAGGATGGCATCTTCAAGATTTCCAGGAAAGCCCATAGCAAAGATACTGGATCTGCCAATGATTGAGCATGTACGCAGGAGAGCATGCTTATCAAGTACAGTTGATGATGTATATGTAGCTACCTGTGATGATGAAATTTTTAAAGCTGTAACCAGACATGGGGGGCGTGCTCTTATGACAGCCAATACCCACGAGAGGTGCACGGACAGGGTCGAGGAGGCTGCCAAGGCATTGGAGCATGACATTATAGTTATTATCCAGGGCGATGAACCACTCTTTGAACCAGTGGTGCTGGAAATTCTGCTTGAGCCCATGCAAAATGATGACAACAGCTACTGCACTAATCTATTGTCTGAAATTCGTGATGATGAGGACGTGTCAGATATCGACAATGTTAAAGCAGTATTAGATAAAAAGGACTTTATAATGTATTTTTCAAGGTCTCCCATCCCTTATTTAAGGGTTCGAAACAACTGCCCAATGTACAGGCAGACTGGAATATCGGCCTTTACCAAGTCATTTCTGAATTTATATTCAAGCCTTCCTCCAACACCATTAGAGATCGCTGAGTCTGTTGATTTTTTAAGAATATTGGAGCATGGCTATTCAATCCGTGGTGTAATCCATATGGGAAAGACTGTTGGTGTGGAAAGGGAAAGTGATATAGAGATTGTGGAGAAGATTCTAAAGGAAGACACACTCCAACACAGGATTTATCAGAGGATTTTAGAGTTATGAATCATAGGATATTTGTTGCCCTGTCAACTTTTTCAGAGTACAGCAAGTCTCCTCTTAATCTACTGAGAGAAAGCGGCTGCGCTTACTATATAAATCCGCTTGGAAGACGGCTGGTCAGGGATGAGATAATCGAGATGGGAAGAGAGAGCGAGGGAGTGATAGCAGGATTAGAACCATACGATGAATATGTCCTTGATCGTTTGCCGAACCTCCTCTGTATAAGCCGGTGTGGAGTTGGAATCGACAATATATCAGTACAAAAAGCAAAGAAGAGAGGCATCGAGATAAGAAACACCCCTGATGTAGTGATCCAGCCAGTTGTTGAACTGACAGTAGCTATGATATTCGACCTCATGAGAAAGCTTTCATACCATAACAATCTTCTCCGGGCGAAAAGATGGGAGAGAAAGGCAGGCCATCTCTTAAAAGGCCAAAAAGTTGGCATATTAGGGCTAGGAAGAATCGGGAAAAAGGTGGCAGAAATTATGACCAAGTTCGAGACCGTAGTGTACGGGACAGACCTTTTTCCGGATAAACAATGGGCAGAGAGGTGGAGCATAAAGATTGTGTCTTTAAATGAGCTGCTTCAAGTCTCTGATATCCTGTCAATTAATCTCTCCCATGTTGAGGGAAACGATATAAGGTTAGGAGAGAGTGAATTTAAGGCTATGAAAAAAGGAGCGATATTGGTTAATGTTTCAAGGGGACAATTTGTTGATGAAATGGCATTATACAGCGCCTTAAAGAGCGGCCATCTGGATGGTGCTGCTTTGGATGTATTTAGTGAAGAGCCATACAGTGGGAGGCTTTGTGACCTTGATAATGTTGTGCTGACGCCTCATGTGGCAACACTAACAGAAGAATCGAGAATTCAGATGGAATTAGAAGCAGTTCAAAACATGATAGATTTTTTTGAAAAGTATAGGGGATTGTCATCTTTTAAGCTAATTAGTGGAAGTAAAAAATGAAAATATTGTTAATAAACCCGATGTCATCTCGAAAACCTCCTGTCAAAGGCAGAAAAGCTCATTTTCCGATTTCACTAGGTCTGATCGCAGCATGCTTGAAAGAAAATGGTTTTAATGTGAATGTTTTTGATGATGAGGTTGAATGTTTAAACAAGTATGAGCTTAATGACTTTATCAGAAAGACAGAATACGATGTGTACGGAATAACTGGTAGCGCTCTCAACTATAGCTATGTCAAGGGTCTTAGTAGAATGATTAAGGATTTAAAAGACAAGCCCGTCATACTTGGAGGCCCTCTGTCAACCTACAGCTATGAGGTGGTATTAAAGAATACAGATGTCAATATCTGTGTCTTAGGTGAAGGGGAGGAGACTGTAATTGACCTGCTCGATAATATGGATAATTTAGAAAAGGTCTCAGGCATTTCTTATATTAAAAACGGAACTGTGAAAAAGACACAACCACGTATCTTTGAAAAATCACGTGATGAATATCCCTTTACGGCTTATGAGTTATTCAACATGGAACCTTACCTCAAAAAGAAATTGGGTCAATACGAAGGGTGGGGTTCACGTTATTTAAATAAAGATGTTTCAGATATAAAAACTCTGGGCATGATAACAGGAGTAGGCTGTCCCTATAGCTGTAAATTTTGTACCCGATCCGTGTCTAAAACACGTATGAGGTCTGTAGATAACATTATATCTGAAATAAAATACTGTATTGATAAATTCGATATTAAAGGTGTCCGTTTCCTGGACGATTTACTGATATTAAATGAGAGAAGGACTCTGGAATTTTGTGAAAAGATAAAGCCGCTACATATCTTGTGGTCTGGGCAGGCTAGAACCGATGTTATAAATGACCGGCTTGCGAATGTCATGAAAAAAGCCGGATGTGTAGGTATAGGATTTGGTTATGAGTCAGGCAGCGATCGTTTATTAAAGGCCATGAATAAGAAAGTAACTGTGGATGACCATAGAAGGGCAACACTGGCTGTAAAAAAAAGCGGAATTGCAATAAGGGTGCAGATTATGTTTGGTTATCCTGGTGAGAATAAAGAGTCCATTGATGAAACTATAAAATTTTTTAAGGAGATTGAGATACCACCGAGGAGGTTCAATATTTTAACTCCACTGCCGGGTTCTGAGATATATGATGAATGTATAAGGAAAAAAATTATAAATGATGAAATTAAGTATTTAGAGAAAGTTTCAGCCTTAGAAGGTGGTTTTGCAACCAAGAAAGTTTTGATTAACTTAACCGAGATGTCGGATAAGGAATTTGAGGCACTTTTATTATATGCTGAAAAAACCATGGAGGATAATTATAAGAGGATATTCAAAGAAAAATACAGGTTGCAATATTTCCTGATGAAACATGATTTCTTTCAGCGTTTATATTGGCGAATAAGAAAAAGTTTGAGTATCAAGGCTTGGAAAAAGAAATATAAATCGTTTGCTCATAAAACACCGTCTGAACCGGTGCTTAACAAAGAACAGATAGAGGAGTTATATTTTAAACTTTAATGTCTTCTATCCCATAATATTGTGAGGGGTTATGATCAAAAGATTTTTTAATAAGATTCGGTTACTCGTATCTATATTCGGACCATACAAAAAATATTCTCTGGTGCTCTTATTTATTATGATATTTGCAGCCTTTTCTGAGGCAATTGGACTTGGTCTGATTATACCCTTTGTTGGAATCATTCTGGGAGACAATACATATATTCTAGACATAAAAGTTGTTTCATATTTTAATCAACTCTTTTCCCGGATAGTGCCTGAAAATCAACGTTTGATGGGAATCTCTATAATTATCTTCACAACATTTCTTCTCAAGAACATTTTTATCTATCTTGGCTCTGTTTTATCGATTCACTTTTATAATTCGCTGAGAGAATTCTGGTCATCTGAGATTATGAAGAAATACATCCATTGTGAGTATGATTATATAATTACCCAGAAAAGAGGGACATTAATAAATAATCTCATTAATGAACCGATGATGGCATCTAAATTCATAGGACAGTTTGCCCAGTACATTTTACGCATCGTTGTAGCCCTGAGCATATACTTAGTTATGCTGATCACAAACTGGCAGGTAACCTTTTTACTGACTCTCGCCATGCTGCTGATTCTGGGTGTTTTCTGGAAGGCAAGCACCAGGTTTTCGATTGAAACAGGCAAAAAGCGATTAGCTTTAAACCAGGAAATTACAGCAGAAGGAGAGCAATCCCTTAATGGTATCAGGCAGGTTAAGTTATTCTCCCTTGAGAGCAATGTACATAAGAGCTTTTCAAAGAAATTTAATAGTCTGAAAAGGATATTTGTAAAGCTCGGAATATTTCAAAGTCTTCCTGCCCCAGTAGGTGAAACACTGATTATACTTTGCCTTGTCCTGGCATTAATATATTATGAGTACATTAGCAGTACCCCGATTGTTGCGGTGCTGCCTATGATGGCATTCCTGGCAACCACATCTCAGAGACTTTACAGGAACATAGCCCAAGTTATCTCTGGAAGGATGCTGCTGCTTTCTTATATTCCAGCCCTTAAACTAGTACATACTTTAATTAATGAAGAACAATTCAAGGGGGAAGATCTGTCCCATGGAGTCGACATCAATCAATTATCAGGTGATATCATCTTTAAAGATGTGGAGTTTTCTTATGATGATTCAAGTTCTTTATTCAAGGGTCTTAATCTTCGTATTCCTAAAAACAAAATAACAGCAGTAGTGGGAAGGTCAGGCAGTGGTAAGTCATCCGTTGTTGATCTGTTGTGTGGTCTATATAAGGGATACAAGGGCAGCATTATGATTGGTGATACTGAATTAAGAGAATTAAGCCTTTCAAGCTGGAGAAAGAAGATTGGATTTGTGAGTCAGGACACCTTTCTTTTTAATGAAACTGTGAGAGAAAACATCTTTTTAGGAAAGCTTGGAGCATCGGAGGAAGAGATGAAAATGGCTGCAAGGACTGCCTATTCCCATGAATTCATAGAGAGTCTCCCAAAGGGTTATGCTACTATCCTCGGAGACAGAGGGCAAAAACTATCCGGAGGGCAGAGGCAGCGTATTACTGTGGCAAGAGCGCTAATACGTTCGCCAGAGCTGCTCATTTTTGATGAGGCCACAAGCGCACTCGATTCGAAATCGGAAAAGTTAATTCAGCAGTCTATAGAAGACCTGAGTGAGCGTAAAACAATAATAATTATTGCACACCGTATCTCTACAATAAAGAATGCAGATGTCATTTATGTCATGGACAAAGGTTGCATAATTGAGTCTGGGACATATGAAGAGCTTATGGATAAAAGAGGTTTTTTTCAGAGTATGGTGCTTCAGCAGAGTTAATTCAATAGTCAAAAAGTGCATAAAATAAAATCAATTCAGAATAATGATATTGCAAATCAAGTAGCACTTACTCTGACAATAGGAATATCATGTTATTATCTTTTTCTGCTCTCTGGTAAATACTACTCTCCTTTAAGCGATTTTTTTGCATTTAAAGAGATTGCAGAGGGAATATTTAATTTTCATCTGGAGATTTCGTCTAAGAGATTACCTGTTTATCCTTTTTTAATGGGTTTGGTTGCGAAAATTATCCCTGCGAAAAAGGCCATTCTCTATGCAGGCATTCTCATAAGTAACTTCTCATATATAGGCTCGATATTTCTTATTCATAAAATAGGCCAGCAAATTGGAATAAAAAATTCTTTTCTAGTAAGCTGGTTTTTTGCTTTTTCAACTCTTTCTCTATATTGTGCAACACAACCATTGCCAGAAGCTACGATTCTATTCCTGATTCTTTTATCTCTTTATGTAAAAAGTGACAAACTATCTTTATATATTTCTGGTTTAGCAACCTTTACACGATTTGATGCAGCTATAGCCATATTTGCCAATATCCCTAAAATTATTATTGAAAGAAAACGGCGTTTGATATTTTTATTTTTTTTAATACTTTTGATTGCTGTTATATTTTTGGGATTTTATTATCTTGAAACTGGTAAGACTGGTTATATTGGTTCGATTATTGGGCCAAAACCTTTTGTGATTGATAAAGTAATGGGAAATTTTGTTTCCCTGCTACGTACTATTAACTTGTTTTTCATGCCAGATGACCATCATGCTACTGTATCACCTGAAACCAGATTTCATGCTCAATGGTGGGTCCAATTGATATGGCTTATTAACATATTTGTCATATCCGTTGGAGTATTTCATCTAATTAAATTAAATAAACCAAACCATTGGAAAGTACTTACTTTTTTTCTGCTATATTTTTTATTCCTCTGGCTTTATTACTATACAGATTGGCGGAAAATGTATCTTATTGTATGGTTTTTTCCACTTTATACAATCGCTGGTATTGAATATCTTTTATTACGATGGCAGAAGAGAAAGAAGTTTTTGGTTGTTTCATTGGTGATATTGGGTGTTATTGTTATCTATAGCGTATTTAACACGCCTTACGTTAAAAATTTATATCATGAGTTTTTTAGTCTTGGCTTTGAGTTAAATAGCCTTAGTAGATTTTTGATATTTCTGCCGATTTGTGTATACGTCTTTTTTAAAGAAAGACAAACAAGGTCAAAAAAATATTTGGTTTTGATGCCTTTATTTTTAGTGATAATTCCATTAATATCTACACATATAGCAGCAATAAAAAATTTAAATGCTGGTCTATGGGATTTAAAAGCCGGGATGAAAGTTGTAAAAAACGTAATAAAAGAGGATGAAAAAATCTTTATGCCGGATAAAATGGTGAATTGTGCAACTTATCTTTCCGATATACCAGAAAAAAATATTGTAACTTATCATAATAAAGATCTACCCATTGGAAATATCAAATATATCGCTTCATTTAGATCTTGGGATCGTGATCCTGTTCTCAAACAACTAGAAAATAACCCAAAAACAATAACGATAAAAAATCAAGAGGTCAATGTTACAGAAATCTATCATGTCGGCATATTTAGGCTTTTTGAAGTTGTGAGTAAAATATAAGCTTTTGGAGACAAAATGGAACAGAAAGGTCTGTCAATAATCTTGCCTGTTTATAATGAACAAAAAGCAATTGAGGAGACTATTTCCCAGCTATCTCAGGTTAAAAAAAATATTGATTTTGATGTGGAAATCATTTTGATAAATGATGGATCGAATGATAGTACAGAGGTGATTTTGAGAAAATTATCTCAAGAAGATTTCCGTGTAATTCATCACCAAAGGAATTTAGGCTATGGCGCTGCGCTAAAAACAGGAGTAAGAGCTGCAAAATATGCCTATATTGCAATTACTGATGCTGACAAGACCTATCCTAATGACCGAATTCCAGAATTTTTTCGTAAAGTTTTAGAAAAAGATATTGACATGTTGGTTGGAGCAAGAACAGGTAAAAACGTAAAAATTTCCTTAATTCGAAAACCTGCCAAATGGGTATTAAACAAAACTGCCAATTATCTTGCCAATGTTAAAATACCTGATATTAATTCTGGGTTTCGCATTATGAAAAAAGAAGTAGTTAAATCATTTTTAAAAATACTCCCTGACGGTTTTTCTTTTACGACTACAATCACCCTTGCTATGGAGGTTAATGGCTGTTCAATAAAATATGAACCGATTAATTATTTTGGAAGAAAAGGCAAGTCAAAAATTAAGCCGATAAAGGATACACTAAATTTCCTTCAATTGATTATTAGAACAATTTTATATTTTAGTCCCTTAAAGATTTTTATTCCGTTAAGTTTATTTTTGGTTATATTAGCATTTCTCGTTCTTCTAGGAAGTTGGGTGTTTTTGAGTAAGCCTATGGATGTGACCTTCGGAGTTATCTTGATGACTGCTGTTTTTACGATCACGATCGGGATGCTTGCAGATTTGATAAACAAGAGAATTAAGTAGTATGAAAGTGCTTTTAATCAATATAAAACTTAGTAACTCATAGCATACAGCTGACTTCTACTGTCTGTCGATGGTTAAAAAAATAAGCCTTATAAATCCTCCCTCACCGGATGGAACCATATACATGAAAGAACTTGGGCGGTGCGGACGACGTGCTGTTGCAGGTGAAGTCTGGCCACAAACCGGTCTGGCATATCTGGCTGCTATTATCAGGGATATCGGTTCTGAGGTGCAGTTGATAGACGGTATGGGAGCGGGATATACACAGGAACAAACCCTCAAAGAAATATCTGATTTTTATCCTGATTTAACAATTATTCATGTAACCACTCCTACAGCATCAAATGATACTGAATTCTGCCATCTCGTCAAAAAAATACTACCTGAGACTATTGTTGGTGTAATCGGAACTCACCCTACAGCACTTGGTAAAAATATTCTTGAACCTGGAATTATAGATTTTGCAGTAATTGGTGAAGCCGAACAAACAATCAGAGAAATATGTAAAACCGGTTCTATCTCAAAAAAGATCCCTGGAATCATACATTCATTATCTGATGGGGAAATTATTGATGGTGGAGAACGTCAACTTATTCAAAATCTTGATGATCTTCCATTTCCAGCTCATGATTTACTGCCAATTAAAAATCATAAAATGCCATTTTTTGGGACTGCTCCATTTGTAACTGTAATACCGGGACGGGGTTGTCCATTTCATTGTACTTTTTGCAGGGCAGGGTCGGTATGGGGACATAAAATACGATTAAGATCAATAGACAACATAATCCATGAATTGGAACATATAAACAATGATTTTGGAATTAGAAATATCATTTTCATGACTGATCTCTTTACAATAAATAAGGAATGGGTGACAGAACTATGTGAATGCATGATTGAAAGAAACCCTTATATTAAGTGGATATGTAACAGTCGAGTAGATGGGGTAACTCCTGAATTGACAAAAATTATGTCAAAAGCTGGTTGTCAATTGATTTCATACGGCATTGAATCAGGTGATGAAGATATCCTTAAGAAATCAAAAAAACAGATTACACTGAAACAGGCTGAAGATGCCATCAGGTGGACAAGAGAAGCAGGTATTCTCTCTTTTGGGTATTTTATTATTGGACTGCCTGGAGAAACATGGGAAACTGTAGATCGGACAATCGAGACTGCAATTCGAATTAATCCTGATTATGCATTTTTTCATCTGGCAACTCCCTTCCCAGGAACTGATCTCTATACATGGGTAAAAGAGAATAATTACCTTGTTTCAGATAATTGGGCTGATTATGATGAAGATGACGGACGTGCCATGAGAACTGAAGCAATGTCACTTGAAGATTTACAGAAAGCTAAACGACTTGCTACCAGGAAATTCTACCTGCGTCCCTCGAAGATTTTCCAATCTATCCGTCAAATCCGAGGTTCCTCGGATTTATTATCAAAAAGCCAAGCTGCCCTAAAAATCTTAAAAAAAAACTTATAAAGCAAACAACCACATCCAAAGTTCATAGTTTTCAATTTTAAATAAAAATTTCTTCTTTAGATAGGGTCTACTGAAAAAAGATTTTAACTTTTTTTCAGTATATTCATTTTTTGTGTATATCACATTTTCTGTATCTATTTTTTATCCGATTTCATTTATCCTATGCTCTATTTACTGCTGTTTTCAGATTCATGGCCAGGATTCCGGCTCTTACCCATATCTCAGATCCGTTCTCCCCAGAATACCGCACCCGATCCAACCCGTAGTTACGCTTACCATTACCAAAGCTGCCTTCTATTCGGTTTCGCTCCTTCTGTTTCCTCTTAAACCATCGCTCATCTCTCTTCTCAATCTTGACTCTGCGTCCCAGTGGCTTAAACGACTCCCGCACCCCATGCTCTTTCAGTAAGTTCCGATTCTCCCGTGTGCCGTATTTCTGGTCAGCCGTAAAGTAGGGTGGCAACTTCCCAAACCGTTCTTTATAATCTTGAAGATGTTTAGCGGCTAACTTATCCTCTGCAAAAGCTCTATGCTTGAAATAATCCAAAAACAAATATCCATCCACATGCACCAGCGCCCCTTTACCTCCAAACTCCACACTCCGACCTACCTTTCCCCGTTTTATCGGCCTCACATACGGTCGATGAAAACTCACGATCCTCTCCGCTATCCGGTTCACCTTCCTCTTATACATCTCCAGCTGCTGCCAATAAATCTTGTCCGCTACCCCTAATTGCTCTATGATGGCGCTCTTAACCTTCTGGCCCTGCACCTTCATTTGCTCTATGGCTTCTTTTAACTGTTTGATATTGCGACGCACGTACTGCAGCATCTGTTTTTTGGCCTTGCGGATCGTCTTCTTTGTCTTGGTCCTCTTTTTGGAAAAATTGAGATGATCTTTCCTGGCTGTCCTGCTGTAGGTACGATACTTCTTGCCTACGGCTTTTCCTATTCTCTTAATGTTTCGCACCAGCCACTCCCTGACATCATTGAGTAAACCTACATCGTTCGGATATTTTATATCCTCAGAAAACACAGTAGCATCTACCAGCATCCCTTTCGCCTTGATGATCTTCCTCTCTATCAATACCGTATACGTCTTCTTCTCCAGCCTCTTGAAGAACTCCAATCCTAAGCGCTCCCGCATCTTCGATAAAGTGGAAGAGTCTAATATGTCGTCTGTGACAAACTCCCTAAACCCACAAAAGGCCTGCATGTATGGATTCTCGGTAACCTCAACCACCACATCCTCATCAGATAAGCCGGTCATGTGTTTTAAAAGCAGCAATCCAATCACAATCTGGGCATCGGTTCCAGGACGACCAACATCAGAAAAATACTGCCGGTATTCCTCCTCCAGCTCCTCCCACGGAATCAGTTCCGCGATCCGCAGCCAGCGGTTCAACTCGTTTAATTTCCCGCCAAAAGGGAATAGTTCCGGAAAAAGTGGTAGAGTTTTACGGTCTTTGCTTTTATACATGGGTGAAATCTCCGATGAAAAGTGCAAGGTTTTTGAGGGGTTTTTGCGAAAAACCTTGCATTTTGACCTTGAAATTCCACTGCAGCATATCATATAATTATAGTATTATCAAGAAGTTAATTGATGTTTTTGCTTTTTTCAGTAGACCCTAGATAATAGATATCCCAAATAAGATGAATAGCAGTTTTAGATCATTGGAATAAGAATGAAAATAGCCATAGCAGTTAATGGTCGGCCTCATGAAAGCGGAGTGACCACATATATTAATACAGTTGCCGATGTCTTACGGAGTTATGACTGTGATGTGAGAGTCGTTACCATTTTCGGTATGTCCAAATATCGAGAGGTACACCAATCATTTAAGAACAAGACGGATTCTATTTTAAAAGGACGCGAAGGCTTAACAAGGTTGACTTATATAGCAAGTAAAATAATTTTAAGCTTAAGATTGCTTTTAGAATATCTTAGGTCCAAATATGATTTAATATGGGCGAATGATATTTCTGTCGTTAACGCTGTATATCTCTGGTCAAAATTAATACGTATTCCTGTAACACTAATTGTACATTATCCTATAAACAGAGATCTGATTAGTCAGGAAAAAGTCAAAAATGACAGTCCAACACATCGATATTTCCTTGAAGAAGAAAAGCGGGGCTATAAAAGAGCTGATAGAATAATTTCGCTAAGTCATTATGTCGAGCAGTGGATAGAAAATCTTCAACCAGACCACGCACCGATTAGAATAATGCGCACTCCTATGGAAACAAATGATTTCATTAGGAATGAAAGTCGGCATAATATCCGTGGTCGGCTAGGATTCGTTGAAGAAGATTTTGTGGTTATGTTCTGTGGTCGCCTAGTAAACAGAAAAGGCCCAGAATTCCCAATCATGGCACTCAGCAGTATGGAGAAAGGCAAGCGTCAAGGAATCAAACTTATATATGTGGGAGATGGCCCTGATAAGGATAAGTTAAAAAATCTTGCAGCATCATCAGGTGTTAGCGAACAAGTTTTTTTTAAAGGTTTCGTCAAGCATCAATTGAAAACGGACTATTTTCTTACTGCCGATGTTGTATTAGTGACTTCAGTGAGGCACGAAGGTTTTGAGGATAATTCACCTAATGTGCTCTTTGAGGCGATGGCAGCTAAAGTACCACTTATTGCCTTTAAATCAGGCGGCATAGCCGAGTTAATCGAACATAAAAATACTGGTCTGGTCATTGAAGAGAGAAACGTTGCAGCTCTAGCAAATGCGTTGATTGAACTCAAAACAAATAGACGGCTATGCAGGACTATTGCTAAAAATGCTTTTCAAAGACTCCAGGATGTTCACTCTTCTCAAATTATAGGACGACAAATTTTAGACTACTTTACAGACCTTATTTAGTCTATTTTTCTCTCATATTTTATTGAAATATTAACCGTTTTTTAGTTTTTTTCATTAAGAAGTTCTTGATAAAGTGCTTCATACCGTTTTGCAATTGAGGGTAGAGAAAAGCGGGAGACAATCCGTTCCCTTGCCGCTTTTCCCATCATGAACCGTTTTGCACTGTCCATCTTGATGAAAGCCTCCAATCCATTCGCCAGTGCCTCATGATCTCTAGGAGGAACCACTCTTCCTGTTTCGCCAACAATTTCACGACAATCTCCTACATCAGTTACAACGCTTGGCACACAACAGGCCATAGTTTCACCAATGACCAAGGGAAAAGACTCGGTCCTGGACGATGAAACATGAACATCAAGACCTGCCATAATTTCGGGGATATCCCTTCTATCACCCAACAAATGAAATTTCTCTGCAAATCCTGTATCCTGTATCATGGTAACCAAGCTGGTATTGGATTGAATCACTTCCCTGCCTGAAAAAACAAAATGCACATTAGGAAATTTACTTATTAATTTTTTTGCAGCCAGAATTAAATTTGCATAATCCTTCTCTGGATGAAAGCGAGCAATTCGTCCGATTAAAAATGTATCAAAGTCTAGTTCCAATGAAGAGCGTAGTTTGAGGCGTGCATTGCCACTGGATTTGAATTGATCACAGTCAACCCCATTCGGTACAAGCAAGGAACGTTTAGAGGAAAATCCAAAATTTTCATGTTGTTCCATGCTGATTCTCGAATTGTAAAGAATGAAGTTGGGGAATAGAGATAGTTTTGATTCTAGACGGATAAGCATTCGGGTCAACCAGTCCACTTTATTTAGCTCATGAAGGGAAGAATGGATGCTCCATAATAGCTTACTCTTACGTGGGAGCATAATCCGTGCCAGAAAGGCGGCAAAATTGCCTTCATACATCCAGCCCTGAATGATTTCCGGCTTAAGCTGTCTGATAAGTTTTATTAAACGCCATCCTCCTTTAGGAGTTGGCCTGCCTGGAGACATACCCAGACAGAATACTGGGACGCCAAGATTCTTTATATATTCTGCTATGCTCCCCTCATCCTTCAATGACACAACCACATGATCAAAGCGCTTAAGATTATTTGTAGAGAGCAGTTTGTAGAGCATCACTTCTGCTCCACCTGTGTTCAAGCCACTACTGATATGGCAGATTTTCAAAAAATTCTCCTTTGGAGAGTGTGCTATATTTAGCTGGTAACTCCTATATATTTTTAATTTCTGTAAATAATCCGTTGGATTCATAATTACTATATGTTATTCGACTCGGGAAATTCAAGTACAAAATGTAAGATTTTCTCCACGAATCCCTTTATTCTGACCAAACAATAGAAAGATGCTAGTTTTTCATTATTAAAAATTTTAAAACTGAAGAATTATGAAAAAATATTTTACTAAAAAAGGTATAGAAGGAAGCATATATAATTATCTGGGCCAATTTGGATCTAGTTTATTTAAATCTTTAATTTTAGTGTATGTCATAAAAAAATTATCAGTAGAAAGTTTTGGGATATACAATCTGCTTATCAATATATTAACTGTAGGTTTAATATTTTCTTCCTTCGGACTTCCTCAAACAATAGAAAGATATATCCCTGAGTTCAGATCGAAAAATGAATCTAATAAAATAAAAAATCTTTTTAGCGCAAGTATATTTTTAAGATTAAGTTTAGGTATAGTGTTTGTACTAATCATAAATATTTTTAGAAATGAATTATCTTCCATCTTAGGTTCCTCTGACAAATTAACAAAATTAATCCCACTTTTTTCCCTGGTTATTTTAGTGAACATTGAAAACCAGTTACTGGGAGATTCGTTCCTGCTGGCAAATCTCATGCATAAATATTGGAATACGGTCAGAATATCTTACTTTGCAATAAAATTTTGTTTATTCTTTCTGGTATTAAATAAAGGATTAAATTTATATTGGATTGTTCTTGCCTGGGCGTTCTCAGAAATAACACTGTTTATTCTTTATTTATTTAAGACCACTCCCTGGATCTCCCTTGGAGCGATTAACTTTCAAATTTTTAATAAAAGGATATTACGGTTTATGTATATATCATTTCTGATAGTTATTGGAAATATCACCAGACAAATAACGGTAGATAACTTATTAATTTCTCATTATCTTGGGATTAAGCAGGTTGGTCTTTATTCTTTCATTTTTGGAATTCCCCTGATTTTATTAGAATGGTCCCCGGCGAAGATTTTTAAAAATCTTTTTCTGCCTATATTTATAAGAAGATATACCCAGACTGATGATAAGGGAATGTTAGAAAGAATGTTTACTTTTTATAACAAAGTGATTTTTTTTTTAACCTTGCCCATGTTTATAGGAGTAGCTATCCTCTCCAAACCCATTATTCAAATTGTATTTGATTCTTCTTATCTTGAAATTAATCACTTATTCCGAATAGCCCTGATATTTATTTTCATAAGAGCATTTATTTACCCTTTTGAAGTTGTTTTAAGAACAATAGAGAAAATAAATATAATGCTTTTAGCGACTTTATTCACTGTTTACAACATTTCATTAGGGATGATTTTGATACCCCGGCTTGGAATGACTGGGGCTTTAATTGCTTCCGGATCTACCGGTGTATTTATCTTGTTATTCTATAAGACAAGAGTTTCACGGTTTTTAAGGACAGAATATCAATTCGGGGCATTTTTGAAAATATTAATAAATACAATACTCATGGGTATCTTTCTTTTTACTGTTAAGAGTTATGCCACTAATTTATGGTATTTGTTAATAATAATGTTCTTAGGAGCTTTATTATTTTTGGCAGCGAGTAATCTGAATAAATGTTTTTCTAGAGAAGAAAGAAAAATTATCAATGAAGCTATCGGAAGAAAGGTTTTTGTGTTTTGACTAATATTTTGTACCTTATCCCGTTTATTCTCATATTAGTTTTATGGGTTAAGGACGATATAAATAGAGCTTTATATGCTGTTGTCATTACTGAACTGACCATGGCATCCTCTGATTTGTTTTTTGGAGTGAGCCCCAGGAACTTATTTGTGCCTTATGCCATTCTTTTAGGGATAATCAAATATTTTAAGGGCCCTTCTTATAGAATAAAACTGCCAACTTTAAATTCTGTAATATTTCTCACTGTATTCGTATATTATCTGTGGGCATTCTTTGTTCAGGTGTTAATTCATGGATATTCTATTTTCGATTATAGATTTCATATATTATTAGGTAAGTCTTTCTGGTTCATATCTACCGCCTTTTTAATACAATATTTTATCACGGATGAACAAAAATTAAAAAGGTTCATAAATGTAGTCATAATCTTTTGCGGGATCTCCGCTGTAGTTGGTATTTTCCAGGTTTTTTTAGGGAGTATTTTTGTAGATTTAAGAAATATACTGAGAAAAATTACTCCACTTTTAGTAATGAAAAAGCCATTGGCTACAGGATTCAAATTACTTAATTTTCCCTTTGCATGTGATATGTTAATGGGGGCTTTTCTATCATTTCCAATTTGGATGAATATAAAAAGTAAAAAAAAATATATTAAAAACTGGTTGTTATTTTTGATTATTTTTGGGGGATTAATTTTTTCACTGACAAAATCAGCGATAGCAGCATTTCTTATCGGAATTTTGATGCTGGCAATTTTGTTAAAAAAAAGATTAATGATCCTCTTTTTAATAATAGCTCCCTTGAGTATTTTATTAATTTCGAATATTAATTACCTAGAAAGAAACACGGCTATTGCAAGAATAATGAATATATCTGGATATAAAAGGGGTTTAAGCGTTCGGAAACCTTTTTCTATTATAGGATTAAAAATAATATGGAATGAACCATTTGGAATTGGAAATGAAAGATATGAGGAATATGTTAAAAAAAACTCAAATAAATTTGAAAATATTTCAGGATGGGAGAATGCAACAAAATCTGGGCCACATAATCACTTCTTATTAAATACTGTATATTTTGGCTGGATAGCGGGATTTATTTCCTTATTATTTATTATTGAATTATTCATTACCTGCAGAAGGATATATGTATCCGCGTCGTCTGAATTTGAAAAAGTGTTAGCCATTGTGATTGCGGCATTTTTCGCTGCATACAGTTTTAACATATTCTTTCATAATGCAGGATTTTTCAAGGGAGATGCATCTGTATGGATAGTTACAGGTATATTGCTCAGTTTAAATAACATTAGGGACCGGAAACAAAAAATAGAAATAGCATGAAAACAAAATATAAATTTACTGTCTTTATGACAACTTATAACAGAAGGAGCTATATGCAACGAGTTTATGAGTGTCTTGAAAGACAGACATATAAAAACTTCGAATGGCTTATAATTGATGACGGTTCAACTGATGGAACAGAAGAGGAGATCGAAAGCCTTAAAGAAAAATCTTCCTTCCCAATAACTTATATATGGCAGGAAAATGGAGGAAGACATCGTGCTCATAATCATGCTTTGAGATATGCACAAGGTGAATTTTTTATGCATCTGGATTCTGATGACCTATTAACTGAGAATGCCTTGGAACGATTTATGTTTTATTGGGATTCTATCCCAGGAGACCAGCGCTCCAATTTTGCCGGAGTTGGTTCTTTGTGTGCAGGACCTTATGGCAAAATAATAGGGACTAAGTACCCAAAAGATTTAATCGATTCGAACACAAATGAAATATATTGGAGTATGGGAGTAAAAGGTGATAAATCTTTTGTTTTTTTAACAAATATAATAAAACAATATCCTTACCCAGATTTTGATGGTGAACCATGGATTCCTCCAGGCGTCATATATAATCAAATGGGCCGAAAATACAAGATGCGTTTTTTTAATGAAGTATTAAGAATTAAGGAATACCTTCCCAAAGGAATAAGTTCAAAAGGATATAGCAGGATTCTAAAAGCAATAAAAAGTGCAAATGGATATAGATTATCAAATATGCAGGCATTAGAATTTATTAATAGGAAGTCATTATGCCGACTTTTAAAGCAATCCGCATTAGTAGTCCGTTTTTCTCTTCATCTTGGTTATTCCTTAAAAGAACAATTAAGTCCCATAACTCATAAATTCATTTATATTTTATCATCCCCGATTGGATTACTTTTATTCTTTAGAGATAGGATAATTTTAAAGAGAGAATCTCAGTGACCGTCTACACTGCCTGCCTCGGAAAAAAAGTAAATGCATAGGAAATTAAAGATATTGATATTATCAAGCACTCTTGAAGGTGGCGGTACTGAAAAAAGGACTATTTATCTTCTCAAATACATTAACAGAGATATTTTTGAACCTATCCTTTGTCTGTGGGAAAAAAGAGGTGTGTATTTTAAGGATATCCCTCAATATACGAAATTATATGCAATCAAAAGGCGTTATAAACTTGGAACTCTTTTTAATATGTGTAAAGTTATTAAGAAAGAAAAGCCTGATATAGTTTTTGGTAATATGTGGGGTATTAACACAGCAGCTATAGTAGCACTCAAAATGATGTTTTTTAAAAGGCCAGTGAAACTGATAATAGGAGTAGTAACCAATCCATCTTATTTTAAACGCCAAAGTATTATTAGATTTTTGTACAGTTTTGCTGATCTTATTGTAGCAAATTCATACGGAATACGTGAATGTTTAATCTCGTCATGGAAGATTCCTGAAGAAAAGATTCGTGTTATTCATAATGGTGTAGATATTGGAAATATCGATAAGCTGTCTTTTGAAAAGGTAAATCATATCTGGATTAAGAATAATTATAATCTGATAATTTCAGTCGGACGTTTATTTAAACCAAAAGGGTTTCCAAATCTGTTAGATGCTTTAAAGATTGTCAACCAAAAAAGAACCGTTTATTTGATAATAATTGGCAAGGGTGAGGAAGAAAAAAGACTGAAAGTAATGGCTAAAGAAATGGATATTAATGATAGAGTGGATTTTATTGGTTTTAAACAAAACCCTTTTAAATATATTGCTAATGCTGATCTCTTTGTCCTTTCTTCTCTGTGGGAGGGTTGTCCAAATGTTTTATTGGAGGCAATGGCATGTAGAACTCCTGTCGTGTCCACCGATGCCCCATACGGACCTTCGGAGATAATAGAAGACGGTGTAAATGGCTATTTAGTGCCAGTGGCAGATTCAACCAGACTTGCCGAAAAAATACTTTATGTGCTGGAGAATTTAGATAAGCAGGATAACGTAATTAGAGAAGCTAGACAGACAGTTGAAAAAAAATTTACTGTTGATAAGATGGCAAAAAATTATGAAAAGTTGTTTTATTCTATTTGTCTTAAGAAAAGCCCTTGAAGATCCTTTACATATCAGATTCAACTATTCCGCAACGTACTGCCCACAGCATACATGTAATGAAGATGTGTAGTGCCTTTTCAAGAATAGGCCATGAAGTAGTTTTATTATCAATTAAAGCGCCTAGTTATCATGAAAAAGATGTTAAATGTGATTTTGACTTTTACGGAGTGGAGCCACGTTTTGAGATAAAAAAACTTCACGTGCCTCGAATAAAATATTCTATACTATTATACAGTCTCCGTTGTGCTATTGAAATTCTTAAAATAAAGCCAGAGATCGTTTACGGACGTTGTCTTTGGGGTGTCTGGGTGGCTGCAGTAATGGGATTTGATGTGATCTATGAAACGCATTTTCCAGTAAAACATATGACACGTGGGGGAAAGATCTGTTTCACCAGTCTCACTAAAAGGAGGAGATTAAGACACCTGGTAGTTATATCGCATGCATTGAAAAAAATGATTGAAAATGACGTTTCAGGGAAAAAAATAATTGTAGCTCATGATGGTGCGGACTTGATAGATTATAACAGCAAAAAAAAGCAGACAGCAGTATCTGACAAGTACGGAAACAGAACCAAAGTCGGGTATGCAGGACACCTATATCCAGGCCGGGGAATAGATTTGATATTTAAAATTGCAATGGAGCTTCCCGATATTGACTTTCATATTGTCGGAGGCACGGAGGAAGACATAAAGGCAAGAAAAAGACGAATAGAAGGAAACAACATTTTTCTTCATGGATTTGTACCTCCATCCTTGATCAATAATTACATTTGTAATTGTGATATATTGATAATGCCTCACAAAGGAAAAGTGACTACCTCTGGAGACAAATCAAGAGATATAAGCCAGTACATGTCACCGCTTAAGATGTTTGAGTATATGGCCTCTGGAAAGCCCATCATAGCCTCTGATCTTCCAGTACTGAGAGAGGTTTTAAAGCAAGGCAAAAATGCAATCCTTGTAGACCCAGATGATACAGACGGTTGGGTGAGCGCAATACAATATCTTGCTGATGATGAAAAAGCCCGTGAAAGGATTGCACAACAGGCATTAATTGATCTGAAACAGTCCTATACATGGGAAAAACGTGCGCAGAGGGTCTTATTATGAAAGTAATGAGCATTGTAGGGGCGCGTCCGCAATTTATAAAGGCTGCTCCTGTTATAAGAGCTATTGAGAGAAATAACGAAAAAAAACCGTTTATGATTCAGCACATTTTAATGCATACAGGTCAGCATTATGACAAGAATATGTCGAGGATATTCTTTGATGAGCTTGAAATACCGAGGCCTGAATATAACCTGGAGGTTGGCTCTGGAACCCATGGAGAACAGACTGCAAGAATGATGCAACGGATTGAGGAAGTCCTGATAAAGGAAAGACCAAGCATGACCATTCTTTATGGAGATACTAACTCAACTCTGGCAGGGGGGCTAGTAGCAGCCAAACTTAATATGCCAGTAGCTCATGTAGAGGCGGGATTAAGAAGTTACAATAAGAGAATGCCAGAGGAAATAAACAGGGTTGTAACTGATCATGCCTCCAGTGTCCTCTTTTGCCCTACAGTAAATGCTGTTAATAATTTACGTAAAGAAGGTTTTGTGAATATCAGGGATATTACTAATGATATGAAAGCTGACCCTGGCAGAAGCTATGATTCTTCACGGCCGCTGGTTATCAATGTTGGTGATGTGATGTTTGACTCGATACTAGAGTATGCCGGGCGTGCTGATGTCCGCTCTGACATTCTTGCCAAACTTGATTTAAAGAATAAAGGATATATTCTTGTCACAATGCACCGTGCTGAAAACACCGATAATAAAGAGAGATTAAGAGGTATCTTTGAGGCATTAAAGAAAATAAATAAAGATATAAAGATAATACTTCCCATACATCCACGGACTCGAAAAGCTGTCAAGGAATCAAGGATCGATGTATCAGGCCTGAAGGTCATAGAACCAATTTCGTATCTGGACATGATTTGCCTTGAGAAGAACGCAAAGGTCATCTGTACGGATTCAGGGGGGATGCAGAAGGAGGCTTATTTCTGTAAGGTGCCATGTATTACTATCAGAGATGAGACAGAATGGGAAGAAACGCTTGAGTCAGGCTGGAATAGACTGGTTGAAGCCGATCCTGACCGGATCCGAACTTGTATGGAGGATGTTATTTCTGATTCATGGGATACCAAGCCCCAGGTGAGCCAGTATGGTGACGGTAAGGCTGCTGAAAAGATATATAGAGTGATATCGAGTGTCTTAGAAAAATCTGCAAAATGAAAGTAGTTCATATCATAGGATACTTTCAACCCGAGTATGGTTATGAAGAATATTATACGGCCTTAAACCAGGCGAAAGTGGGACATGAGGTTCATGTCCTGACCTCAAACTGGATAGTTCCCATGTCAGGTCTTAAGAGACAGGAGAGAAAGAGAAAGATGGGCATTGAACATGTAGATGGAATTATTGTCCACAGACTTTTGGGTTTTGATATCCCGAGGGACATGATCTTTATGCCTGGAGCATTCAGTGAATTAAGAAAGATTAAGCCAGACGTGGTGCATTGCCATGGAGCAAACCAACCTGTAAATTTCCTTGTCCCCCTGTTAAAAAAAAGATTAGGGTTTATACTGATATATGACCACCATGAGTTCTTTTATGATAGACATTCCTATTCCTATAAGGGATTTAATCCTCTCAGATTGATTTTTAAGTTAGAATATTTGCTGTTTCGGAAACATGTAAATAAATGGGCCCTCTCTAGAGCTGATCATATTATCGCGGTCCTTGATGTTTGTTATGAACACCTTGTAAATTACCTTAGAGTTGACCCGACTAAAGTTACTCTTATAAGATTGGGGGTTGAAACCTCGCTGTTCCGTAGAGATGAAGAAGCTGGCATGGAAATTCGAAATAAATGCGGAGTTGCTCCTTCAGACAGGGTTATTTTATTTCCGGGAACCTTTTCTAGAAGAAAGAAGATCGAACATCTCCTTGAAGTTCTCGTTGAACTTGAACCAAGATGTAAACTCCTTTTAGTAGGAGATGGAAAATCGGACTATATGAGTGAACTACTTCTTCAAATAAAGCAAAAAGGTCTGGGCAACAGAGTGTTTATTACAGGCAGGGTAGACATTAAAGACCTTTACAGGTATTATTCTGCCTGCAATTATTCACTATTTTTAAACAGCTCGAGTGTCTCAATACTTGAGAGTATGAGTTGTGGAGTTCCTCCGATCATTTCACATAAACAGCAGTTTGCCTTTGTTGCCCAGAATGGCAATGGCTGGGTTTTGCATGGAGGGAACCTCTCTGAATGGGCTTCTGAAATTAAGGAAATTTTTCACAATGATGAAGAGTGGAAGATTAGGGGAAGAAAGTCGCAGAGATACATGGAAGAAAGTTATTCTTACAGAAATTACGCTAGACAGGTTCAGTCTGTTTATAACATGTTCATAGCCAGATAATAGCTTCAATGAAAACCATACTATTCGTCGATCCTGTTTATTTACTTGGTGGAGCTGAAAAATGTGTCATACGTCTGGCTAATGCTATGTCGAGACGGGGTATGAAAAGTATCTTTTTAACCTCTGAAGCAATAAGAAACTATCCAAAGCAGTTGTTTGATCCAGAGGTGGAACGTATTTACTGCTCCTCTTCATCTCCTTTCGCGCCTGCGATTTTTACAAATGTTTATAGTCTAATCCGGAAGAAAGCAGTAGATTTAGTGGTGCTTAACCAGGATCGCTCTGGTTTCTGGGGTCGTCTGGTTAAAGCCGTATTTCGACCACCTGTACCTTTTGTCTGGCTTATGCATTTGTTTTATGATGACATGATAAGTCACTGGCATTTTCCTAAAAAACAAATTTACAAGTTAGGATATTTGGCAACACTCCCATTCTGTGACTATATTGTTACAGTTTCAAGAGCAAATAAAGAAAGACTGATCCTGAAGCACGGTGTTTCCGAGGAAAAAATCCATGTGATTTACAACACAGTTGGTTACGAAGAAAGTAATAATAAAGCTGATGTTGATTTAAGAGATGTTTATAATATCAAAGCAGATGAAATTGTTATCGGGACTATTTGTCAGATGAGCAGGCAGAAAGGATTGCAATATCTTGTTGAGGCATTGGTTCCTATTTGTAAAACTTATAATGTGAAAACCATTATTGCAGGGGACGGTCTGTCACGTAACGATATAATGCAA
Source organism: Candidatus Aminicenans sakinawicola JGI OTU-1 (assembly GCA_000493965.1). Taxonomy (GTDB): domain Bacteria; phylum Acidobacteriota; class Aminicenantia; order Aminicenantales; family Aminicenantaceae; genus Aminicenans; species Aminicenans sakinawicola. The sequence goes on from AWNV01000001.1 coordinate 55,209, forward strand.
CTTGTTAAAGAGAAGGGCTTGTCAGAAAAGATAATTATGCCTGGCTATGTACATAATGTGTCAGATCACATGAAATTGTTTGATATTTATGTTATGCCCTCAATTTATGAAGGATTCCCCATAGCCCTTGTCGAAGCAATCTCTAATAGGCTTCCTGTAATAGCCACTAACATCGATGGATGTAAAGAGGCGATAGAAAATGAAAAAACTGGTCTGCTTGTTACTAAAAAGGATCCCAAGTCTTTAGAGAGTGCTATTCGCAGATTGATACTGGATGTCCCCTTGAGGGAAAGACTGGGTAAAGAGGCGGGGATCTCTTACAGAAAGAGGTTTCATCCTGAGATCATATTTCAGCAATATACTGATTTCTTCAATTCAATACTTGCAAAAAAATAAAGGGCAGAGATTCTCGTAAATATGTCATTTCTCAACCACGGAAACCATATATCCAGCGAGAGAGAAAAACCCAGGGTGCTTTTCCTGATTCCATCACTCCGTTTCGGTGGTACTGAAAGGCAGGTTGTAGAAATGGCTTTATTATTGAGGGAAAAATACAATATAGTCATATGTGCAGTTTATCCAGAAAACCGATTCCCGGAATTGGAGAAGCAGAGAGTCAGGGTTGTATCTCTGAATAAGAAAACTGGCAAACTCTATAATTTACCATGCTTTCTTAAATTCTTAATGTTGGTAATAAAAGAGAAACCGGTAATCATTCATTCCTTTCTTATGTTTGCCAACTTATATGCCTGTGGTGTTAGTCTGTTACTTAGGTTTAAAAATGTCATTACATCTACCCGAACAAAAATTGATTTTTCAAGGTGCTATGGAGGCAACAGGTTAACATATTATCTGTTTAAAAATTTTTCAATATTTCACGTGGTGAATACCCGCTATAGTGCAGATCTACTGCTGGAAGAAATGGGTTACCGACAGGACCAACTTTTTTTAATAGAGAACATGGTGGATACAGAAAGATTTAAGTATATTTCTGAAGGTGTGAGAATCCAAGGTGCTGTTTACCCAGCAAGAATTGAAACGCAAAAAAACCAGCTAATATTGATAAAAGCCATGAATATTTTAAAGCAAAGAAAATCACTGCCCGAAGGCTTCCAACTCTTTCTGGTTGGCGAAAAGAATGATAGGCAATATTTTGAGAGAGTGTTCGAGACTGTCAGGAAATATCAACTTGAGAAAAGCATAATATTCATTGATCCAACAATCCATATTGAAAGATATTATTCTATGTGTTCTTTTCTGGTTTTTCCATCTTCCTGGGAGGGATTGTCGAACACAATTCTTGAAGCCATGTCCTCCGGACTGCCGGTTGTCTGTTCACATGAGGCGAATCTGCCAGGGTTGATTAATGATGGTATAAATGGATACCTGTTTCCAGCAAACAATCCTGAGGCTTGTGCTGAAAGCCTCTATAAGATGATAAATACGGATGTCTTGAAAAGGAAAAAAATGTGTAAGATAAACAGGCAGAGAATCGAGAAGAGGTTTGCACGGCAAATTTTACAGAAAAAGCTGGAGACTTTATACGAGAGTTGTCTATAGTGAATTACAGGGCTAACAGAATTATACTGGATGGATTATGGATCATAAAATAATATTATTTGCATTTATTATTTTGTTTTACTTTCTATTAATGATGCGATCAATGAAGTTGGCATTGCTCGTATATCTATTCCTGTGTCCTTTTAATATCTTTATTCCAGTCGGTGGGAGAAACATTAATTCTACTGAAGCAGTAGCAATGATGTTTATTGTTGTATGGATATCAGGTTTGTTAAGAAATGAAAGGCCGTGGGTTCCTGATACTGTATTTACAATACCCCTGTTTTTTTACTTTTTAGCATCGCTTACAATGATAATCAACACTGGTCTTACAGGTGATGTTATTCTTAGTATTATTAGACACTTCCAATTTTTTGGTGTCTTTATGATCTTTGTGACTTACTTTAAGGATAGGAAAGACATATATGCGATTTCCAACACATTAATTGCATCCTTAGCAGTACTTTGCCTTATCGCAATTATTGAGTTTGTTTTCGTATACGGAGGATACGGAATACCCTGGCAGAGGTCAATCTTGTGGAAAAAAGGACTGATTGATATAGGATTTTATCCTGGTACAGCTCTAGCGCTGAAAAGATTGATATCTGTGTCAGCCAAGGCAGGACTTGGAGCCACTTTCCCGATTCATCACGCATTTGGTATTTATCTGGGTTCTCTGATATATCTACTTGTCTGGAGAATATATCTTTACAAAAAGCTGAATAGGAAGAAGATAGGCATGCTGTTATTGCTTATCATCTCTTTGGCTATCCTTATTTTTACTAAATCACGGACTGCGATTTTTTCTTTTTTGTTATCAATACCTCTAATGGTGATGCTTTTAAGAAATTGGAGATTGAGGTTCAAAATAATCTTAGTTGTTGCTGTTTCATTAATTATAATACTTGCTTTTATTCCAGATATAATTATTGAACCGTCGGTAGAATGGATAGGGATTTTATATAAGAGTGGTTTTGCAGGTTTGAACGCAGGGGATCTTCATAGAATTGATTATTTTTTGGGCTCAGTGAATACATTTCTAAAGCATCCTTTAATCGGAGTTGGATATCGCATATTTAGTATGGATTTTAATCCTCATACAGCAATTACACAAGCATTGGTATTAAAGGGTATTTTAGGTGGTATAACACTTTTATGGGTATTATTAAGGATGTTTAGAGTAAGTTATAGACACCTTAGGAAAATAAGGCACGAAAAAGCTGATAGGGAACATTTTCTATCAGTAGGGTGGTTATTAAGTATTACCATTTATTTGGGTGTGCAAAGTATAGGAGTTGGACTCTTTGGCTATGTTCTGACATGCATTCCGGCTATATCTGCAATGTCAATGTTTGTCATTTCAAGAAAATCATTTGCCGTTGAGAAGAGTCAGAACCTACGATAAAATCCTGCTGGCTACTTCAGGGAGTTATCCTTGACATTAAAAAGTGTTGTAAAAAAAGTTTTCAATTATATTAATGTTGCGAAAATAAAGAGGTTTGCAATAAATGATAACATGTATTTTATAGGTAATAGAGATTCACCTGGTGCAATAAACAGGGTGGTTTTATATTTTCCGGACTATGAGTTCATGCATTACGGAGACCATTTGTTCTTTGAGCCACTGGCAAGATTTTTTAAATTAAAAAACTTCAAAGTAAAAGTAATGCCTGTAAAGCAGATGGAATTTTATTTCATAAAAAACGGTTATCTGATAGGAAATCATGATGATGTAAAAAAGGCAGATTTATTAATTACAAGAACTGAATTTTATAAAGATGTTAAGAGATTGATTGAAAAAAACATCTTATTTATCAATACGTCATCTGCTAAAATTAATCAATTTTTGTGTAAGGATATCGTAAATAAAGTAGCCAACTTTTTTTCAATAGAAAGTGATAATTTTTATACAAAGCCGTCGGGACTGAGAAATTGTCCGGAAAATATAAGGCTTGACTCAAGTTATAATTATGTAATTTTTAATAATTATATAGATTCGGGATTTTTCAGGGTTATAAAAAGAGACTATAAAAAGATCAATGACTTTGCTAAAAATTTCGCTAAAGAAAATAATTTAAAAGTTATTCACACAGGCACACAAAAAGAAAAAGACAATGACAAGAAAACCTATGATTTTGTTGATATTGATTTAAGAGGGAGAACAGGTCCTGCAGACTTATTTTATCTGGCCTCACATGGTAATGTTAAATACAATATATCTTTTGACACTTTATTAATGCATATATTTTTTATCTATGGGAAAAAATCGTATATCATGTTCAGAGGGAGATTTTCAAGTTCAGCAAGGGATTACTTTATTAAAAATTATGTGATTCCACCATTCGATCCAGAACCGCATAAAATAAAAAATTTAATTGAGTATATATAGAAAGTTCATATATACTACATGTTAAGGCTGCTTGAGTAAAATGCGTAAACTTATATCAAACTTTCTATTTTTATTTCTTGACATCATCTCTATCTGTACATCAATTATCTTAACCTACTTAATAAAATTTAAAAACCTGGACATGTTTTTATCGGAACAGCTTCCCCGCTCGCCATTTGATGACATTATCCTATGGGTAATCTTTATCCTTGTAATTTTTTATGTCCTGGAGCTCTACAGTCTCATTTTTTATGCGTCAGGAATTAAGATTATGCTGAGAATCTTAGCAGGTGTATTCACAGCAGGAGTCATGGTTGCTGTATTTACATATTTGTTCCTCCATGTATTTATTGGGCGAAGTTTGTTTGTTTTGCATATCTTTTTTATTGCGACGTTTACAACAATATGGAGGTTAGGGTTCAGCGTAATACAAGAACAGATTGATAAGAGCAGAAATATTCTAGTGGTTGGACCAAGAGGGGTAATTTCAAGTGTAGCCAATGAACTTATAAAAACAAACAGGTTCTCTGTTAAGAAATATCAATATAGCTACAAGTCGAAGAATGCAAGTCCATTAGAAGAGGTTTCTAAAACTAAAAATCTGGATGTGATTTTTTTTGATGATCCGAAAATGCCTGATGAAGTCATGCAGGGTTTGATGCAATGCCGTGTAAGAGGTGTCCCTGTGAGGGAAATTGTAGATTTTTATGAAGATGAGTGGGAGAAGATTCCTGTTTATCATCTAAGGGACCGATGGTTTGTCTATTCACATGGGTTTACCGTGATTCATCATATCTTTTATCAAAGGGTAAAAAGGATTTTTGATATTGGCCTATCGATCCTGACAATGATTGTTATGGGGCCCCTGATGTTTCTGACTGCAGTACTTATCAAAATTGAATCAAAAGGACCTGTTTTTTATAAACAGAAGCGTATTGGTCTTAATGAGAGGACGTATAACTTGATAAAGTTCCGTTCCATGATCAAAGATGCGGAAAAAAATGGTGCGATGTGGGCGGAAGAAAAAGACCCAAGACTAACAAAGGTAGGGAGAATTATAAGACCGTTCAGGATAGATGAATTGCCTCAAATATTAAATATATTAAAAGGAAATATGTCTTTTATAGGGCCAAGACCTGAAAGGCAAATCTTTATTGAAGAACTTAAAAAGGAAATTCCATATTACAGTTACCGCCATTTTGTTAAACCAGGACTGACAGGCTGGGCACAGGTAAACTATCCTTACGGTGCTTCTATGGAGGATGCAGTGCGGAAGCTGGAATATGATCTTTATTACATAAAAAACTCAAACTTTCTCCTGGACCTTCAGATTGTTTTAAGGACATTTAGGGTGATCCTATTTAGGAGGGGAAGCCGTTGAAGGAAGTATGAAGGTAGCAATTGTCCATGACTATTTCAACAAGAAAGGAGGTGGAGAAAGGCTTGTACTGAATCTTGCAGAAGCCTTTGATTCAGACATAATCACAGGATTTGTTGAACATAAAAAGACATATGATATTGGGAATTACAGAGTGCATGAGCTCTCCAAGCCCATCAATAACCCTATTCTCAAGATCATCACGCTACATAACAAGTTTAAGAAACTCCGTCTCAAAGGTTATGATGCTGTAATTCTCTCTGGTACCACATGCCTTGCAGCAGCAGAACACAACCACCCAAATATATGGTATTGCAATACGCCTGTTCGACATCTTTACAGCCAGAAGGAATGGTTCTTTAAACAAATAAATCCTTTACAGAGGATGACGCTCAAGGTATTTCACCTTTGGCTTAAACCTATAGATCAACGGAATGTACGCCATGTAGACAAGATTGTGTGCAATTCAGAAAACATCAAGAACAGGATAAGGAGATTCTACGGAGAGAAATTCTATAAAAATGCAACAGTCATTTACCCACCTGTTAAGACAAATAAGTTCGAACGGAAAGGTCAGAAAGACTTCTATCTTTCTTTTGGGCGTTTAGACAAGCTAAAAAGGATCCATCTAATTGTTGAAGCATTCAAAGACATGCCTGACAAGAAGCTCGTGGTAGTTTCAGGGGGACCAGAGCTTGAGAACATAAAAAGAAAGACAAGTAACTATAAAAACATAGACATCAAAGGTTATGTGAGTCAAGGAGAACTTGAAGAGCTCATTGGCTCATGTATCGCCACGATCTACATACCCATCGATGAGGATTTCGGTATGAGTCCTGTAGAAGGGATGACTGAAGGAAAGCCATGCATAGGCGTAGACGACGGAGGATTGAAAGAGACAATCATTCATAAGAAGACAGGTTATTTATGTAACAAGGATATCAAAAAAGAAGACCTTATCCAAGCAGTGAGATGGATGAACAAAGCACAAACAAAGAAAATGAGACAAAAAAGTATCAGAGAAGCACAACGGTTTCATCAAGAAGGCTTTCGAAAGAAGATGCAGAAGGAGATTCAGATGGTTGTAAAGAGTGGGATATGATTAGACCTTCAGATTGTTTTAAGGACATTTAGAGTGATCCTATTAAGGATAGGAAGTCGTTAAAATAGTAATGAAAGATATAAAAGTTTTATTTTTTATTTTTATCATTTTTCAAGGTGTTTTCTATTTATTACTTGTACCTCCATGGCAATCACCGGATGAAACTCATCATTTTGGTTGTGGAGCTTTATTATCCAAAAATGCTAAATTAGGATCTAAAAACCATAAAATTGTTAGTAAAGAAATTGTTGAATCAATGGCTAATTTTCATGCCTGGCAATATCAAAATATTCCACGTCCTGAACCAATGCCTCAAACATTATCCGAGCTGCCCTATTACCAGGGTATTGAAAGTGTCTCCGGAAGAGAACCTCTTTATTATGGGATTAACTCATTTATTTTAAAGGTCTTTAATTTAAAGAAGAACATCGATCAATTTTATTTAATCCGATTTCTTTCATTATTATATTTCATTGTTACTGTCTATTTTTTATATTTATCTTCGAAACTTGTATTTAAAGATAATATTTCTTATGTCTTTGCAACTGTTTGCTTTGTTGCTCTTTTACCTCAATTTTTGATCATTACCACTTCTGTTAATCCAGTGAATCTTGCTGTGGTGTTAGGAGCGGCCTTTCTTTATGTAATTCTTTATTCTTTATTTAAGGGGAAAAAATTAATTGCTCTTCTGTTAGGACCCATAATTATTGGATTGGCTTTTTTCAATCATCGAGTTGCTTTGTTTATGATTCCCCCCTTTGTGGTTTTGTTGTTAATATATTTTGTTCGCTCATTGAAAAGTAAAAGGGAAATGATAAAAATCTTTGTTATTACTTTGATTGTTTTACTGATATTTATATTCTTATTTTTTACGGCTCAGTATTTCTTTCCAGATCAATTTAAAAGAGTTGTTAGCATTTCAGGATTAAAACCTCGAATATATGAAATAAATGAATTTGGAAAATATATATCACCCGGAACTTCTCGATCTTTAACAAGTTTTTTAGATGGGTCTTTTAAGACTTTTTGGTTTTTTGCGGGATGGTTGAGATTTGGATATCATTTGGATATTTATTCTGTCTTGAAATTGATTTGTTTTCTTTCGGTTTTCGGTCTTTTTAAGTATTTATACTTATATTTTTCTCGGAGAAAATATTCAATGGATGTGGATTTTTCTTCTTTTCTCATTCTTATTGCTGCAGGTCTGCCTATTATATTTGGAGCAATAATTAGATATTATCCTACATCTATAGTAGCACAAGGAAGGTATGTTTACCCAGCAATAAGTGCATTAGCAATTCTTTTTATATTGGGATTAAAGGAAATTGCTCCAAAGAGGTTAGAAAAGTGGGTGCCAATATTCATTATTGGTGGCTTTATGGCACTGAATATATATACTATTTTTCATTCAATGTTCAGGGTTTTTTATTATTTCACGAATGCCTAAGATATTCAAAAAGAAAAATATTATTCCTTTAACTTATATTGTTTTAATTATTTTTATCTCTGTTTTTTTTCTTTCAATTTCTCCTCCTACATTGATCGAAGTATATAATCAATCCCAGAATGATATTCCAGTGGGTGAAATATACGGAAGCATGAAGATTGGACAGACTTTTGAGGCAGATCATAAAGATTTATCAGCCATAGAAGTTTTGCTGGCAACTTTTAGTAGAGTGAATGAAGGGACTTTCGTCTTTCATCTGAGAGATAGCTTAAAAAGTGAAGATAATATGGTTTGGTACAACGTTAATATGAGAGAAGTTCAGGATAATAAGTTCTTTCGTTTCTCTATTCCCAAGATAAAAGATTATAAAGGAAAAAGAATATTATTTTCAAAAGGGAAGAAATATTATTTTTATCTGGAATCTCCCCATGCAGAACCTGGGAATGCCATTACCATCTGGTCGAGTTCTGAGAACTTATATAAGGATGGTGAAAAAATTATCAATGGTGTGCCATCTCAAGGAGATCTAGTATTTAAAACGGAATATGAATTGGGATGGATGTTAAGTTATCATACTCTGTCAACAAGACTTATGAATATTCTGAATTTTTCCCTTAATCTTTTTAAGAATCAAGTTTTTTATTTTGTAATACTTCTTATGTCGTTTGTCTGGGCCTTTATCACACTTGTAACAAAATTTGAAATCTTTCAAAGAAAAGGAGGTATTTTCTTTGTCTTCGGAATTGTGTTTTTTGTTGTATCCCTTTGGATCGTTCTGCTTTTTATGAAGAAAATAGAAGTTTACAATCAATTTGTCCCCAACAATGCGGCAGGGGAAATTTATGGAGGAAAAAAAGTGGGGCAGACTTTTACAGCCCAGCATGACCATCTGATAGCTATTGAGGTATTAATGGGGACTTATAACAGAAAAAACACGGGTGAGTTGATCTTTCATATGAAAGGACAGGCAGGGGATATGATCGATTTACACCATTCCAGGGTGGATATGCTTAATATCAAGGACAACCGGTATCATCGATTTAAGATCTCTGAAATAAAAAACTCCAAGGGCAGAAAATATTTTTTTTATTTAGAAGCACCGCAGTCCCAATCTGGAAACACTATAACCATCTGGTGCAATGACGAAGAGGATAAGTACAGAGAGGGGGCGAAGGTTATTAATGGCGAAGAGATGGAAGGAGATCTTGTTTTTAAAACCATCTATGCTGTAGGATTGGGAGGGAAAACCGGTTTATTTTTGGGAGAAATTACACGGAATAAGCCTTCACCTCTGAATACTAAATTGTTATATGTGGGGCTGATTGTTTCCTTCGTTCTCACATGTTCTCTGCTTTTGACCTACATCATTAGAGTTTTTGTGGAAACGTACGTTATAAAAAAGAAAGAGGGTCATTCTGAATATTAAACCACAGGTTATCATTCTAGGAGCAGGTATATCCGGAATAAGCTTAGCGTGGAGATTGTGCAGTGAGGGAGTTAGAGTTTTGGTGATTGAATCCGCTAATGTTGTTGGAGGTTTAGCTGGAACGCTCCGAGAAAACGGATACTGTATGGATGTTGGCCCTCATTCTCTTTTTTCTGAGGACAAAGAGATTCTTGATATAATCCTCAATCTTTTTGATAACACATTAATAGCTAAACCGCGACAGGTCAAATTCTATTACAGAGGTAAATATCTCGATTACCCTCTAACAGCATACAGCGTGCTTTTTCAGATGGGTATTTGGTCTGGTATGCGCGTTGGATTAAGCTTTTTGAAAAGCAAGTTTTTATCCAAAAAACATAAAACTCTTAATAGGGAAGAAGAGACTGTTGAGGATTGGGCAATTGCAAGTTTTGGGAAGCATCTTTATAAGACTTTTTTTAAGCCTTATACTGAACAATTCTGGAAGTTACCTTGTACAGAGTTATCGTCCCGCACTATTCCCACTCATACACGAATGAGCTTTATTAATACGCTGCGTCTGCTTTTACAGAAGCGATTCACCAAATCGGATGCGTCTCTTATCGAACGAGAAATGCTGCCTACTTATTACCCGAATTCAGGTTTTGGAGAAATCCCTGAGAGAATTGCTGTTGAAGTTAAGAAAAGGGAAGGGCAGATCTATACAAATTGCCGGGCTTTGAGAGTCAAAAAACTGCCAAGTGGGGGAATGAGTGTTTTGTATGAGCAAAACGGAAAACAAAAGGAAGTTAGAAGTGCTTATGTGGTTTCAACTATACCAATTAATGAATTTATCAAGATGCTAAATCCGCCGCCGCCTCCGGAAATTCTAGCGTCGGCTGATGGGCTCAATTATCGTGCGCTTACATCTCTGGGAATTGTGACAGAGAAGCAAAATATTCTTAATTGCAGTTATATCTATGTTTTGGATCGTCCATACAACCGTATTTCTGAAATGAATGAGTTCAGCCAAACAACAAGTCATGCAGGAGATAATATCATTATGATCGAAATACCGTGTCACAGAGATAGTACTGTATGGACAGCTTCAAAAGAAAAACTGTTTGATATGTGCATTGGCAGCCTGGCAAAGGATGGTATCCTGGGGCCGGGAGATGTAAAACATTTACTCGTAATAAGATCACCGCATGCCTATCCAATTTACAGTAAAGACTATGCAAAGAACCTGAATAAAGTCTTCGATTATATAAATGGAAGCAAAGGGATATCAATATTGGGGAGGACTGGTGAATTTATCTACTCGGATATTGATAAGTGTATGAAAAGAGCCTTTGATTTTGCCGATAGGTTTTTAAAGGATTATTGCATGGAGATAAAGTCCAAAAAAGGAGAACAGCATGCCTAAATGTCGCATATGTAAGGCTAATTATGAACCTTTTGTTTTTTTTGGAAAAATGCCTATTGCCAATGGATTTTTGTCTCCTGAGGAATTTGAAAATGAGTATTTTTTTGATTTAAAAGCAGGATATTGTTCTAACTGCAACATGGTTCAATTGGTGGAGCAACCCGACCGCGAAAAAATGTTTCATGAAAATTATGCGTTTTATTCTTCGACTTCAAAGCTGATGGCATTACATTTTAAACAATTCTCGGAATCGGTCATTAAGAACCATTTAAAATCTTCTGATCCTTTTGTTGTTGAACTTGGCAGTAATGACGGTATAATGTTACAAAATTTTGCTTCCGCAGGGATTCGTCACCTGGGAATCGAGCCCTCTGCTAATGTTGCTCAGGTAGCAATAGATAAGGGCATTCATACAATGTGCGAGTTCTTTGATAAAAAAGTTGCCAAAAAAATTATAAAAAGCTATGGACAGACTGATGCTTTTCTTGGGGCTAATGTAATGTGTCATATCCCTTATATCCATTCTATTGTGGAAGGAATCAAGAGTCTTCTTAAGCCTAATGGTTTCCTTCTTTTTGAGGATCCCTATTTAGAGGATGTTATTAAAAATACAACATATGATCAGATCTATGATGAACATGTATTTTTATTTTCAGTTTTATCTGTTAAGTATCTTTTTGAGCAGTATGATATGGAGGTTATTGATATTGAACCTCAAGAAACACATGGAGGGTCTATGAGGTATATTTTAGCTCATAAAGGAGCATATCCCGTTTCGAATAGAGTCAGCCGCCAGATAGAAGAAGAGAAGATATTTGGTTTAGATAAACCGGAGACTTATCGGCTTTTCCGTAAAAGCTGTGAATATTCCCGGGATAGCCTTATAGAGCTGTTAAATAAAATTAAGCAGAAAGGGCAGAAAATTGTCGGTTATGCGGCAACATCGAAAAGCACTACTATTATCAACTATTGTGGGATTTCTACAGATCATATTGATTACATATGTGATACTACTCCGCTCAAACAGGGAAAATTTACTCCAGGATCTCATATTCCAGTCCAGCCTTATGAGGATTTTGTTTCAAATTATCCTGAATATGCTCTTCTTTTTGCCTACAACCATAAAAAGGAAATTATGGCCAAAGAAGAAAAATATAAAGAATCCGGAGGAAAATGGATTCTTTATACACCAAAAGTGCAGATATTATGATGATATTATGCAGTAATCCAAAAGCTCAATACCTTTCATATAAAAGTGAAATAGATGCTGCTGTTTCCAGGGTTCTAAACAGTGGGTGGTATATTCTTGGTGAGGAAGTAAAAAAGTTCGAGGAAGAGTTTGCCGGATATATTGGAGTAGCAAAGGGAGTTGGGGTTGCCAGTGGAACAGAAGCCCTGCATCTGGCCTTACTAGCCTACGGGGTAGGATCGGGTGATGAGGTTATTACTGTTTCTCATTCGGCAGTAGCCACTACTACAGCCATTTGTCTTTCCGGTGCCTTTCCTCGATTTGTGGATATTGAGCCGCAATTTTATACTATTGACCCAGAGAAAATAGTATCAGCTATCAAGCCTAACACAAAAGCTATTATCCCAGTCCATATCTATGGACATCCGGCAGATATGGATCCTATATTGGAAATCGCTAAAAAACATAATCTTTTGGTAATAGAAGATTGTGCTCAAGCGCATGGAGCAATGTACAAAGGAATGCGTGTAGGTTCGTTAGGCGATGTTGGATGTTTCAGTTTTTATCCAACTAAGAATCTTGGTGCAATTGGTGATGGAGGGATGATTGTTACAGATAATACTGCTTTGGCGGAGAAAGCAAAATTATTGCGTGAATATGGGTGGGTTGAGCGAAATGTTAGTTCTTATAAAGGATTAAATTCGAGATTGGATGAAATACAGGCAGCTATTTTGCGTGCTAAACTGAAACATCTTGATAAAGATAATTTATTAAGAAAACACTTGGCAGATATATATAGCTCAGAATTAAAGAATACAAGTCTAATGTTGCCTCTTTTAAGAAAGGAGACATCGCATGTTTATCACCTTTTTGTCATCCGGTCTAAAAAACGTGATATATTGTTTTCTTTCTTAAGAGAAAAGAGTATTGGAGTATCAATCCATTATCCTGTTCCTATACATCTTCAGCCGGCTTACAGCCATTTTGGAAACAGAGAGCTTCTTCCAGAAACAGAAAAGGTTACAAAGGAGATTCTCTCACTGCCCATTTTCCCGGAATTAAAGACATCTGAAGTTAAACAGATAACACATGCCATAAAAGAATTTGAATCTAATGGAGGGTAGAACTGTGATCGAGGGAGTTATTATAAAAGAAATTAAGAGTCACATTGACGAGAGGGGATTTTTCAGTGAGATCCTTCGTGTAAATGAGGATTTTCATCCAGGCGATATTGGTCAGATTAGCCATTCTTTTGTTAAAAAGGGAGTTCTTAAAGCCTGGCATATGCATACATTTCAATCACAGTGGAATTATGTGGTATGCGGATTGATCAAAGTAGCTTTACACGATACTCGCAAAGAATCACCCACTTTTCACCAGACAATTGAGCTTTTAACTGGTGATGATCAAGCTCCAAAAGTTTACTTTTTCCCTCCTGGAGTTGCGCATGGGTATATTTGTTTAAAGAGCCCTATGCATATTATCTATGTTACATCCGGAGTTTATGATATTTCTGATGAAGTCCGTATTCCTCATAATGATCCAGATATTGGGTATGATTGGCTGAAGAACAAAATAACATAATAAATAAGATGTTATCCTATTTTTGCGGAAAAAAAATTTTAATAACAGGGGGAAATGGTTATATTGCGTCTAACTTAGTTCACAAACTTAAAAATATCGACTGCACTATTGTCCGAGCAGATAGAGCTTTTGATACACCCACAATAAACGGAAGAGCAAGCATAAGGGATGTGATTGGAGATATTAAGGATAAAAGTTTTTTTGAGGGAGTCTTGGAAAGTATTGATATTGTGTATCATTTTGCTGCACAGACCAGTCTATATCAAGCAGAAAAGAACCCTATGGACGATTTTTCAGTTAATGTTGTTCCGATGCTTAATTTACTGGAAACTTGTCGATATAGAGGGTGGAAGCCAGCCATTATTTTCTCCGGCACTGTTACTGAGGTAGGTATTCCTAAGAATTTACCGGTTAATGAGACTTGCTGTGACTGTCCGGTTTCTATATATGATATGCATAAATTGATGGCTGAAAATTATTTAAAATATTATTCCAAGCGGGGAATTGTGTTTGGTACGGTTTTGCGTTTGGCGAATGTATATGGGCCTGGCCCTAAGAGCAGCAGTAGTGACCGAGGCGTGCTGAATATGATGATTAGAAAGGCACTGGCAGAAGAACCTTTAAATATCTACGGCACAGGGGAATATTTAAGGGATTATATATTTGTAGAAGATGTAGTGCGGGCGTTTCTTGAAGCCGCTATTCATAAGGATCAAGTAAATGAGAAATATTTTATTATTGGCAGCGGAGAGGGGATAAAACTCAGTCAGGCTGTAAATCTTGTTGCAGATAGAGCTGCTTTAAAAACAGGAAAGAGAGTGCCAGTCAGGCATGTTGATCCTCCATCCATTCTGCATCCAGTTGAGTTTCGAAATTTTATTGCGGATCCGAAGTTATTTATGAATTCTACAGATTGGAAAATAAATTTTTCTTTGATCAAAGGAATAGACTGTACTATTGACTATTTTTCAGGCGCTAAAATATAATAGCAAAAAAGATGCTATTGAAAAAACAGAATATATATTTATTTTATTGAAGAGAGCTATTGTATTAAATCAATAAAAGTGATTAAAGATGCTAAAAAGAATTGAGAAAAATAACATATCACTTCCTTCCTTAAAAGGCAGAAGAGTTCTTATCACAGGAGGGTTAGGTTTTATAGGAAGCAATCTGGCACATAAATGTGTAGAGTTAGGGGCTGAAGTCACAATTTTTGATGTTTTAGATCCCCGGTCAGGAGGAAATCTATATAATATTCAGGGAATTCAGGATTCAGTAGAACTGCAATATTTTAACATTCTCGACTTTGGCCAAGTATCTCAAAGTGTAATAAAGAAGGATATTATTTTTAACTGTGCAGCATCAACATCTCATCCTTTTTCTATGATAGAGCCATGGATCGATCTGGATATAAACAGTAAAGGAGTGATTAATTTACTTGAGGCAATTCGTCGTTTTAACAGAGAGGTGAAGTTTATACATTTGGGTACAAGCACTCAGTTAGGAAAGCTACAATTTCAACCAGCAGATGAAAATCATCCTGAATTTCCTACTGATATCTATTCTGCAAACAAATGTGTTTCGGAAAAGTATACTTTGATATATTCAAGAGCAAGGCAGATATGTGGTTCTGTCCTTAGGCTGACGAATGTTTATGGCCCGAGAGCTAGTATACACAGCCCGGAGTTTACATTTAACAATTTTTTTATTGGATTGGCCTTACAAGGGAAAGAAATTACAGTATATGGTGATGGCAGCCAATTGCGAAACATAATTTTTGTTGATGATGTTGTTGAGGCTCTTATCCTTGCGTCCCAGTGTTCAAAGATAAATAATGAAACATTTTTTGTAGCCGGAGATTTTCATTACAGCATCTCAAATATTGCAGAAGAGATAGTGAAACATATGAAGAGAGGAAAAGTAAAATATGTGGAATGGCCAAAAGACAGAAAATCAATCGATTTTGGAGATGCCATAATAAGTAATCAGAAGATCAAAAAAGTATTAAATTGGACTCCTCGAACTGATTTTAAAACTGGTTTAATTAAGACTAGGGATTATTATAAAAATTGTTTGGAAGAATATTTGAGGTGATATTATGAAAATTGTGATTACTGGAGCTTTGGGGCATATAGGCTCAAAAGTTATCCGGGAAATCCCAGAAACTTTCCAAGAACCTGAAATTGTTATGATCGATAATATGTTGACTCAACGCTACTGTTCTTTGTTTAACTTACCTGCTCGCGGGAAATATTCTTTTATAGAAGCAGATGTATTAAATATGGAACTATGCCCCATTATTGAGGGAGCTGATTTTGTCCTGCATTTGGCTGCTATTACTGATGCCACAAGCAGTTTTAAAAACAAAGATCAGGTTGAAAATGTCAATTATAAAACAACAGTGAGGGTTTCCGAGGCTTGTAATGAAGTTGGATGCCCCATGATCCATTTTTCAACAACCAGCGTATATGGCACCCAACAAAACGTTGTAGATGAAGATTGTTCTCCTGAGGAACTACGGCCACAAAGCCCCTATGCAGAGACAAAATTGAGGGAAGAACAATTTTTGCAAAATTTTGGCGCAGCAGAAAATTTGGATTTTTTAATATGTCGTTTTGGAACAATATGTGGGATTTCTCCTGGGATTCGCTTTCATACAGCGGTGAATAAATTCTGCTGGCAGGCTGTTATGAAGCAGCCGCTTTCTGTATGGCGGACAGCTTTATTTCAAAAGCGTCCCTATTTGGTTCTGAGTGATGCAGTGAAAGCCATTATATTTATAATTAAAAACAACTTGTTTGATAAAAGGATTTATAATGTCCTATCAGAAAATAGGACAGTACATTCCATTATTCAATGTATAAAACAATATATTCCCCAGTTAAATATTCAATATGTAAATGCCGAGATCATGAATCAGTTATCTTATGAAGTCTCAAACCTGCGCTTCAAAGAACAAGGATTTGAATTTTCAGGGAGTGTAGATAAAAGTATTCAAGAAACGATTCAATTACTTTTAACTGTGAAATAAACATCCGGTTTTCTATTCTTAATGGTTGTAATCAGAAATAGAAAAAAATAAGATGCATATGATAGAGCCTTTAAATAGAATGTTATAAAATCAACCTTATGATAAAATTCTACAGTATGAAGACCTGGAGGTAAATTAATCCCCATGAAACCGCCTTCTAACACTTCTATCTTTCCAGGCACTTTATCTGTTCTTACTTTCCAATATTTATCATTGAACATTTCAAAATATAGAAATCTCCTAAAGCTTGTGTCTACTTTAATCCGCAGGTAATCTCCTCTAAATTCTTCAATTTTAATATCTCTCAATATTTTTTGGAAGCTTATAACTATTTTTTGCGGTCTATAATCCCTGCTTAAGGAAATATTTAGAGTTTTTGCTTTCTCATAGTTTAGTTGGTACTGGCCTGCTTCGTAAAAATCATTATACCAAGTTTCTTTCAGAAGTTTATTATTGGACATAACCGAGATGTATATCCTGGTATCACTATAGGAATTAGTTGAATAATAATATGGAATTTGAGGATGAACCAGCTTATATATGTTTATACCATACCTATCAAGGCTGCGGTGCAACTTAAATGCGGAAAAAGGGAAAGTCAAAACAGTCTCATCTTTTTCAGGATAGTAAATATGATCCAAAAAACTGCTTAAGTCAATATACTCTTGGTGGATTATTTTCTTATAGAAAGCATTCATAATTTCTTTATTTTTTACCAAACCGATTATCGGCTTATGCAATACCTTTTTTTTGATCTCTGCGTCAGGGATAGCATCTATACCTTTATAGAAAGGGAGCAGTTTTTTGTATGTTAGATCAACTAGATTCAATTCCGAAAACACCTTGCTGTATACAGTAAGATATCCCCTACATGTATCTATACGGTACTGCTTTGATAAATAACTAATAAAGGGTTCGAAGGAAGTATCTCGTGGCAACGAACTATCTTCCTTTCTTAATGGAGGAAGAGAGTATGGCTTCCAATAATCGACTTTGCGGTAGTAGTTACTTGTGTAATAGTAGTTCATCATTAGTTGAGAGAAGATGAGCATACCGAGAATCGGAAGTAGCATGTTTTTTCTCCATTTTTTATTTATGTTTGACTCTATAAAATACATGGCTAGAATCATCAGTATTAGCAACCCAAATATCTGTATCAAAAAGGTGATCCAATTACCTGAATTCGAGCCGAGGATAATCAGAGTGAAGGAAGTGAAGCGATGTATATATCTCTGGGAGAGTGGACCTGCAAGGAAGGGAACAAGAATAAAAATAATCAATACCAAACTATATATTCTAGATTTCTTCGTTAAAATCTTCCCTGTTTTACGCAAATTATCAAAAATACTATTTATCCCATATCCAATTAACACGATCAATGGTAATGCTGCATAATCAAATAAATAATTAATCCACCGTGTCTTTCTGAAAATTTCAAGTTGATAAAACAATTTATATAGCCATGATTCACTTCCCATGCCGATATAAAATAACAATAGGAATAGAGACAAAAATAAATACTTTAATTTATTTTTTGAGAAGAGCAGGGCCATGCCAATAAAAAAAAGGCCTATGGATCCAATATAGGCACTCTGAGCCATTCTATCGTAGCCTTGTGTCTCTACAGGGTAGACATACTGCACTATGTCTTGTGGTTTGTAATCTACTGCCTCAGAAAGCAGAATGTATTGTCTATCGCTCCCTCCCCAACTCATGGGATTTGTATAAAAATCACTGAGGGATGGTAACATTAAAAGCATCGGCAATGAGATTATGAGGAATGAAATAAAAAGGGAAAAAAAGTTAAAAGCATTGCCCTTGATAAAAATTAATGAATCCTTTGTTATTTTTTTCAGAATACATACGAAATCATTAGATTTTTTGTATTCTATGATTCTCATAATGAGTAAGTAACTTATCAGGATGAAAACGAAAGTCGTGATATAAAAAAAGGCATGTATCATCATTCTACCGGAATACAATATCTGGCCAAGCAAAAAACCTTGAATAACATAAATATAAATAGAAGCCTTTTTATTTGATAAAAATATTTTGATAAAAAATAGTGAAATCCAAGGAATAAACATAAATGCTGTTAATACATTATGTACTGCTTCAAGAAGGGAGAGTGACCAACCACTGAAGATAACAAATAGAAGTGTACAAAACACAACCCTTTTATCTTTAATAAGATGCTTTAATAGAAAATAAAAACCACCTATGAAAATAAAGAAGTAACATAAGTAAATAATATATATCTTATAAATTACGTGCACATCTAAATCGACTCCAATTGTCCGGAAAAAACGCATTATTTGCAGATAGCCCAAGAAGATAGGTGAATTGATACAGTTTATATAAGAATACATAAGGAAGTTATGACCACCTATCACATAAGGTTCCCACGTTGGAATTTTTCCATAATTCATAAAATAACTTATTTGAAATGAGAAAGTACCATAGTCATTGGTAGCATCAGCGAATTCAAGCCGATTGAAGTGATTTGAACCGATAAAGAAGTGATAGACAAGCAGTAAGAAAATAAGTGGAACAAGTTTCCTTGCGGTCTTGGTGAATTGCTCCTTAATTTTCCTCAATTTCTCTCGGCTGACATTTTTGGATGAGTGTATCACACGAAAAACGACTTAGGCAACTACTTTATAATGCAACATACAAAGTAATAGTTACTTTAGCAGCCATTTTAAAGCTTGATTGAGAATCTGAATTTATATTACGATGATAGTGCGAACTTGTCGCTCAAAAAATCATCTGAGAAATCAAAAACCATTTGTCGACGCACAGAAAATTAATTTGATTCCAATGTGGTTTTCATTTTAAAATGAGGGGGCAAAGAAAATCTTTCATGGCTAAAGATGGCAATATATCTTATTCTCGGAAAGGGAAACATAAGTACTTAGAGGAAATAAATGATGCCATCTTGAGGCAGATCCCAATTAATACGACGCACAATAAACGTATGGTGTTGGATGTTGGTTGTGGTATGGGCGCCCTTGCTGAGGCGATACAGAATAAAGGTTATATTGTATGGGGTATAGACTTAAACGAAGAGGCAACCCAAATAGCCGCAAAGCGAATTGAAAAAATTATCAATGTTGATTTAACGGACATCACTTCTATAAAAGCAGAAATAGGAAATCAATGTTTTGACTATTTAGTTTTTGCCGATATTTTAGAACATATCTATGACCCTTCGAATATCCTAAAGGAGTATTTAGCACTTTTAAGAAATGGGGGTTATGTCCTAGTTTCTTTACCAAATACAGTAGCATGGACCAATAGAATTAAGTTCTTATTAGGTAAATTTGAATATGCCGACACAGGCATTATGGATAGGGATCACATAAGGTTTTTTACATTTAAAACTGCAAAACGCCTAGTAACTTCTGCTGGGTGTTCCGTCATCAAGGTTGATTATATACCCTATTTTGTTAGAATTGCCCAGCCAATATTCAAAAAGATTCTTTTAAAAGGTAAAAAAGCAGAGGATACTGACAGGCGGCAATTACTAGACTCTCCATATTATAAATGGTATATGAAATATATAAATCCCATAGAGTATTTTTTAGGTTACTTTTGTAAATCTTTATTTGCTTTTAAAATGATAATTGTAGGTAAAAAATTATAAAATCAGAGTTGTTTATGGATGCTAAACTTCATATAAATGAAGAAGTCGATGATTCTGTAAGTGTTATCATTAGTGCTTATAATGAGGTTGAGACTATTGAACAGGAAATTCGTTCTTACTATAAAACAGTTGTGTCACAAATTCCCGGATCAGAGTTAATTGTGGCTGAAGATGGTAGTACCGATGGAACAAAACAAATTATATCTCGTCTTGTGAATGAGCTCAATATTATCCATTCTACCGCTATGGTACGTAAAGGCTACGCGCTTGCATTACGAGATGCTGTCAATTTAACAAAATGTCCTTATATTTTCCTAAGCGATGCAGGTAATAAACACAATCCTAAAGATTTTTGGAGACTTTATCCATTCCGTAATGAATTTGGACATGTCATTGGAATAAAAAGTAATCGTACAGATCAATTGTATAGGCAATTTCTTACTTGGGGCTACAATAAATTTATATCTTTTTACTTTGGCATTAAAGTTAGGGATGCTGATAGCGGATTTCATATTTTAAAACAAGAAATAGCAAAAAAAGTTTTTAATGAAGAGTGGATCAATAAAGATCTCATAGCTTCAGAGATAACATTGCGAATTATATATAGTGGTGTTCCAGTAAAAGAAGTGCCAATTTCTTATGGTCAAAGAAAAGGAGAATCACGAGGATTGCCGCTGAACAGGATACCAGGTGTTATTTTAAGAGTTTTATATAATTTTTCTAAGCTTAAAAGAACATTATCAGATCCAAGCTATAAAAAGTCATATGAATAATTGACATTAATAGAGTTGCAGATGAAGAACAAATTTCTTTGTTTAATTATAGTTCTAGTCTTATTTATTGTCGCAATATATATTTTTCTTCCTATTAATCCATCAATCAAATACTGGTTAGATACTGATGGAACTGGTTTTTTTTACATTGGGCAGCTAATACTAGATGGAAAAGCACCTTATGTTGATGTTTGGGATCATAAGCCACCAGGAATTCACTTTATTTATGCTTTGGCAATATTACTTGGTAATGGTAGATGGGGTATATGGTTTTTGGGAATGATAAGTTTGTTTGTCTCATCACTTTTGGGATTTAAATTGATATTGAGATTTTACGGTATATTTCCTGCAATGAGTGCCACAATAATGTATTTTTCTGGATTTAATATACTGCGGAAGGGGGCTGATTATCCTGAAGTATTCGTATTACCTCTTCAATTCGCTATCCTATATCTATTTATAAGCTCTGAACGCAAAAAATCCTTTTCTTTCAAGTATATGGCTATTGGTTTCATATCTGCTTTATGTTTTATCCTCAAACAAACATTGATTGGAATACCTTTATCTGTATTGATTTATTGGTTTTTTGTAAATAAGTCCTACAAAGATTTGTCCACGGTTATGGTTCGTATAGCTGGATTTTTCATAGGATTTGTATTTGGATTACTACCTGTATTCAGCTATTTAATTTACAAAGGTGCTATGAAGAGTTTTTGGAATAATACTGTCATATACAATATTTCGTACGTCGGGACATCAGTTTTAGATAAGGTTAGATCAATTTATAGACTTTTAAGATCATTAACCGATTCCTTTTTGCCAGTTCTGGCAATCCCTACATGGTTTGTCTCAATTATAACTTTAGGACGTCGTAAAGAACTTGATAAATCAGAGAAATTACCGCTAATTTATCTGATTCTTATAAGTTTACCTGTAGAGATATTTTTGGCTGGTATTAGTGGAAGAACATTTAAACATTATTTTTTGCCATTATTACCTACCTTGATGATACTTGCAGGATTCTTTTTCTACAAAGTACTTTCATTTGATAAAACGCAATTATTAACAAAAGGTATTAAAGAAAGAGGTATCTTTTTTAAAATTTGGATGGTTTCATTTATAACATTATTCATTTTAGTATATCTAATTAGAGGAAATATTGGTGAGATTCATGATCGTGCTGCCAAATATAATCAATATGACAAGAAGTACGGTCAGTTAATCAAATATATAGAAAAAACCACAAGTTTAGATGATTACATTTGTTTTTTGGGGGAAAGAGTAACGTTTAATAACATAACCGGGAGGAAGTATCCAACTCGATTTATTAATTATTTTGAGAGACACAAGGAAGAATTTATGGATGATTTGAGAACAAATAAACCTGAATTAATTGTTTTT
This sequence comes from Candidatus Aminicenans sakinawicola JGI OTU-1, assembly GCA_000493965.1. Lineage (GTDB taxonomy): Bacteria > Acidobacteriota > Aminicenantia > Aminicenantales > Aminicenantaceae > Aminicenans > Aminicenans sakinawicola. Next base: position 77,540 of record AWNV01000001.1, read on the forward strand.
AATAAGAAACCATATTGGGGATGGGGACTTTGGGGAGAATTTCCCTCTGAATTAATGGAAACATTAAAACCCTACTTAGATTTAAATTATATTCAAATTAAGCCTCTGAGTCTAAATGATTTTGCCATTTTTAGGTTAAGGCTAGAGAAATAATATATATAGACAGTGAAGTTACTTATTAATTAGCTGAATTTTTTATAAAAGGGAAAGATAAATGAAAATATTTATTGCTGGAGGAGCTGGCTTTATTGGAAATTATACTACAGAATTTCTTTTAAGTGATAAAGAGAATAAAATCATAATCTTTGATAATTTTTCATCTCCTGGTTCGAGAAAGAACTTAGCCCATTTTAAAAACAATAACTTTTTAAAGATAATTGAAGGTGACATACAGAATTTGGAACTATTAGCCAAATCAATGAAAGGATGCGAGAGAGTATATCATTATGCATCAAATCCAGATATAGCAAAAAGCATGACTCAGCCAGATTTAGATTTTTATCAAGGTACCCTTTTAACACAAAATATTTTAGAGGCAATGCGAATCAATAATATAAAAATTATTATATATACTTCGGGAAGTGGAATTTACGGCGATCAGGGAGAGATGCCTATAGGGGAAGATTTTGCCCCTATGCTTCCTGTATCAACTTATGGAGCAAGTAAGCTAGCTTCTGAATCTCTAATTTCAGCTTATTGTCATATGTTCAATATGAATGCTTATGTTTTTCGGCCAGCAAACGTTGTCGGGAAGCGTCAAACTCATGGGGTTGCTTATGATTTTATAAAAAAGCTTAGAGCAAATCCTCACAAGTTAGAAATATTAGGTGATGGCTCTCAGAGTAAGTCTTATATTTACGTCAAAGATTTAATTGATGCTATCCATTATGTGATGGAAAATGATCATGATTTATTCAATTATTATAATGTAGCTACTGATGATTATATTGATGTAAAAAGGATAGCTGAGATTGTAATTGAAGAGATGGGATTGAAAAATGTTAGTCTTTTATTTGGTCCTGAAAAAAGAGGCTGGAAAGGAGATGTCCCCATAGTCAGATTTAGTCTGGATAAAATTCATAAATTAGGCTGGTTTGCTAAGATGAGCAGTGAGGAAGCTGTAAGCCGCTCTGTTTCTGAAATGTTAAGCTGTACCTGAGAAAATAAATGCAAGCAGTCATAATGGCAGGAGGATTGGCTACAAGGATTAGACCTCTAACCAATGAGATTCCAAAGTCGTTAGTATCAATCGAAGAAAGACCTTTTTTACAGTATCAAATAGAATTACTTACTTGCTATGGCATAAAAGATATTATTCTGTGTGTGAGTTACATGGGTAAAAAAATTGAGAACTGTTTTGGTGATGGGAATAAATATAATGCAAGAATAATATATTCATATGAAAAAGAAAAGCTTTTAGGAACTGGGGGAGCTCTTAAATTAGCTGAAAAAAATCTTAAAGAAAATTTTTTTTTAATATGGGGAGATTCCTATGTTAATTTAAATTATAAAGAAATGCATGACTTTCATCTAAAGAATTCTGATAATTTCGATGTCACAATAGCAATTTTTTATAACATAAGAAATTATGATAAAAGTAATATTGTTTATAAGAGTGGAAAAATAAAAAAATATGAAAAAAATTCAACCGATAAAATGAAATATATCGATGCTGGAGTAATGGTTATAAATAAGAAGTTATTATTAAGAATACCTCCTGGAAAGGTTTTTCAAATAGAAAATTTATTTACTAAACTAGCAAAAGAAGAGAAAATAAAACCTTTTTTAATAAAAAAAAGATATTATGAGGTAGGGTCATTAAAAGGATTAAATCAATTCACAAAATTCGTAAAGAGAAATCAAATTTAAAAATCCGTTCAGTAAGAATAAAGTGCAAAGCTCGTGAAGCAAGATAAAGCTGCTAAGTGCAGTTTTACTTGCAGTAGTGTTATTTAGAGATTTAGATCAGATTTTATAGATGAGAATGAAGAGTAAAAAAGAAACTGCAATCTTAGGTGGGGGGCTGGCAGGTCTTTCAACCGCATATTTCATGAAGGATAACTGCATCGTTCTAGAAGAAAATAACGAATTAGGAGGGTTATGCAGAAGTTTTAAAAAAGATGGTTTTGTATATGATATAGGAGGACATATTCTTTTTTCTAAGAATAAAAAGATATTGTCAGAAATAGTAAGCTGGTTGAGAAATAATGTTCGAAGAAAGTACCGAAAGAATCAAGTCTGGTATAAGGATAGATTTGTGAAATATCCGTTTGAAAATGGACTTTATTCTTTAGATAAAAAAGAAATATATGATTGTTTAATAGGTTATCTGATAAATGAGAATAAAGAACCTAAGAACTTAGAGGAATGGTGTAAATATACTTTTGGCAATGGAATAGCGGAAAAATACTTGATCCCTTATAACGAAAAGATTTGGAAACATGATTTAGAAGACATGTCAACTCATTGGGTTGAGAGAATTCCGAAGCCTCCAATGAAAGATATAATAAAATCTGCAATTGGAATAAGGACAGAAGGATACAGACATCAACTTTATTTTTATTACCCAAAAATTGGTGGAATAAATTCACTTATCAATTTTTTAAAAAATAATGTAAAGAATATAGAAAAAGGATTTAAAGTAACAGGAATAAAAAAGAAGAATAACAAATGGAAAGTTTCAAACGGTAGTAAAATAAAAGAATTTGATCGCATTATTTCTACAATCCCAGTCTTTGATTTAATCAGTTGTTTAGATGGAGTTCCTGCTGAGGTAAAAGGAGCTCTCAAGAGACTAAATTATAATTCTTTGATTGTTGTCATGATTGGAATTAAAAATGAAACATTTAATAATAAAACAGCTATCTATATACCTGACCGTAATATTTTGCCTCATAGAGTATGCTTTATGAAATATTTCTCTAATAAAAATGCTCCTGAAGGCTGCTCTCATTTAATAGCTGAAATTACAGTTAAACCCAATGATGCTTTATTAAAGATAAATGATAGCACTATTGTCGAAAAAGTATCCTGTCAATTGGAAAGAATTTGTGGATTTTCAAAGAATGAAATAATTTCTACTGATATACAAAGAATAAAATATGCATATGTGATATATGATAAAGATTATTCAAAAAACACAGACATTGTTTTTGGTTATTTAAACGATCTTGGAATATATTGCACAGGAAGATTTGGTGCTTTTCAATACATCAACATGGACACTTGCGTAGAAATGTCAAAAAGATTAGTTCGATCTTTGAATAATTAGAAATTAAATAAAATCCGTGTAAGAAATTTTTCTTAACTGAGGGGTAATATGATTATAACAAGAACACCTTTTAGATTTACTCTTGGAGGAGGAGGGACTGATCTACCATCATATTATTCAAAGTATGGAGGTTTTATTTTTGCAGCTGGAATCAACAAGTATATGTTTATCAACGTTAACCGCACTATTGTGGATAATTTAGTTCGGGTTAAGTATTCTAAATCAGAGACAGTGACTCATAGAGACGAATTAAAGCACCCCATTGCAAAGGAAGCAATGAGGATGACTGAAATTGAAAATTCTTTGGAAATTGTTTCGATAGCTGACATACCTGCTGGAACAGGCTTGGGTTCTTCAAGTTGTTATGCCGTAGGACTTCTCAATGCTCTTCACACCATGAAAAGGGAATACATTCCACTCCATGAGCTTGCTGAGGAAGCTTGTGACCTTGAGATAAATAGACTTGGGGAACCTATTGGAAAACAGGATCAATACATGGCTGCCTTCGGGGGGTTGACAGTATTGGACATCAAAAAGGATGGCAATGTGTATGTTAGGTCAGCAAAATTAGAGGATTCATCCATGGATGATTTAAACAGGAATCTCCTCATGTTTTACACCAACACAACTCGCAGTGCAAATAAGATACTTTCAGAGCAGAGTAAAGGGATAAAAGAAAAAAAGGAGAATGTTGTAAAAAGTATGCATTATATAAAAGAGATTGGATATAAGATGCTTGAGGCACTTGAAGGTGGTAATATCACTGATGTAGGACTACTGTTTGATAAACACTGGCAGTATAAGAAGATGATGTCTACTAAGATTTCAAATCCCTGGTTCGATGAGATTTATGAGACTGCCAAGCAAAATGGCGCCCTGGGTGGGAAGATTTCTGGGGCTGGCGGGGGTGGTTTCTTTCTCTTTTATACGGAAGAAAATCATAGTAAATTAAGAGAAGCCATGAGAAAGTTGAATTTAAGAGAGATGCGGTATAGATTTGATTTAGAAGGAACAAAGGTAATTGTGAATTTTATGGAAGGTGTAAGGTAATTTTTCAAATGAAAAAGCGGATAGGGATTTTAACTGGTGGCGGTGATGTCCAAACTCTCAATTCTGTTATAGCTTCCGCTTACAATGCTGCTAATACCTTAAACATTGAATTGGTAGGAATTATAAAAGGGTGGAAAGGAGCACTAGAGGCGAATTATGTTGATCTATCAAATCTTTCCATTGACCCAAAAATTGGAGGGTCAATCTTAAAGCACTCACGGGTTAACATAAGTAAAGTTGAAAATGGATACGAAAAGGTTTTGGATAATTTTAAAAGAAACAATATAACAGGTTTAATTGTTATTGGAGGAGAAGACACTCTATCTAATGCGTTTTTGATTAAACTAATTCCCCAAGTTCTTATTTCAAAGACAATAGATAATGATGTGGGTCAATTTGAATATAATGATAAAGAATTCAGATTAGAGAATATTATTAACTATTTTACTTTAGGCTTCCCGACTGCGGCTGAAAAGATAACCTCTTTTGTTAGCTTGAAAGAAGGTCTGAGAACTACAGCTTATTCCCATGAAAGAATTATTATACTGGAGGCGATGGGAATGCATTCAGGTTGGCTTGCTCTTTCTTCGGGAATGGGTTACCCAGATTTTATCATTATCCCTGAATTTCCATTGAAGTATGAATTGTTTCTAGACAAGGTTATAAAAAAATATGAATATCAAAGACATCTTATCATTGTTGTGGCTGAAGGCGCAAAAAGGCAAAATGGATCATATGTTTGTGCAGAAAAAGATGAAATTGAAGATTTTGACCATCCTCGTTTTGGTGGGTCGGCATATGCTCTAAGAGATCAATTAAAAAAAGATTTAGTAAAACATTTCAATCTAAGGAATATTAACGCTGTGAATCCTTCGTACTTATATCGCTCAGGAACCCCAAATGAGCTTGATCAATTTTGGGCAAAAAGGCTGGGAGAAAGAGCAGTCAAATTGTTAGCTGATGGAATGAATGAGACAAGTTTTCTTGCTATTCAAAAAAATAAATCAGGATTCAGAGTTAAAAATTTCCCTTTATCAAATTTCAACTCTATTGATGAATTACATAGGTTTGTTGATAATAGACTTTATGACCCGGAAGAATTTCAAATTACTGAAAATGGTAAGAAGTACTTAAGGGAAATTGTTGAAGAAATTCCGGTTGAGAAATCATATGGAATAAAAGAGGGATAGAAATTAAGATGAAATGGAAATCAATATGATAACAAAGGAGGAACAATGGCCATATTTTTAGACACAGGTAAAATTGAAGAAATCAAAAAGTACATGAATATGGGCGTTCTAAGAGGAGTAACGACCAATCCGACTATTCTTTTAAAATCTGGAGTAAAAGGAGGAAAAAAGGCTATTAAGAATAGATCAATTGAAATTGCGAATATAATTAAACCCTATCCTCTATCAGTTGAGGTTACGACGAATGAGCCACAAGAAATGATTGAACAGGCGAGAGAGTTTTCTGAGTGGGCAGGAAATATTAATGTAAAAATAACAGTCCATGGCCCTAACGGTGAACTTGATAACCTAGAAGTGGCGCACTTACTAGAGACCAAATACGATATTCGTGTCAATGTTACAGCCATGATGAGTGCGCAGCAATGCTTTTTAGCTGCTTTAGCTGGGGCCACATATGTCTCTTTATTCGGGGGAAGGGTGAACAACATGGGTTATAATGTTTGCATGGAAATAAAAAAACTTCGTAAGGTTCTTGACAATTTTGGCCTTAAGGCAAAAATTATTATAGGCTCAACACGGGAAGTTTTAAACGTTATAGAGTGGCTTGAGGCAGGTGCTCACATTGTTACTGTTATGCCTGAATTTCTTAAAGGAATGATTATTCATCCTTACAGCAAAGAAACGGTGCAGATGTTTCTTGATGATGCGAAAAAAGCTGAGGAGATGCTTAAGTCCTGAGATGTCCTTGATAACAGTCTGTTCCTGAGTAAAAAATCAAGCGAACTACTTTGATATAGCATGTTAATGAAGATGCAAAAGTACTTAAAAAAAAGATCGTATTTGGCCTTGACAATTAGACTACTTCAAAATAATGTGCAAAGCCCTTGAAGCGATATAAAACTATAGGAATCCTGCTGAGTGCAGTTTTACTTGCAGTAGTGCTATTTAAAGCAGATTTGGGCGAAGTGGCTGCGGCACTGCGAGGAGCAGATTACCGATATCTGCCATTAGCAGTGACCATTTATCTGACCAGCTTCCTTCTCCGCTCATGGCGGTGGGGGGTCCTTTTGAGGCCAGTTAAGCCTGGTATAGACTTTGGGTGCATATTCTCCACGATTATGATCGGCTTGACAGCCAACAATCTCTTGCCAGCCAGGATAGGGGAATTAGTGCGAGCTTATCTTATCGGTAAAAGGGAATCCATCAGCAAGAGCGCTTCTCTGGCAACTATAGTGGTGGAGCGAATCCTCGATGGTTTCACTTTACTTGCCTTTCTTTTTGCCGGTATACTGCTTATCGCCAATCCTTTGGTAGCTCTGGATTTTGGACTGTATGTGTTGGCTGCTTTTATAGTGGTTCTGGTCGTGTTGGTTATTATGACTTTCCGAGGAGCTATGTGCTTGACCTGTATAGAGAAAGCCACAAGGATTTTGCCTGCCAAGTTCTCGGCATTCGTAATAAGATTATTCAAATCATTCTTAGAAGGACTGGGATCGCTGCGAGATGCGCGACTGACCTTAAAAGGGCTGGCACTGTCTTTGGGAGTATGGACTATTGAAGGCTTAGTATACTATATTATCCTTTGTTCGTTTGGAATTCCCCTTTCTGTCTACGCGACAATGGTATTGCTTGCCGTGGTCAATGTAGGAGCTGTACTGCCATCGGCACCGGGCGCACTTGGTACGTTTCAATTCTTCTGTGTCTTAGGGCTTGGCTTTTTTGCTGTGGATAAGAGTACTGCACTGGCCTTATCGGTGGTCTTGCAGAGTGTTATGTGGCTTCCGGTAACTCTGTTGGGGCTAGGGTTTCTCTGGCGAATCCCGGCTGAACTGCGGTTTCGTATAAAATAGTAAGAGAAACACATTCATACTTCGAAATGTTTGTGTTTGGTTGTGCACAGTCTGTAACAGTTTTGGTTAAATTTTTTTGTCATAAAAATGTTGACGTGAGCAGACGTTAATTTTACAGGATTGAAAAATGCTTTTTAGAAACTCTCGTATTCGAGCGTTTTTCTTGTTTTTCGCTGTAGTCTATTTAGTAATATTCTACTTTTTCTATTTAAGGTATGTCCCTCTGGTAACGCCTTTTCAGATAATACTTATTCCGATTTTATTTATTCTTTTTGTTTTAACAATGACAAACATTCAATGGGGGATTCTGTTTTTTATCTTTGCCTTTCCATTAATAAATAATCTCCCCTATTTTTTTGGAATTTACGGCCATATTCCACATGCTCCTACTGCTTTAGTTTTATTTTTGGCTTTTTTTGCAGGGTGGTTAGTTCATTCTGTTTTTTCTAAATCAGAGATTTCTTTTGAACATCCAATTTTTAAGCCCTTAATTTTATTATCACTGCTTATTTTTGTGTCCGGAATTATCACTTTCCTTAGATATTCAAACTTTTATCCTTTTCTAAGTGATTACGTATACGAGCTCATTACTAACACGAATGGAGTAACCGCAGGGGGAGCCATAATGAGTTCGGTGTTTTTCTCCCTGAATTACTTAACAGGATTTGCTTTCTTTTTTATTCTTTTGAACACGGTTAAAGAAAAGGAATTTATAATAAAAATATTAGTGGTTTTATTAATAAGCACTTCTATTTCCATTGCTTTTGGTTTCTTCCAGCATTACAAAGATATAGAAATTGCAAATAATCCTATCAGTTTTACTCAAGGATTTATAAATGGGACATTTAAAGATGCTATGTCTTTCGGGGGCTATTTAGCTGTTTTAATTCCCGTGATATTATCAATGATTTTTTTCTTTAAGGGTACGCTTAGAGTTTTTTCCTTTTTAGTATTCATATCTGCAGTATTTATCCTTCCTAATACCGGTTCAAGAAGCGGCATTGTAGCTTTGGCTGTAAGTTTTGTGTTTTTTCTGGGTTTTTATTTAATAAGCCTGAAAAAACAAAAATCTTTCTCTTTAAAGAAAATAATGAGTTTTGGTGCAGCCTTTTTACTTATTTTTTCTGTTATTATATCGATTCTATTATTTTCAAAAGGTTCTATAGTGTATAAAAGATTAGATGAATTGTGGGTGTCATATAAAGAGGGCGGATTGGAGAAAGCATTAGCTGAACGAAGTGCAAGCCAATGGAAAATGGCAGCCAAAATGATTAAGGACTATCCATTTACAGGAGTAGGAATCGGGGCATTTATAATTGAGCTTCCTAATTATGCAGAAACAGATCAAATTCCTCTAAGAACCACGGATTCTGCAGAAAATTATTTTCTTCAAGTTGGATCAGAGCTGGGAATAATAGGTCTTTTTTTCGCGTTGTGGATTTTTTGGTTAATTTTCAAACAGATAAAAAAAGGATTTGATAAATATTTATCTCAGGACAGATGGAAGTATATTCGGATCGGATTTTTCTGCGGGATAATTTCTATGTTCATGATTTTCTTTGTACATACTTATATTGGAAGTTATGAAATTAAGTATACTTTCTGGCTCTTGGTTGGATCGCTTTTTATTATGAATAGAAATGAAGCTGAGCCTGAAAGCAGAATTCATTTAAGTAAAAAATTTAAAATTTTTAGCCTGGCGCTAGTTCTAATCTTCAGCGGGCTGCATTTATGGAATTCAACCCGCTCTTTATCTTTGAAAAGCCGGACAAAACTGTATGATCTACAGCAAAATTTCGGTCTCTATCAGTTGGAGAAAAACCAGGAGGGAAGGGAATTCAGATGGACGCGAGGATATGGTGGATGGACCATTAAAATTGAAAAGCCGGTAATTGAGATTCCAATGCTAGCTTCTCATCCGGATATCGAAAAAAATCCACTCAGAGTCAAGATCTATTTGATAAAAAATTTCTTTAAAGAGAAAAGACTGCTAGATGAGGTTGTTTTGACAGAAAACTCATGGAAAACTTATGAATATTATATTCCAGAGGAAGTCAATCGTCAGGCTATTTTGCTGTTCAAAGTTAGCAGAACCTGGAATCCTCTGAAAACATTTGGAACTCCTGATCCAAGGAATTTGGGGATAGCTGTGGGGAAGATAAACTTTAAAACACTAAATCATTAATCTAATAACGTAAGAAATTAGCTGCTCCCAGAGCAATGTCCGTTAAGGACTTTTGCTGGGAGCATTTTTTTTACATAAAAATATCAGGCCAGGTATCTGTTGCTCCATGAAAGGTCAGGCGTACGGCTTCTCCTTCCTTTACAGGCTTGATATAAATTTCATAATCACTCATATAGCGGTCAGCAGAAGGACTGGCGGCAAAAACAATATATTTCCCATCGGTTGACCATCTTGGGAAATAGCAGTGGGGACGTCCGGGAATTGAGTCCTCAAAAACAGTTTTATGATTCCCATCTGGAGTGCCGATATATATGTCGTGAATGCCGCCGTAGACCCAGACTAAATTCAGGCTGTCAGGACTGTAGTGCGGCATGCAGCCGCGGGAATAGATAGAATGACTGCTTCCGTCCAGCTTCACTATGTGGACGCTCCATGGATTTGGATAGTCAGAACTGAAAGAGAGCCATTTGCCGTCCGGAGAAATTGATGGATGCCTCAACCCTTTACCCTTAAACTCAGGAAGCTTGGCAGGAATGATCTCTTCTGGTTTCTGTTTTTCTATATCATAAAGCATAATGGAGTTCCCTGATTCTTTTTGAATAACGTAAACAATCTTTGAGCTGTCCTCAGTAATATCAAATGAAAAACCATCTGCTACAACCAGTTGGAAATCTGATCCATCAGGACGCATCCTGTAAATATCATCATTTCGTTGATAATAAATCCATTTTCCATCTTTAGACCAGACAGGGTGTTCGTTTCTTTCCCGGTCATTTGTAAGACGCACTTTTCCGGTGCCGTCAGCTTTCATCTTGTAAATTTCCCATGTGCCATGTCTTGAGGTAGACCAGACAATGGTTCCAGGGATCTTCCCCCTGATTGATGCCAGAACTTTCATTTCCTTAAGGGTAGGTGTAGTCTGAAAACTGCCTTGAAGAAATAGTGGAATGAACAATAGGATGACAAGTCTGTATTTATATTTATTTATGATATTTCATCCCTCTTTTTTTATTGGCTTTTATATGCAGCTTTATTGAGCCAGGATATTCCCAGAAAACAAAAATTCATCACAAGAAGAAGTTCAAGAACTTCAGAATGTAATGGAAATTCTGGATATTTTAAATAAAGCCACCCGAACATATCCCGAAATATAGAAGCCCAGATAAGCCCTATAATTAAACCCGGGAGGAGGATTCTACCAAGGCTTAAAAGATTTTTCCTGGCTAAAGCCGCTATTAGAAACATAAAAATTATAGTTCCCATACTAAACCATAAAGGTTTCCTCAGGGGATTGGCAGCTTCTAGCCCGCTGAAAACCTTTAATATAACAACCAGATTAACACACAAGCCTAATGCGACAAGTGAAGTGATTATCCATAAAACCATTGAAAATGAACGAAGAGTTCCCTTGATTTCACTCTGGCCTCGTAAAAAGAAAGATGAGGGAAAATTTTTCTTGATTTGTTCTCCATTAGAAATAAAAATAAGTGTTCCTAAAAACCCCAAGAGTAATGTTCCCAGGCTGAATAGAATTGGTGACTTAAAAGCCCAATTAAGTCCCTGGAATCTGTTCAACAAGCCTTGAATGATAACATTCATTCCTGCACCAAGTAAAAAACCATATATAGCAAGCGCCAAATATTTAATGAACCAAGCAGAAATTATAATCTCAGCAGCAAAAACTCCCAAAATAAAAAATGTTGCAAGCAGAAGAGCAATCCAAGGCCAGGACCCTGAGGTTCTTGCCTTGAAGAATACCGCTGCCCAACATGTTATAAGATTAATTAGAAAATAGATTATTCTGAATTGAGAAGGATGAAAAAGCGCGTTAGATGGACAGAAACATCTTTTTTTGCTATTAGTTACACTCATTTTAAGAAAAAACATTTTTTAATTATAGCAATGAAAATTTTTCATTTCAAGTCACTATAATATGATGAGTTTCACTGACTGTTTTAAGAAGGTCAAACTTGACTTAAAAAAGCTGTTTGGGCTACTTTATCATCTCGATCAGCCTAGGATCATTCCTGATATTGATATCTTAAGAATATAAATCAGTGTGAATAAGCAAAAGATTTTGAAATTGAAGGTTTGAAAAGGATTTTATAAAAAAAATTGCAATAACTTAACAAATATGTTAAATAAATAGTATGAAATGGGAAGAATTTGTTAAAAAGATGGGTAATTTAGCTGTTATTGATACAGAGAATCTTCTTGCAGGTAAGGGAGACGATAATTCTGTAAAGGTGCAGATCAGCCGCTGGCTAAAAGCAGGACGTCTGATTCAGCTTAAACGAGGCATTTATGTTTTTGCCGAACAATATACAAGGATTAATGCTTTTGAGCCTTATATTGCGTGGGTATTAAAGAATCCTTCCTATATCAGTGTGGAGAAAGCATTGGAATACTATGATTTAATTCCGGAAGCAGTGCCTGTATATTGTTCAGTCACTACTAAAAGAGCAGGGGAATTTACTTCTGAGGTGGGGACTTTTTCATATAGGCATATTAAAAAAGAGCTTTTTTGGGGATATAAATCAATTACTTTAAATAAGCAAACCGGTTTTATTGCGCATTCGGAAAAGGCGCTTCTTGATTTAATATATTTAAAACATATAAAACCAACATTAGGATATCTAGAAGAATTACGATTACAGAATGTGGAAAAGTTGAATATCGATACATTATTTGAATATGCACAGAGATTTGAAAAACCTAAAATTCTACGCTCTGCAGAAGTGATTAAAGAGTATATCCTTTCTTATAAGAGAGAGGAGAAAACGTTATGAAGGATTATTTGTTAGAGCTAACTGCATCTAAAAGAGGCTTTAATGCAAAATTGAATAGTATGCGAGAATATCTTCAAGCGTATATCTTGAAAATATTTCATGATCAAGGGCTGTTCCGAACTACAGCTTTCTTGGGGGGAAGCGCCTTGCGATTTTTACATGGACTTCCGCGTTTTTCAGAAAATTTAGATTTTTCACTTACAGTAAACAAAACCTATTCATTTGTTGATATCATCAAGAAAGTTGAGAAGGAATTTGAGTCGATGGGCTATAAGGTTTCTATTAAATATAATGATGAGAAGATAGTTTATTATGCTTTCGTGAAGTTTGAAGGCTTGATGTATGAAGCAGGAATTTCGAATCTTCCTGATCAGAATTTTACAATTAAGATTGAGATTGATACCAATCCTCCTGAAGGAGCTGTAACAGAGACAAGAGTAGTCAATAAATATTTCCCTATTGCCTTTTTATCGTATGAACTTACGTCACTGTTTTCAGGAAAATTACATGCTTTGTTAAGCAGAAAGTATACAAAGGGAAGAGATTTCTTTGATTTGGGATGGTATATTTCACGTTGGAAAGCTATCTGTCCTAACATTTCATTGCTTCATAACGCACTCAAGCAAACCGATTATAAAGGTGAATTGCCATTAGAGGATAATTGGAGGAAGTATATTTATGCGGTAGTAGAAAAAGAGGATTGGAAGAAAGTTAAGGAAGATGTAGAGAACTTTCTCGAAAATCCTTCGGATTTGGATATTTTTACAAAGGAAAATGTGCTCAATCTTGTTAGGGGAATATAATCGAGAACTACAAACCTTATGTCACACCCGAGGTGACATAAAAGATTAAAAATGAAGATTGTCGATCACTTTTATGAAAGGTTTATTTTAATTGCTCCTGTTATAATTGTACGAATTAGGACTATTTATACACGCGAAGGAATATTTGGACTGGTTAAATATATTATAAGGAGATTTTATCGAAAGATACTTTATGTATTAGATACTGATATATTTGGAAGGCTTCAATTCAAAGATTGGCAAAAAAATATTGAAAGAAGATATTTTAATAAACAATATATAGAAGACATTAGTTATACTGTGGGCGATGATGTAAAATTCTCAATAATTTTTCCCGTCTGGAACAAACCACAAGCTATAATTCATAAGGCATTATCCTCTGTAGTAAATCAATATTATAAAAACTGGGAGTTGTGCATATCAGATGGTTCCACCGAAAAGGTTGAGGAAACACGAGAATTTCTAAAAGGGTTTCAGAAGGAAAATCCTGATAAAGTTAAACTAAATTTTCTCAAGAATCCTTCAGAGATAAATTTAATTGAAAATTCAAATAGTGCAATTGCGATGGCAGAGGGAAACTTCTGTATTTTTTTGGACTGCGATGACGAGATTTCTCTTAACTGCCTGCTTGAACTAGCTCTTGCAGTTAAACAAAAGCCAGAAGTCGATTTCATTTATAGTGATTTTGATAAGATAGATTTGGAGGGAAACAGATTCAATCCGTTTTTTTGGCCGGATTGGTCCCCTCATACAATTCTTTCTCAAATGCACACAACTCATGTAACTTGTTATCGGACAGAACTAATAAAAAAACTTGGCGGGCTTAGGAAAGGAACTGAGGGAGCTCAGGATTGGGATTTGGTCTTAAGACTCAGTGAGCAAACTAACAAAATTGTTCATATCCCAAAGATTCTATATCATTGGAGGGTTTATAAAGGATCAACTGCGCGAAAAAATAGTGGCGCAAAGGATTGGGTGGATAAAGCACAGAAGAAGGTTTTAACAGATTGGATTAAAAGAAATAACCTAAAAGCTGAAGTTATAGAAGGTGCCTTCCAAGGCTCCTGGAGAATTAAATACAGCATAAAAAATTCTCCTGGGGTCTCAATAATAATTCCTTTTCGTGATAAGGTAATCTATTTAGAAAAATGTGTGAAAAGTATCTTAGAAAAAACAATATATGATAACTATGAAATTGTCATTATAAACAATCGATCTATAAAGAAAAGTACCTTGGCATACTTGGAAACTATATCAAAGATGGAAAAGATTAAAGTTTTGAATTACGACGAAGCATTCCATTTTGGGAAATTAAATAACTGGGCTGTAGAACATGTTGATTGTGAATATGTTTTACTCTTAAATAATGATGTGGAAGTAATAAATGAGGAGTGGTTAAATGCAATGCTTGAGTATGCTCAATTACCGGAGGTTGGGGAAGTTGGGGCAAAACTTCTTTATCCAGATGGGAAAATTCAGCATGCTGGAATTGGCGTTGGGTTGGGAGGAGCAGCAGCCCATCCTCACAGGATGCTCAGTGGCGATGGTTTTGGCTTTCAGGGTTGGTTGGTAAATCCTCGTAATGTAATAGCTGTAACAGCCGCCTGTATGATGATTAAACGTAATTTGTTTTTAGAAATAGGGAGTTTTGATCCACAGTTTGATCCGGCATATCAAGATGTTGATTTTGGCATAAGGCTTTATGAAAAGGGATATTGGAATGTTTATACTCCTTATGCCAGGCTCTGCCATTATGAATCAGTGACACGCTTTGCCAGTGATTATACTGATACACTCACAAAAGATGCAGAAAACGCTGTAAAGCTGAGGAAAAAGTGGCCTCAATATGTTGGTATTGACTTCGGGGCAGATCCTTTTTATAGCCCAAACCTTTCTTATGACCATGAAGATATGCGTTTCAGGACATATTGGTACCCAGAAGATTGGGGAAAACGAGTGGGTTTAATTTATGATTTTGAAAAAAATAAGAGCTCTTAACCATTTTAAATTGAGAAGAGCTGGATTTCGCATTTTATAGACATGAATGACTTTTTTTGTTATTATTTTGTCCTATTTATTAACAGAAATCCAGGATTGAATAGAAAATGAAACTTATCGTACAAATCCCTTGTTATAATGAGGCAAATTATTTGCCATTGACCCTGAAAGATATCCCTAAGGAAATAACGGGAATAGATATAATTGAAATCCTCATTATAGATGATGGTAGTTCTGATGGCACAGCAGAAGTAGCAGAAAAAAATGGAGTACACCATGTTGTGCGTTTCAAGAAACACAGAGGACTGGCAGCTGCCTTTTCTTCCGGCCTCGAAGCTTGCTTGCTTAATGGAGCAGATATCATTGTAAACACGGATGCAGATAATCAGTACAATGGTGCTGATATACCCAAGCTTATTAACCCTATTTTAAAGGGAGAAGCTGATATTGTTATTGGTGACCGTCAGACTCAAAACGTACCTCATTTTTCATGGATAAAAAAGATACTACAAAAGTGGGGAAGTTATATTATTAAACTCCTATCAAAAACGAATATTCCGGATGCCCCGAGTGGATTTCGTGCAATAAATCGAGAAGCCGCCTTTAAGCTCAATATTCTTTCAGATTTCTCGTATACATTAGAAACACTTATTCAAGCTGGAAATATAGGCCTTGAAGTAAAAAGTGTTCCCATAAGAACTAACGAAAAGATAAGAGATTCCCGGCTGTTTAATAATATGTTCTCTTTTCTAAAACAATCAGGCTCTACTATTCTTCGGACTTATACAATGCATAAGCCCTTAAAAATATTTTTAATTTTTGCTGTGATATTTTTTATTTTAGGATTTATTTTAGGTGTTAGATTTTTATATTTTTTCTACGCTGTACATTCCCAGGGTCATATTCAATCGTTGATATTGAGTGCGATTTTGTTGATTGCAAGTTTTCTATTAGCAGTTGTTGCAATTTTATCTGATCTGATTGCTTCGAATAGAAAACTTATCGAAGAAACTTTACGGCGAATTAGAAGAATAGAAAGCAAGTAAACTGATAATAGTTTTGATTGATTAATCGAGGTTCTTATGACAAAAGTTATTATTTTAGGAGCTGGGCTGTCAGGATTAAGTGCGGCTTATCATTTAAAAGAAAATTATGAAATATTCGATAAAGATGAAAAGGTCGGAGGCTTGTGTCGCTCAATAAAAATAGGCGATTTTATTTTTGATTACGGTCCTCATATTCTTTTTCCAAAGGATGAATACATTGCTAAACTAATCAGAAGACTTTTAAATAGAAATTTTCATCATCAACGAAGGGAAGCCTGGATTTATCACAAACTTTATGATATTTATACACGTTTTCCTTTCCAATCGCACCTTTACGGTTTACCTGTCTCAGTTGTAAAAGAATGTATTTTAGGCTTTTTTAATGCACTAAAGAACCCGGATAAAAAGCCTGAGGATTATGAAGAATGGATTATTTGGAATTTTGGAGAAGGTATTGCCGAATATCTAATGATTCCATATGCAAAGAAAATATGGACTATGCATCCAGGCAATATGAGCTTCGAATGGGTTTGGAATAGAGTCCCTCGACTTTCTTTAGAAGAATTATTAGAGGGAGCACTTCATGATAATCCAAAATTGTTCGGATTTAACACGGAATTTTGGTATCCGCTTCACGGTGGTATAGAAGCTCTTCCGCTTGCTTTTCTTTCTGAAGTTAAAAATGTAAACTTGAAGATGGAAGTAAGCAAGGTTTATTTAAGTAAAAAATGTGTTGAATTTAACAATAATAAGAAAGTCTTGTTTGAAAAACTTATTTCTACTCTACCTCTTCCTGAAATTATCAAATATATTGATGATGTTCCAAATGAAGTAAAAAAAGCCTCTCAGGAACTTGAAAATAATTCTGTCTACTGTGTAAACTTAGGAATAGAACGGGAAAGGATAAGCCCTTACCACTATGTCTATTTCTATGAGCCTGATTTTTTATTTCATCGGATCAGTTATCCAATGAATTTCTCAAAACATACAGTTCCCAAAGGATGTAGTTCAATTTCTACGGAAACTTCTTATTCCAAATATAAGAAGATTAGCAAGGAAAACATAATAGAAAGAGTTGTTGAGGATTTAATAAAAGCAAAAATTTTGTTTCCAGACGATAAAATTGTCGTTTCAGATGCTACAGATCTTAGATATGCCTATGTCATATATGACAGAAACCACAGAAAAAACGTAAATAAAATACATGATTTTTTGCGCAAAAACAGCATTTTCCCTTGCGGCAGATTTGGTGAATGGGAATATTTTAACATGGATCACAGTATCGCTAGTGGGAAAAGAATCGCAGAAGAAATTAACACCATTTATAGTAAAGGAATTCTTTAAATTGAACCCGATTTCTATTTTAGGGGCAGGGCCAACTGGTTTAAGCACTGGCTATTATTTAAGAAAAAATTATTCAATTTTGGAAAAGAACAATGAAGTTGGTGGAGGCTGCCGTACAGAAAAAATAAATGGATTTAGTTTTGATCATGGGGGACATATTTTTTATCCAAAAAAAAAAGAGATACAAGCACTAATTAATAAATTCGTAAAAGATAATTTAAAGTGTATGCCAAGAGAAGCCTGGGTGTATTCAAAGGACATCTATACGCGTTATCCATTTCAAGCAAATCTATATGGTCATTCTATTCAAGTTGTTAAAGAATGTCTTTTGGGATTAATGAAGGCAAAATTAAAATTCGGAGAAAAACCTAATAACTTTACTGATTTTGAGGATTTTATATATAAGGTTTTTGGAGACGGGATTGCGAAACACTTTATGATCCCATTTAATTTGAAACAATGGGCAGTGCCTTTAAACAAAATGACATTAGAATGGATGGGAAAATTTATTCCACTGCCAACATTAGAAGAAGTTTTGGATGGAAGCTTGAAAATGTCTCCCCGCTGCATGGGAATCAATGCAAATTTTATCTATCCTCAAAAAGGAGGGATTCAATCTATCTTCGACTCTTTCATTCCCTTCCTACAGAACCTTCATATAAAATCTGAAGTAACTTATGTTTCATTAAAAAACAAATCGTTTGAAATAAATGGACAGAAAAAATGCTTCTATGAAAAGCTCGTTTCAACTATTCCTTTACCAGAGTTGGTTCGAATTATTAAATCTATTCCTTCAGAAATTAGGTTGGCCTCTGAAAAATTAAGATGGACATCGCTTTTTGTGGTCAATATAGGAATTGATCGGCCTGCAATTTCAAATAAACATCGTGTATATTACCCGGAGGAAAAATATATTTTTCACAAACTTGGTTACTATCAGAATCAATCTCCATATATGGTTCCAAATGGTAAAAGTGCGGTTAGCGCAGAAATATCTTTTTCTAAAAATAGGCTTATCAATGAAGACACATTAATTGAAAGAACTATAAAAGATTTAATAAAAGCCAGAGTACTTTATCCAGATGATAAAATTGTATTGACTCATATCATAACTATTCCTTATGCATATGCAATTTATGACCATCAGAGAAAGAAAGCCGTCTCATTTATAAAACAATTTTTGGAAAAGAATGATATTTATCTTTGTGGAAGATATGCTCAATGGGAATATCAAAATATGGAGCAGAACATTCTTGCAGGAAAAGCAATGGCTGAAAAATTGAATGCAGAGATTGAATAAAAAAAATAGGATCATAAAAGGAGCTATTTTCCTTAAATATCGCGCCAGAATCTGTTTTCTATTCGAGAAAGAAAGCAGGATAAGTAATCACAAGTAAATATGTAAACTTTTTTCATTAGAAAGAATTACTGAATTTCAGCTTTTACTTTATAGAGATGTCCATGAGATCAATTAATAGAATATTTCCAAGAATATTAATAAGACAATTTTATAGATACCTCACGGATTGTAGGATGACAGAAATCGACGAAAATGATTTGAAACAATCTGCGGTTGTTTTCTCACCGCACCCAGATGATGAGACACTTGGTTGTGGTGGTATCATTATTTGCAAAAAGAGAGAAGGAGCAAATGTAAAAATAATCTTTATGTGTGATGGTTCTGGATCTCACTTGAATCTTTTCACGGCAAGTAAATTGAAGGCTGTACGTACACAAGAAGCATTAGCAGCAGCTCAAATGCTTGGAGTTGAGAAAAGGGATGTCACCTTTCTTGGATTTAAAGATAAAGAATTAATAAAACACCAGAACGTAGCTATCAACAGAGTAATAGAAATCGTTGAACGCTACAAACCTTGCCAAATCTACATTCCATATTATAGAGATGTACTAGCAGATCATATTGTTACAAACAGGATTGTAACATCTGCACTTCAAATTTGTAGATCAAAGGCAATCATCTATGAATATCCCATATGGTTCTGGCGTCACTGGCCTTGGGTAAGTATACCAATCAGTTTCCGTAGAGAAACTCTGTATCGCTTGGCATATAGTCTTGTTGAAGGTATGGGTTTGCGATTACTGCGGGATTTTGGATGCTTCGTTTCCATCAAAGCAATTTTAGAACTTAAACGTGCAGCGTTAGATCAACATAGATCGCAGATGAAAGGGCTCATATATGATCCAAATTGGCTGACCTTAGGTGATGTATCGAATGGAGAGTGGCTGGAATGCTTTTTTCAAGACCGGGAAATTTTTCGTCGATACAGGCTTTTGACTTAAATGAAAGCCTTAATTTGTTGGGTAAGATCTTAGTTGAGGCAACAGTATGCTTATGGTAAGATTTACTCTTGAGGCAGTGAGGTTAAAAAAATAGTTGACGTAAGTCATTCACTATTAAGTCACATAATTTCTGTGGATTCAGGTCCTTTTATTGTTGCCAGAAAGATATACACTATAAGAGATATCAAAGATTCCTAAAAATTTTGATGATATTATCTACTGACTTATCAATGCTGAACCTTGAACCAAATGAAGCAATTAATTTAGATTGCCACTTTCTATGGCATGCCCAAGCAATCCCATGAGCTAAATCTAGGCTACTTCCGACGGGAACAAGGATACCATTTAAATCTTTATTTATTACCCTGCTTGCAATACCAACGGAGGTAGCAATAATAGGTTTGCCACAACACATAGCCTCAATAACGTTCAAGCCATACTCCTCATGATAAGAAGGAGAGCAAAATAAGTCGCAAGCATTTAACCAATATTGTACTTCATTGTGTGGCTTTGAACCCACCAACAGTACATTCTCAGAAAGACCTT
This sequence comes from Candidatus Aminicenans sakinawicola JGI OTU-1, assembly GCA_000493965.1. Lineage (GTDB taxonomy): Bacteria > Acidobacteriota > Aminicenantia > Aminicenantales > Aminicenantaceae > Aminicenans > Aminicenans sakinawicola. Next base: position 97,913 of record AWNV01000001.1, read on the forward strand.
GCTTTTTTATTTTCTTTTCTATCTTAGTTCTTAATGGGCCATCTCCAACTATTACTAGATACAGGTTTTCTTCCTTGTAGATTTTTCTGAAAGCATCTATCAATAAATCAAAACCTTTCTCAGGTGATAATCTACCTAATGCCATAACGATTTTTTTATCCTTCGGCAAATTTAGCTTGGAACGTTGGTACATCATGTCTAAAGGTTTAAATATATTTATATCAATTCCATTGAAAGTGAGTTCTGTTTTTTGATAAGGAACTCCAAAGAGCCTATTTAAAGCTTTTTTCATAGAACTGGTTAAAACTAATACTTTATCTACTCGCTTGACTGTATAATTTATAAAAAGTTTTTCTAAATTTATCTTCCCATATCCAATGCTTTTTTGTCCATGGATAACAAGTACTACCTTTTTCTTTAATTTTTTTGCTAATCTTAATGCAATATATGTATCCGGAAATACCCAATGAGTAAAGAAAATATCACACTCTGTAGCAACTCTATATATTAAATCCTTATTTTTAATAATGCTTCTATGAAGTGTAATAAACTCTATCCATTTGATATATTTAGGAAAAGACAGAAATCTCGGTCGAAGGATTTTAAAATTTCCTTGCGATTCTTTAAAAGGAATCTTTTTAATGCCTGAAAATGTGCTAAAAAAATCCATGAATGGAAAGATTGGCAGCGGTGCAACTACAGATACATCGACTTTTTTTGACATAGCAGCTGCTATTTCCTTTATAAATATTCCATATGTAGACCTAACTTGATTTGGAAATATATGGCTAAAAAACAATATTTTCATGAAAATTATATATAGATTATAAAAGTAATTGATAGTTCGATCTATCTCCTAATCTAACAGCCATTACACAGCGATTACAAATAAAATCTGAGGGGCAATGACCATATATTCTTTTGCGAATATTCTGATATTCCTTCGAATTCCATATACTATGAATAGAGGATTTATTAAGATTTCCAAGCAAAACTTCTCTATGCCAATCGTAGCAACATAGAACTACATCACCATTAAAATGGACTGCCATATATCGGAGAGGATAATCAAATGTACATCCTACAATTCTACCCTTATTTTTTGCTTTCCAAACAATATAATTGTTATCAGGAAGTGATTCAGCCCTGTCATTACTTTGTTGAATTTCAATGGGAACTCCTTTGTCTTCCCAATATTTTAGAGCTTCCAGAAATTCTGCCCTTGGAAGTAAATTTTGTAAGATTGCTATTTTAACCTTTACGTTTTTATTCACTGATAAAAAATAGTTAATTCTATCTAGAGTTTTATAGAAGTGCAGCCCTACCATATTTTTTTCATAGGTCTCTTTGATTAATCCATGAACACTGAAGCAAATTCGATCTAGTCCAGAATTAGCTAATCTTTTTGCACGCTCTTTGTCTAGAAGAGAGCCATTGCTAATGATGGAGATATAGGAAGATGGGCATTTTTCTCTAATGTATTCTATCTTTTTCTCTAATTCAGAATCCATAAGGGGTTCATTCAAAAACTCAGGTGAGATTTCTTTAATTCCATATTGGCTGCATTCGTGGATTATTTTGTAAAAAAGCGAATCAGTCATCTTCCCCTGAGGAATACTTTTTCTATAACTCTGATAGCGTAGGGGACATACGACACAGCGAGCATTGCATCTCGATTGAGTCTGGATAAATAGCCCATTTGGAAATGAGCCAAGGCGTACGGATGAATATATTTTGGGGCTGATTTTCATTGCCGAAAGTTTAGCGTTAAATAAAATTTTCCGCAGACGATTTTTCTGTAAAAAATAATTTTTGATCCTTATAAAATTCTTCATTAATTTTGTTCCTCTCAATTCTTCTTAGCCATTATAACAGTTAATAAAAACAAAAAATGCTAACTTTTTATTCTCTACTGGATGATGTTTCCTTAAATAATGATGCGCCCCCCAATAAATAAAGAATTGTAAAATATATTACTATACTAACAGCAATCATAATAAAAAAATTAATTAAAGAATTGAAATAAATTATAAAAAGTCCCATAGACAAGCCTGCAATTAAAGCTTTCAATGAAAATTTAGCTGAAGGTAATGTTAGACTTACTTTCTTAGCAAAGATAATAATTTGAAAAATTATCATAACAACCTGAGCGATAACAGTTGCTAGAGAAGCTCCTAAGATACCTTGACTAGGTATAAGAAGAAAATTTAAAACTATATTAAATGCTGTGCCAATTCCTATTGAGATAGCCAAGGCTTTCTGTTGATGGCAAGCCACCAAAGAGTAACTATAATTAGCTGCTAATAATGCTATCATTGCACTCCAGATCAAAATCTGAAAAGCAACTTTACTATCAGAAAATGCTGATCCAAACAGAATTACCATGATAGGACGACTGAGAATAGTGCCACCTATGGCCATGGGGATAGTAATTGCTATTGATATACCGAGAGTCTTTTTCAAAAGCTTACTAACCTCGAATGGCCTTTCTCGATAAAGCTTAGAAAATCTAGGGTAGGTAGCTTCCATTAATACGGTGCTAAGCGTTATTATTCCCATAATAACCCGATAGGCAGCATTATAAATTCCTACTTCTTTCTCTCCCCGATAGAAGCCGAGCATCAGAGTGTCTAAATTATAATAAATCTGCAGAAAAAAAAGTATAGTTATAGCAGGAATAGCACTACGAAGAAATTTCCAATTATCTTTTATCGATATATATAACTTAGGCAAGCCCCATTGGTGAATGTAATTCTTTAAGAGATATAGACTGAAAACCACATAACTTATGGTAAAAATGATAGGTATTATCAGTATCTGACTGGGGCTTTTAACGAGTAATATAATTAAGGCAAGATAAAGAGTAATTTGAATAAGATCGCTGACTGCGACAATCTTCATTTGTTCAACACCCCTAAAGACCCAAGCAAGGTTTAATCCTATAGGAATCAGAACAAAACTAAACAAGATTAATATATTTTTTGTTGCTGTTGAGGTAGTGAAAAATGGTGCAAAAGTTAGCAGGATCATCATGGAAACAATAATGAGAACCAGTCGAATTGTAAGTATTTTGCCCACTATTTGATTCTTGTTTTTAGACGCCATTGCAATCTCTCTGGTACCAGATGCTTCTAAGCCACAATCAATGAAAAGAATAAAATAGGCCAATACAGCTTGAGCAAGGGAAAGTTGGCCTAATCCAAGTGGACCAAGCATCCGTGCTAGATAAAGAGATGCGGTCAAACGCATGATTATCTTTGCAACACTGCCAGCAAAAAGCCAGGAAAAATTACTAAATAACTTGGTTCTTATGGCGCGAATAATTATTCTCTTCATATTTACGTATTCCGATTAATCTGGTCACTGATTCCAAATTTATATGGCCACTTGTCGGAGCAAATCTATGCTGGGTTTTCATTATACCTTCTTGTGGCCTGAATAAGTCAAGGGAGATTTGCATTTTCTCATCGATTCTCCTTTTCATTCCAGCCTATAGGCATTATGAATGACTCTATCCATTATAGGTTGTTGAAGCATGAGTTTCTCCTTATTGATTTTATACAAGTCTTTATTTTTGATCCAAAAGGCAGGGAGCCTCATTTTTTCGGCTAACTTGGCCAATAGGTTTTTAATGGATAGAAACAGGAAAAATATAAGAAAAAGTGGTAATATAAAAAAGCCTTCAATGCACCTTAAACAAGGCTATTTTTTTCAAACAATGGGAGAAGGCTCGGAACAAGGATTTTAAGTTGCTATGAAAACTAATAAGAGGAGATATTCAATTTGTTTTTTTGGTACCTACGAAAGTTCATTCCCTCGTACGATTACCTTAAAAGAAGCAAGCCGACTAAAAAAATTTAAAATTATCGAATGCCATGTACCTTTTTGGGAACATGTTAGAGAAAAGACAGAATATTTTTCTTTAAAATCAATGATAAAAAATTTTTTTAAATTAATTTTCACATATACTTCATTAGTGATTCAATATATGAAATTAGAAAATCATGATGCTGTTATTGTTGGTTACAATGGTTACTTTGATATGCCGTTGGCTAAATTATTAACTAAGATTAGGAAAAAACCTTTGATTTTTACACCCGTGTTCCCTTTATATGAAACACTGGTAGAAGATAGAAAATATATAAATATTACTTCGATAAAATCTAAAATAATTCATCTTATTGATGAGACAAGCTGTCGTTTGGCAGATTTTATCATTATAGAAACAGATAGCTATATCAATTATTACTGTGAAGAATTCAAAATTCCCAGGGAAAAATATTTTAAAATACCTTTAGGAGCTGATGAAACAAATTTTTTCCCACGGAAGCATAAAATTCAAAAAAAAGACCCAAATATTCTAAAAATTTTATTTTATGGAAAATTCATACCGCTTCAAGGAATCTCTTATATAGTAAAAGCTGCCAAGCTTTTGGAGAAAGATAAAGAAGTCGAGTTTGAAATAATAGGTTCAGGTCAATTATCCAATAATATTAGAAATTTGGCTGATAAATTGGACATTAAAAATGTTAAATTCATAGACTGGGTAAATTATAGTGAATTGCCTGAGCATATCCTGAATGCAGACGTTTGCTTGGGTATTTTTGGCGATAGCCCTAAAGCCCAAAGAGGGATTCCCATTAAAGTTTACGAAGCATTGGCTATGAAAAAGCCAGTAATAACAGGAGATACTCCTGCAGCAAGGGAAGTTTTTACAAATAAAGTTAATGCTGTTTTATGCGACATAGGCAATCCTGAAGCTCTTGCGGAATCTATTATTTTACTCAAAGAAAATAATGAATTAATAATGAATATAGCAGAAGCAGGATTTAAATTATATAAAGAACTTTTTTCATCAAAACAAATAGCTGACCGATTTGAAATAGCTTTATATAAATGCCTTCATAAAATAAAAGGAAAATAAGGTGCTAATTTCTGTAATAATTCCGGCCTATAATGCAAAATCAACAATAATAAAAACACTTACATTCCTACATCAACAGGATTATAACGACGAAATAGAAATAATTGTGGTTAATAGTTCTCAGGATAATATAAAAGAAATTATCCAGAGTAAATTCCCTGCTGTAGATGTTATTCAATTAGAAAAAAGGGCATTTACAGGAGATGCTAAAAATGTTGGCCTGAAAAAAGCCAGAGGAAATATCATTGTATTTATAGACTCGGATTGTATTGCTGAAAAAAATTGGCTTTCTACAATAAAGAAACTGTATACACAAGGATATAAACTCGTTGGAGGCTCAATCGGGAATATGAATCCTGGAAATATAGTTAGCAAAGCAGAGTATTTTCTTGAATTGATTCAGCTTTCTCCTGGAAGTCGAGCAAGGTATGTTTCACTCATCTCAACTGCCAATTGTTTTTTCGCAAGAGAGATATTTGATAAACATGGTAATTTCCCTACGATTCGTAAAGGAGTCGACATGCTTTTCTCCTATAATCTGATAGAAAAAAAGGAAAAGATACTATTTTTTCCTGAAATGAAAATTTATCATGCTTGCACTACAAATTTTTTGAAATACTTGAAGAAACAGGTATTACACGGAGAATATTCAATATTAGCTCGAAAAGAAGCTGGAATGCCCGGATCTTTTCTATCGAATAATTTAATTTTTATTCCATTTTTACCTTTCATAAGGACTTTTTTTGTCTTAAAACATATTATATTATTAGATAATAACTTAATAAAAGACTTGTTCCAGAGCTTGCCAGTATTTTTAATTGGAACTTTGGCCTGGTCATTTGGATGTGCAAAAAGTATAGTAAAATAAAAAATATGCCTAAGGAATAATTCAAATGAATAATTTTAAATCAAAGCAGGCAACAAGTATTCATTTTGAACTTCAAGATGAGCACAAGTCTTCATTTGGAAAGTATAAGAATTTAACCATAGGGGAAAAAGGCATTTTTTTTCTTTTAAAATATGAGCTTATTATTTCATTATTTGGGAACTTTCCTGGAGCTGCCGGATATTTTTTAAGAAGTAGATTTTATAATTCATTGTTAAAAAAGGTGGGAAAAGGAGTTATCTGGGGTAGGAGTGTTACATTAAGACATCCTCATAAAATTGAAATAGGAAGAGGTGTTGCTATTAATGATTTTGTTGTTCTTGATGCTTATGGAGGAAAAGAAAGCCATATCAAAATCGGAGATGAAAGCCTTATCAGTAGAAATGCGGTTTTAAACAGTAAAGGTGGCTCCATTGAAATTGGAAAGATGACAAACTTGGGAATGATGAGTACAATATTTTCAAGAGATTGTAGGGTTCGTATTGGAAATAATGTATTAATCTCAGCTTACTGCTATTTCATGGGAGGGGGTAGTCATTCAATAGAACGGACCGATATCCCTATTTCCGAGCAGGGAGCTGAATGTAAGGGAATAGATATAGGTGATAATGTATGGTTCGGAGCAGGAGTGAAAGTTCTTGACGGATGTTCAATCGGAAGAGATAGTGTTATTGGAGCAAATTCCTTTGTTAATCACGACATCCCAGAATTTGCTATTGCAGCCGGTTCTCCTGCTAGAATTATTAAAATGAGAAAATAAATTAAATCGGTAATGATTTTTTGAGTTTAAAATGGATAAAAAAACAGTTAAATGATTAGTAAATTAAAAGAGATTTATAGATTTAAATACTTGGTTTATAGTCTTGTTTCAAGAGATTTGAAGGTAAAATATAAAGGTTCAATTTTAGGGTTTTTCTGGTCTTTGTTAAATCCATTAGTAATGTTGATTGTTTATACTGTAGCGTTTAAATATATAATCAGGATAAGAGTTGAAAATTTCCCTATTTTTTTCTTATGTGCTTTCTTGCCTTGGAGTTTCCTCAGCTCTTCGCTTTCTATGTCAGTAGGTTCGATCAAAGACAATGCGAATTTGGTAAAAAAAGTTTACTTTTCAAGAGAAGTCCTTCCTCTCTCAATAGTATTATCTAATTTGGTTCAATTTCTACTGACCTTTATTATCCTTATTCCAGCCCTTCTGTTTTTCAAAATAAAGCTAGGTATTCCTCTCGCTGCCTTGCCGTTTATCATCCTTTTTCAAACTGCCTTTACAATTGGATTATCATATATTGTTTCGTCCCTGAATGTCTTTTTTAGCGATGTAAAACATTTGCTGGAAATTTTTTTACAGGTATGGTTTTGGTTAACACCCATTATTTATCCTGCCAACTTTGTTCCGGAAAGATTTCAATCATTATACAGATTGAACCCGGCCGTATTGTTTGTTGAAAGTTATCGAGATTCACTCCTGTATAATAAAATGCCTTCTATATCTTCATTTATAACACTTTTTATTATTGGACTTGTCGTACTTACAATTGGACATCTAGTTTTTACTCTTTATAACAAGAGATTTGCGGAAGAGATCTGATGGATATTATTTCAATAAGAAACGTTTCCAAGAAATTCAGATTATATCATGAAAAAAACTTTAATATAAAATATGCGGCATTGAACTTCATAACAAGGAAAAAATCATCCTACTATGATGAATTCTGGGCATTAAAAAATATTAACCTGAATATAACAAAAGGTGAAACAGTTGGCATAATCGGAGAAAACGGTTCTGGAAAAAGCACATTACTAAAAATCATTGCTGGAATCTTGTATCCGAATGATGGTGAAATATCTAAAAAGGGGAAAATTGCAGCTCTTATTGAAGTTGGAGCTGGCTTTCACTATGAATTATCAGGAAGAGAAAATATTTATTTAAATGCATCTATTTTAGGGTTTTCAAAAAAAGAAATTGACGCCAACTTGGAAAAGATCATCGCATTTTCAGGATTAAAACAGTTTATAGATAATCCAATAAAGACATATTCATCAGGGATGTATCTCAGATTAGGTTTTTCGATAGCAATTCATGTTAATCCGGATATCCTGCTTGTAGATGAAGTATTGGCAGTTGGAGATGAAAATTTTCAGAAAAAATGTTTGCAGAAAATTGACAGATTTCGCAATCAAGGAAAAACAATTGTCCTTGTTTCCCATGATCTTTCAACCATTGAAAAAATGTGTGATCGTGTTGTCCTTTTAGACAACGGCATGATGCTTTCGGATGGAAATCCTGTTGATGTAATTTCATATTATCATAAGATCCTTTATGAAAAGGAAAAAACAATATCGATTCCAGAACAAGGAGAGCCTTCTAAAGAAGAAACTCCTCAAGCAGATGAGATAAGGAGATGGGGAAGTAAAGAAGTTGAAATAAATAGGATTGAATTTTTAAATGAAAAAGACACTTCACAAGATACAGTTAAAACCGGGGATTTTATAAAGGTAAGAATTCATTATTTTGCAAAGAAAAGAATTAAAAATCCTGTCTTCGGAGTAGCTTTTTATAGAGAAGATGGAATTCATTTAAACGGACCAAACACAAAAACAAGCGACTATCATATTGCTTCAATCGAAGGGAAAGGATTCATTGATTATATAATACATTCACTTCCTTTTCAGCCAGGTATTTATTTCATAACAGTGGCTATTGTAGATTTTTTATGTTTGTTTGATTATGACCATTGGCATAGATGTTTTATGTTAAATATTATTGAAAATGAAAAAATAAAGGAAAAAAACGGAGTCATACATATCTCTGCTGAATGGAGACATCATGGACAAGGATAAACTGTTAGATAAACCATTTGACCAATATCAGCGGTACAGAGTTGTAACAGAGATTTTACAGATTATTAAGAAGCAAACTGGGAAAAAACATATAAAAATTCTGGATGTAGGTGGCTACTTTAAAAACAGTAAGGGACAGGATGTGTTTCCAATTAAAGAGTTTTTACCTGAATATGAAATTTTTGTTCTTGATATTGCTGATTCTTTATTGCCGCATTATATTCAAGGTAATGCAACAAATATGCCTTTCCTTCAAAATACATTTGATGTGGTCAATTGCCAGGATGTATTAGAGCATATTCCGGCAAAAGAAAGAACAAGATTTCTAGGCTCTCTCTTAGAAACAACAAAGGATTTTATGATACTTGGGGCCCCTTTTAAAACAGAAAACAGTATACTTGCTGAGAAAATATTGTTTGAGTTTATACTGAAAACACTAAAAGGTAGACACAAAGAATTGGAAGAGCATATTTTAAATGGTCTCCCTGAATGTAAAGATGTTAAATCAATTTTAGTAAAGAAAAAATTTAAATATTGTGAATTCCCAAGTGGATATTTGAATAACTGGCTTCTTATGATGATCGTAAAACACTATATTCTGGCCCTGCCTGATTCGCAACAACTGTCTACTTTGATTGACAGATTCTACAATATACATTTTTATGAAAGTGATCAGAGACACCCAGCCTATAGGCATATGTTTGTAATCAGTAAGCTCAAAAAAAATGATTATATGCTGAAAAAAATTTCAGATAAATTTAGATATTATCAGGAAAAATATAAATATCTGACAGTGGAGAAATCTAACATCTCTAGTCTACAGACACTTTTAAGTTTGGAAGCATTAAAAGATAAAAATAAATTGGAGGTGTTAAATTCGCAAATTGAGGTGTTAAATTCGCAAATTGAGGCGTTAAAGAAAGATAATCACGATCAAAATATTCATATCCAGAATTTTAAGAGGGAAACCCAAGAAAAAAAACAACTTATCCAGAGCCAGAAAGAAGAGATATACAACAAGGAAGTTCACATCAGAAATATTGAAACAAACATGGAGATGATTTTAAACTCCAAAGTCTGGCGCCTCGCCGATTTTTTTAGAAAAATATTTTATATGAAAATATTAAAAATATTTCCCGTTTTGCAACGATCAATATTAATGATAACAAGAGAAGGCTTTCGTTCGTTTTGGCAAAAGGTCAAAAATAAAGAATTGATGAGATCCAAGGATTTGTATGATATATGGATTGAAAAAAATTCTTTAACCAAAGAAAAAGAAAGTAGTATTCGGGAAGAAATCGAACAATTCTCATACAAACCAAAATTCAGCATCATTTTGCCTGTGTACAATGTGGATAAAATCTGGCTGGAGAGAGCCATAAATTCTGTCTTTGATCAGCTATATGAAAACTGGGAGCTTTGTTTGGTTGATGATGCGTCTACAAAAAAACATATAAAAAACACACTTTTGAAATATGAGAACAATAAAAAGGTTAGACTTAAATTTCTTGAAGAAAATAGAGGGATTTCAGGAGCATCAAACGAAGCCTTATCGTTGGCGACCGGAGAGTTTGTTGGCTTTTTAGATCATGATGATGAACTATCCATAGATGCCCTTTATGAAAACGTCAAGTTTCTGAATAAATACCCGGAAGCTGATCTTATCTACAGTGACGAGGATAAGATTAATCCGCAAGGAAGAAGAATAGAGCCTTATTTTAAACCTGATTGGTCTCCGGATTTGTTATTATCCTACAATTACATATGCCATTTCTCAGTCTACCGAAAAATAATTATTGATAAAATTAAAAGATTTAGGAGCGGATATGAAGGAAGTCAAGATTATGACTTGATTTTGAGGGTAACAGAAAAAACAGATAAAATCTTCCATATTCCAAAAATCCTATACCATTGGAGACAGATAAAAGGCTCAACATCGGCAGCACATAAAGAAAAAGTCACTCATATTAACAATTCGATAAAAGTATTACAACAAGCTTTACAGAGACGAGGAATTGATGGAACTGTAGAAAAGGGAATTAATTTTAATCAGTTTGAAAGTTACAGAGTAAAAAGAAGATTAAAACAAAAACCGTTAATTTCAATCATTATACCCATGAAAGATAAGATTTCTTTTCTTAAGAGGAATCTTAAAAGCATCCAAGAAAAAACTGATTATGAGAATTATGAGATAATCATTGTGGATAATAACAGCAAAGAAAAACAAACTCTTGACTATCTTGAGATTATCAAGAAGAAAAAGCATATCAGAATATTACAATTTAAAAGTGATTTTAATTTTTCAAAAATCAACAATTTTGCCGTGACTAAAGCAAAAGGTAAACACATCCTTTTTTTAAATAATGATATTGAAGTGATTTGCAAAGGATGGCTCAAAGCCATGCTTGAACACTCAATGCGAAAAGAAATTGGTGCAGTTGGAGCGAAACTGATTTTTCCCAACAATACAATTCAGCATGCAGGGACGGTTCTGGGATTGGGAGGTTTGGCAGGGCACTCTCATAAACATTTTCCTGCAGATAGTAATGGTTATTTTGGAGCTTTGAATACAATTCGTAACTACAGCGCTATTACAGCAGCATGTATGATGACCCGAAAAGAAGTATTTGAAGAAGTAGGAAGATTTGATGAAATAAAATTATCTGTTGCATTCAATGATGTGGATCTATGCTTGAAAATCAGAAAAAAAGGCTATCTTATTGTTTATACACCTTATGCAGTCCTATATCATTATGAATCTAAAAGCCGGGGTTATGATTTGAACCCCGATGAAATTTTATTCATGAAAAACAAATGGGGAAATATCTTGTTATCAGATCCCTATTATAATCCTAATCTAACACTCGATAGTGAAGACTTCAGAATAAAAATCAATTAAAATGGCATGCGATTTATCAGTCGTTATAATTAATTGGAATACAAAAAATTTATTGTATCAGTCTATTAAATCAATAAGAAATCACACACAAAAAATCTCTCTTGAGATAGTTGTAGTTGACAATTTTTCTTCGGATGGAAGCCCGGAAATGGTTGAAGAGAACTTTCCAGAGGTTATACTTATAAAGAACAAAAATAATAATGGATATGGAAGAGCTGCTAATCAAGGATTAGCAGTAGTTCAAGGGAAATATGTTTTAGTTTTAAACAGTGATGTAGTTATAAAAGAAAATTGCTTGGATGAGATGTTTGATTTTATGGAAAAAAACCATGCTATTGGAGCATCCTCTTGCAAGTTGATCTTTCCGGATGGAACGCTTCAACATTCCTGCAGAGAATTTCCAAGATTTAAAACATTTTTTCTAATGCTAATTGGGATAAGATTTCTCTTCCCAAAAATGGAAATATTTCGAGAATATTTAATGCTGGATTGGAACCACTCAGAAATAAAAGAAGTTGACCAGATAATGGGAAGTTTTATGTTTATAAGAAGAAATGTTATAAGGGAAGTTGGGGGATTTGATGAAAGATTTTGGATGTATTTTGAAGAAGTAGATTTGTGTTTAAGGATTAAGGAAGCGGGCTGGAAAATAGTCCACTATCCTTATGTCTCGGCTGTTCATTTCTTATCCAAGAGCGCAGAACAATGGGGGCACATTAAGAAAATACATGAATTCCAAAAAAGTTCATTAAAATACTTTAAAAAAAATGGGAAATTTTATGAATATTATATCTTGTTGGCTGTAAACAAAATAAAATATTTGTTTTTCACACCAATTTTAAAGCTCATAAAAAAATGCCAGAGAAAATAATTTATAGAAAGAACGGTTTAAGATATTAAAAATGGAAAAAGGTAAAGCAAGTTTCATCATTGTTAATTGGAATGGTCAAGAGACTATCGCTGAATGTCTCGATTCGATATTTTCCCAAACTTATAAAAACAATGAAATTATATTTATTGATAATAATTCCTCTGATAATTCACTGGAACTGGTTAAAAAAAATTATACTGTCGATAAATTAATAATTTTGGACAGGAATTATGGATATGCAAAAGCTAATAATCTTGGACTCAAACATGCAGCAGGAGAATATATAGCTTTAGTAAATAATGATACTGTCTTAGAAAATGATTGGCTTGAGAAAGCTATCGCTGTTTTCCGGAAATGCGAGTATAAAAATTTAGGGAGTGTCGCTACAAAAATAATAAATTATTACAACAGAAATTTAATTGATAGTGCAGGTGTTGAGTATTATGGCTTTGGAGCTTGTTGGGACTATAAAAATTTGCTCCAAGATTCTCTAGAGGTTAATCAAAGAAAAGAGGTGTTTGGAGCATGCGCAAGTGCTGCTCTTTATAGAAAAAAAATAATTGATGAAGTTGGTTTATTCGATCCAAATTATTTCATATATTTTGAAGACACCGAATTAGCATTTAGACTCAGGCTTTTTGGTTATAATTGCATCTATGAACCGAAGGCAGTTTCTTATCATTATGGTTCTAGAAGACGAGATAAAAGCAATAAGTTCTATATAGATTTCGGGAGAAGAAATATAGAATTTTTGTTTATCAAAAATATGCAGGGAAGTCTATTCACTAAATATTTTCTAAGTCATTATATTTATGAATTAGCTCTTTTCTTTTTTTTCTTATTTGTTGGTAAAGGAATCCCTTTTATAAAGGCAAAAATTGGGGTCCTTAATAATCTCGGTTATTTATTGAAAGAGAGAAAAGATTTAAGATTAACTTTAATGAAATTAAACAAGTTAAAAGACATAAATGAAGTAGAACGATATTTTTTGCATTATCCCTTAAGAGGTTTATTTAACAAAATTAAAAGAGCTATATGGACATATAAAATATATATGAACATAAATTAGACAAATGACTGCTTTAAAACGTATTTTATTCTTGAATAGATCTTTCTATCCGGATGTAGAATCAACTGGTCAATTATTAACAGAACTTTGTGAGGAACTTGAGAATGACTTTGAAATTCATGTAATATGTGGGAATCCTCTTTATAAAAAAGTTAAAAATAGGGGAATAATCAATAAATCACTTTATAGAAATATAACAATATGGAGAATAAATAACACAAGATTTCCAAAAAAGCATTTATTTGCCCGAATTATTAACTTAATTTCTTATTTTATCCCGTGCTTTATTAGAATATTTTTCTTTAAAAACATTGCATGTGTTATCGCAGAAACAGATCCTCCTTTACTAGGGATAATAGCTTGTTTATATAGTAAAATTCGGAATTCTTGCTTTATTTACTATGTTCAGGATCTTTGGCCAAATGTGGGGATTGTAAATGGCCAATTAACTAACCGGTTAATCATAAAAATATTAAAGAGGGCAAATAAATTTCTTTACGACAATTCAAAGAAAATAATTGTCCCTGGGAGAGATATGAAAATACGATTGGTTGAGGAAAATCGTATTCCTCCGCACAAAATTGAAGTCGTAGAAAATTGGGCCGATCCAAATCAAATTTTCCCAATTAAACGAAAAGACAATATTTTTTTAAAGCAAAGTTTTTTTAAAAATAAATTTGTGGTGATGTACTCTGGAAATATTGGCTTATCCCAGGACCTTGAAAATATTATTTATTTGGCGGATTCATTAAAAGAAATCGATGATATTTTGTTTGTTTTAATTGGAGAAGGAGCTTATAAAGATAAACTAATCAATTTGTCTGCTTCTCTGGGGTTGAAAAATATAAAATTCTTGACTTATCAAGACAAAGAAAATTTAAAATTTACCTTGAGTGCTGCCCATGTTCACTTAATCCAAATGAAGAAGGGAATGAGAGGAAACATTGTTCCAAGTAAAGTATATGGTATCATGGCAGCAGGGAAACCATTTATTGCGGCTGTGGATGAAGAGAGTGAAATATATAAAATGACGTACAAATTTAAATGTGGAATTAACGTTAATCCTTCTAATGTCGAAGAATTAGAAAAAGGTGTGCTCTGGGCTTATAAGAATAGAGATAAAATAGAAAAGATGGGGAAAAACGGAAGAAATGCCTTAGAAAAGTATTATTCAAAGAAAATATGCACCCAAAAATTTAAAAAAGTGATCGAAAATGCAATTTAATACATGATAGGAATGAAAGAAATAATAGTAAAAAATAAATATGTTGGTCCTGGAATAAAATATATAGGCTGGAGTGGACGCGGGTGGGCAGATGGAGGACCAACTGGTGCAGGTCCAATTTACTGCAAAGCTCCATCATGGGAAAGTTATGGCAAAGAAATCGGAATCAATATGGTGAGAATGGGATTCTCGATGAAACATTTTCTTCCTGATAATTTAAATGACAAATATTCTTTATCCGAATATGTAAAAAAGGGAATGGAAAATGTTGAAGTTTCATGGGCTAAAAGTGAACGTACAAGCTATTCCTATTGTATAGAAAGATGTCATGATTTGGGTTGGAAAATCCTTATTTGTGTCAATCCTTCTCTAAATAGTAATTGGAATCCGTCTTTGATAACTCAATCATCCGATTTTCTTACAATATGGGAAAAATTTTGTTTTTACTTAGCTAAATCAATAGAAGAAAATTGGCCTGGAATGGCTGATTTTTTTGAAATAACAAATGAGCCTGATATAGGATATTTTGATGGAGAAACGTTTCTTCCTGGTTATAAAGGAATTCGTAAGGGAATTACTCCTTTTCAATATTGTCTCTTACTTCAGAATGCATATAGAGGTATAAAAAAAGCGGTACCTAACGCTAAAATCATAGGACCTGGTATTGCAAGTTGGGACCAAAAATGGATTAAAGAAATTTTTATGCAGAGCGGTTCTTCTTTAGATGGAATATCTTATCACAATGTAATGGGAAATTTTCGAGATATGGATGTATTAAAGGAGGCAAGAGAATTGCTGTTGCAGTATGTGCCTCAATCTTCAGATAATATTTTCAACAGTGAATGGGCATTGTGGCCAAACCATGATACTGATAATCTGGAAACTGCTCTTAGAATAGCTCAAATTTTATATTACCAAGCGGTTGGTAATGTCTGTGGTTCTTTATACCTTGGACCTTCACAACCAAGGGAATTTAAAAAAGGATTAGG
The DNA here is from genome assembly GCA_000493965.1 of Candidatus Aminicenans sakinawicola JGI OTU-1. GTDB lineage: Bacteria > Acidobacteriota > Aminicenantia > Aminicenantales > Aminicenantaceae > Aminicenans > Aminicenans sakinawicola. The sequence goes on from AWNV01000001.1 coordinate 113,617, forward strand.
AGTGTTAAAATTTTATTCAAATAATCCTGATTTGGTTGAGAGAACTTTAACTTTTTTCGTTTTTCGTCTAATGGTAAGAGGACTTTTAGAAGGAAAACAATTAGAATTAGTAAACCCTTTTGAAAAGTTGAAAATATTAGCTCTTTTTAGAAATCAACAGGAGCTTGTAATTACTATAATTAATCCGAGCAAGAAGAAGTTTAGAGGTATTTCTATCATTATTGATGAGAGTATAAATTTAAAAGAAAAAGCTTCTTTAAAAATATATCAATTCGATCATAATTATCTTGACGATTATAAAGAATCTTATTACAAGATTTTAAATGCGTTTGATGTTAAAGCTAAAAGTATAATTCAGTTTGTAATTTCAATTTCTAATCCAAAATGAGAATTATCGAAAAATTGGCAAAGAAAACTCCTGAATTTAAAAGTAATGAAGTAAAGATTGTCTCTGACATAAAAAACTCAATATCAAAATATAAAAATCTATTTGCTTTCCTTTTTTTTGTTATACTGGCAATAATAGCGATTGGAGCCAATCCCTTAGCTAGGGAAACTGTAGGTCCTTTCGATCTTTTAGTGTCAAGTCATGGCTATTCATCTGTTGCCCCTTCCAATATGAAGGTTCGTTGTCGTGAACGCTCAGATATATTAGATGCAAGGTTTCCAGGATTGATCAAACTTAAGAATGAATTTTACTACGATCTCAAAAATTTCAATAAAAAAAAACTGGATTTAGTTGGCAACTTGTATGTATTGATATGGAAACCAAGTTTATTAATATTTGTATGTATCCCGAATGATCCATTAGCTTATTATTGTTCACAGCTATTTAAATTAATAATTTCTGGATTTGGGATTTTCCTTTTCTTGCGATTATTTCTTTCTTATCCGGCTTCCCTTTTCGGGGGAATTGTGTATATGCTTTGCGGCTTTAATGCCGCCTGGTTTTTTTGGCTACAAGTAGACACTTCTATGTGGATTCCATGGCTCTTTTGGGCCGTTGCTGCATATCTCATTTCAAACCGAACCAGATACCTTTTCCTTACTACTTTAATAAGTGTATTTTTAATTAAAGGAGCATTTCCTGCAGTTGCTGCTTATGGATTTTATTCAGTTGCTTTATTTATTTTAATATATAACATTTTCAACTATAAAAGCATTTATTCCTTTTTCAAAAAAAGCATCACTCCCTTATTATTTGTTGCTTTTGCTTATATAATTTCCAGTGATTATTTATTAAATTTAATTAATACCATTGAAAATGCAGATTTATCTTACAGAGGAAGAGCTAATACGATTCTTAGTTTGAAAAAGTTAAAAAATTTATTTAACCCAAGCGATCTCCATGTGGAGACCTCTATCTATAGCGGTTTCCTTGCCTTTATTTTTTCTTTAATCAGTTTCCCTTATTTGTGGGTGAAAAAGGAGTCTAAAAAGTCAAAATCGTTTTATGTCTTTTCATTGCTTTTGATGATAATTTCTATCGTTATTGCATATGGTCTAATAAATCATAATCTAATACGTAAAATACCGATATTCTCTTCCAATCCATGGCAAAGAATGAGTGTAATCATCGGCATATCAATTGCTTTGCTTTCATCCTCTTTTATAGAAATCCTCCAAAATTTAAAAAAAAGATCATCGAAAGTTTTTAAGCTTATCACACCTTTGTTGATTATTTTCTGTCTTATCCAATTTATTGATCAAAAGAAATATTTCAATAAATTCAACGGTGCTTCACGTTCGGAATATTTTTTTCCTTTAACGCCCTCGATTGACTTTGTAAAAAAAAATATAAAGGACTATCAATCTATTATTGCAGATAACTCGTTTAGTATATCTGGGACCTTATCTTCGTATGATCTTTTTGAGTGGTATCGTCATTCTTTCAGAAGCAAAGCAGAAAAAAAACTCTTACTATCGCTTGCCCCAAATTCAGACGCAAGCCCTACTGCATTTAATCCTTCATCACGAAATATCGATTTTTCATCTCCATTAATGAATCTATTTACTATAAGATATATTTTAATCAATGCAAAATATATTTCAGTCAATAAAAAAAAATTAATTTCTATTATAACTATCCCGTTTTATAGGCAGCCCCAAATTAGCCATTGTCCTTCACCTCCAATTCCTTCCAACGAAATATGTCAACATTTTTATTTGTCGGAAAGTAGGCATTTATCTGGTATAAATCTTTATCTTGCAAACTATGGAAATAACAATTTTGATTCAGATGTATTACTGAAATTGTTTGATTCGAAGAATCACGAACTCATCGGTATTTCAAAAAAAGACAAGAAGTACATTAAAGATAATACCTGGGAATATTTTGGTTTTGACAAGCCCATAAAATTAGAAAAGGGAGAGTACGAATTCTCGTTAACACTTGTAAATAAAAAGACGCACTCGATGCTTTCAGTATGGTCAACTAAAAGAACATCGGAAATAAATAGCTATTTAACTGTTAATGGAGAAGAAACTGATCTTTCATTCAAATATTCATTACATAGAGCAATTAATATTGACAAAAAAAAATATCGGGTCCATAGACTAGAGCGAGCTGTTGCAGTTGTAGAAAATTTAGAATGCCCGGAAGGGCCTTATTTGATCTCCGATATTGATAAGTACCCTCCAGTTATAAAAATTAGAAATCTAACTTACGAAAGTACTGTCGGAGAGATTGCAATCCATCTCCCAGAGAAATGTTCAGGATACGTGATTATTCCCCGTCCTAATGATAATTATCTTGCTTATGTAGATGGGAAATTAAAAGATATAGAGCAATACTTAGGGGTCATGCCTGCAGTTTATGTAGATAATAATACTCAAATTTTTATCAAAAAAAAGCCTTTTTATCTTATGACTGGTTTTATTATTTCTTTTCTTTCATTATTATTTTTCGTAATTCTTTTATTTTTCAAACGGAAGAACAGGAATTTTTAATCCTAGACCTTATATTGACTGATTTAACAGGATTGTCAATTACGTTGGTATAGTGAGAGATTACTTTAAAGCTGGATAGTTATTTAGCCTTGCAGGCAGTGAAAAGCAATATCTCTCTTTTCCAATCCTGCGGCCACATTTTCTTAGCAGTCTTCAAAATCAGAGGATAGCGCAGGGCTATGAAAGGGTGAAAAACTGCATATTTGATTTTATGAGTCAATTTGAACAATATGCCTGTCAGTTTTAGAATTTGATATTCACTATATCCTTATGTAAAATAAATTATCAAAGCTTAACAAATTTTTATTATTATTTAGATAATATGGAAAATATGATTTTTAAATTTAAAAAATTATCTCTTTTTGTATTTTTAATATTGTTTATTTCAGTCAAGCTTCAATTTGCTGAAGAAAATGTCATATCTATTCAAGGGAAAGATGGGGCACCTTTCTTTGATCGTCACGGGAATTTAAACATAGTTTATATAACTTCCTATGGCAGGATAGGATTATTAACGCAGCAAGAAAGCAAATTTAAGATTGCTGATATTCAAAATATTCATTATACAGATAATATTTCTTCTATCTGTACGAAAAGAGATAAGATAGGAAGGATATGGCTTGTATGGGAAGAAAGAGGATCTGAAAGAAGTGATATATATATAGCTCAGTTGAGAAACAACAAAATCGTTAATCCTGCCGCTTTGACTGATAATATGAGAGGATTTAATTTTTCACCCAATATAAATTTTTCCCTTGAGAATGATTTGTTTATGGCATGGGTAAATTATTATCAAAAAAAATACACAATCGTGGTTAAAAATGTTACAACAAATCAATGTTGGCACATAAATTCTTATTCAGCTCTTGACCCTCAATTAATAATCGATGGAACAGGAAAAATATGGCTTTTCTGGGTTGGACAGCTTAGAAATTATGACGAAATTTTATATACTACTCTTGATGGGGAGAAATGGAAAGAACCTTCAAGCTTAAATCAATTTCCTGATGTCCCTCATATTACTCCCTCTATCGCTTTGGATTTTTATGGCTTTCCTCATGTTGTATGGAGTTCATATGACGGAGATGACTATGAATTGTATTATTCGTACTGGGATGGAAATAAATGGCATAAAGAAGAAAAAATTACCAATAATATTAACACAGGTGACACTTTTCCTTGTATTTCATTGTTTTTAGATGGGATTCCTACAGTTGCTTGGGTTAAAAGTATTAATTGTAAACACGAAGTATGGCTAATCCATAAAAATGGTGAAGAATGGAGCCATGAGATTAAAATCTCAGACAATGAGGACATAATTAGACCTCCAAAGCTTATTTCCTCGGGAGGAAAAATTGGTGTTTTATGGCAAACCGGAACAGAAATTAAGGCCTTTTTAATACAGCCTCATGAATTGCAGGAAATATTCTTCTTTCCAAAAAATAAAAAAGACTCCTTTCTCACTATTCTTGAATTAGATGAGAATAAATATATTGGTTTTGGAAACAGCATTACTTATGGAATAATAAACTTACTCCCTGCTCCTGACAAAGGTTATATACCACGACTAGAAAAGCTTATTGATGACAATATAAGTAATGGTACAGTTCTAAACCGTGGTGTTGGTGGTGAATACACATCCGAAGGCTTGAGCCGGATTAATTCAGTGATAAATAGTGATAAAGCAAAAACTATATTTCTGATGGAGGGAACAAATGATGTAAAAGATACAAAAATTTCAATAGATACAGCCGCCTTTAATTTGCAGGAAATGGCAAAAAAATGCCTTGATTTCAAAATGACAGTCTTTCTTTCATCTATAATTCCAAGATTATCTTGGTCTGAAATGTTAAAAGAACGAATCCTTGGACTTAATAATAAAATTAGATCGATAGCATCCAATCTAAAACTATATTTTGTCGATCAGTTTAATGCTTTTTATAATTATCCGGGAGGTTGGACAACATTATATAGTGATGCAACTCATCCGAATGAGACAGGTTACCAATTAATGGCTAAAACCTGGTATGAATCTCTTAAAGATACTATTCAAAAACCTTCTATAGAAATTAACAAAGATTCTCTTTTTTTTAAAGGACAAAAAGAAGAATCAAACTTTCCTCCTCAGGTATTCAAGATAAGAAATTCTGGAGTAGAAGAGTTAACTTATAACATTAGTGCAGATAAAGATTGGATGAATGTTTCTCCTGAGACCGGTGATTCAAAAGGCGAATGGGATGAAATTCAGGTCTCAGTAGACATTTCAAATTTATCTTATGGAACGCATCAAGGAGAGGTTGTAATTACATCAAATAATGCTGATAATAGTCCACAAAAGCTGACTGTATATTTAAACATTGAATTCCCCCCTTCTATAGAAATTAACAAAGCATCTCTTTTTTTCGAAGGACAAAAAGAAGAATCAAACTTTCCTCCTCAGGTATTCAAGATAAGAAATTCTGGAGTAGGAAAGTTAACTTATAACATTAGTGCAGATAAAGATTGGATGAATGTTTCTCCTGAGATCGGTGATTCAAAAGGCGAATGGGATGAAATTCAGGTCTCAGTAGACATTTCAAATTTATCTTATGGAACGCATCAAGGAGAGGTTGTAATTACATCAAATAATGCTGATAATAGTCCACAAAAGCTGACTGTATATTTAAACATTGAATTACCCCCTCTTTATTCTCCAATAAATTTTCATGGAGAAAAGAAAAAAAATAGATCTTTATTTCAGGTAGAATATATCAATATCTTGGCATGGGAAGCAAACCCTCAAAATAAAGATATTATAGAAAAATATAAAATTTATCTTATTGATGAGGGCGAAAATATTTTATTGAGAGAAATTAATGTGGGTACTTTTGAATATTGGATACGAAAAGTGGATAAAGATAAAGTTTATAAATACGGACTAACTGCTTTTGATATTTATGGAAGAGAAAGCGATCCTGTTTACACTGAAGTCGAGTAAATCATCTGGGATAAATTTGAATATCATTTAAAAAAACAGCAATTATGTGCTAAAGTGATTAGAATGTTAAAAAAGGAAGATTTGTAATGAAGCTAATAGTTGAAGCATTTATTGTTTCGGGTCTCATATCATTTATTTTAACTTTGGGCTTAACAAAATTAGCTCATAAATGTAATTGTTTTAATAAATTTAACAATAGAATCTTTAAAGAAAAAAATGCACCAAGAATCGGAGGGATTTCTGTATTTTTTTCTGTATTTTTTTCTATGTTATTTATTCAAATGGTTACATCTAATTATATTTTCCAAGATCTCGATAAAATTATAAATATCCCTCTGTTAATTATTGCTATCTTAATAATTTTTACTTTAGGTTTATATGATGATTTTATTGGCACAAATGTTTTAAGTAAAATTTTTTTCCAGATTATTGCGGCAGCAATAATTTATTTTGGCGGGCTTAAAATAGCAGAAATTAGTATTCCCTTTATAGGATCTAAAAATATAAATTTTTTCCTGTCTTTTTTATTAACTATTTTATGGGTTTGCGGTATAACAAACGCTGTTAATATTATAGACGGAGTAAATGGATTAGCTGCCGGAATATCATTTTTTGCACTCCTTTCTCTCGGAGTCTTGGCATTTTTATCGTCTCAATATTATCTTGTTGTGATTATAGCTGTCTTATTAGGGGTAATAAGCGGATTTTATCCCTTTAACTTCCCTAGAGCAAAAATATACTTAGGAGATTCTGGGAGTTTAGTGATTGGATTTATTCTTGCCGCTTTATCTATGGCAACAATTCAAAGAAAGGCTTCATTAGCTATTGTTTTATTGATCCCTATTATTATTTTATTTCTTCCAATACTAGAAACGATTGTAACAATAATAAGGAGAATTTATAAAAGGAAGAATATCTTTAAGAGAGATACTGACCATCTTCATTACAGGTTTTTAAGAAAAGGCTTTTCTGAAACTAAAACAACATTGATTCTAACTTTCATATCGTTTTTATTTTCATTGAGCGGGATACTGTTTGAATTTGTTAAAAGAGAACTAAGAGTATTACTTCTATTTTCTATATTTTTAATTTGTTTTTTTCTCTTGAAATATTTAGGTTATATCAGGATAAATTCAAGATCAAAATGACTCTATATATTGATAATATTTCCAGATAAATGTGTGCACATGTCGTTAGAGAAAAAATTAGTTGACCTCTGTCAATAAGCACAGTAGACTGGCTTTTAACTTAAGGTGATAAGGTTTTAAGATGAAAGGATTGATATTAAGCGGAGGGAAAGGGACGAGACTGCGTCCTTTGACTTTCACACAGGCAAAACAACTTGTCCCAGTAGCAAATAAACCGGTTTTGTTTTACGGGATAGAGGCATTAAAAGAGGCTGGGATCGAGGAAATCGGTATTGTTGTGGGTGATACAAAGGATGAGATTAAAGAGGCAGTTGGAGACGGAAGCCGATGGGGAATTCACATTTCTTACATCGAGCAGGAGGAACCTTTGGGATTGGCCCATGCAGTCATGATATCTGAAGACTTCCTTGGGAAAGAGCCTTTTGTCATGTATCTGGGAGATAATATCCTGAAGAATGGGATCAAATCTTTGGTGGATGATTTTAGGCAGAAAAAGCCTAACAGCCTGATACTGCTGACAGAAGTCCCAAACCCCAAGATGTTTGGTGTGGCCGAGCTTAAGGATGGAAAGGTTGTGCGGCTGGTTGAGAAGCCAAAGAAGCCTATGAGCAACCTTGCACTGGTTGGTGTCTACATGTTTGATTTCCATGTCTTTGAGGCAGTAAGAGCCATTAAACCATCGTGGCGCAATGAGTTGGAAATTACGGATGCCATTCAGTATCTTGTCGATCACGGCTGCGAAGTACAGCCTCACCTTGTCAGCGAGTGGTGGAAAGATACAGGGAAGATCGAAGACATCCTGGATGCCAACCGCCTGATTCTGGAGTCAATAGAAGGAAAAACAGAGGGACACGTTGATGAATCATCAAGGATAAACGGACAGGTGGTGATAGAAAAAGATGCTCTTGTGGAGAGAAGTATCATCAGGGGGCCTTCTATTATAGGACAAGGGTGCGAGATTACCGACTCGTATATAGGGCCCTTTACATCTATACAAAAGAAGTGCCGAATTGTACGATCCGAGATCGAATGCAGCATCGTTATGGAGGGAAGTGAGATTCTAGATGTTGGAAGCCGCATCGATGAGAGTCTTATCGGGCGAGAAGTGAGAATCTTCAAATGTCCTTCGAAGCCTTCTGTCTACCGATTCATGGTCGGCGACAAAAGCGAGATCGGAATTAAGTAAAGCTCATTGTGAAGAGCGAAATAATGATGTTCCTTTGTTGTCATTGAGGGCGAGCGAAGGCAGGATGTAATCTCTATAATTTAAATTAACTCATATTTTTAAGGATTTTAATCAGATTTAAGAGGGAGAGAAACATGATTGACGGTGTAAAAACAAAGAAATTACGTGTCATTCCCGATGAAAGAGGGAGGCTTATGGAAATTATGCGCAGCGATGACAGCCTATTTTTGAAATTCGGTCAGGTTTATGTGAGCACTACTTTTCCTGGTGTTGTGAAGGCCTGGCACTTTCACAAAAAGCAAACAGATAATGTTGCCTGCGTCCATGGCATGATAAAACTGGCGTTATATGATTCGAGAGAGGACTCTGCGACTTTCAAAGAAGTGAACCAATTCTATCTGGGCATTCATAATCCAATGCTTGTTCAGATTCCAAAAGGAGTCTATCACGGTTGGATGTGCGTAAGCGAAGAAGAGGCCCTTATCGTTAACATTCCAACAGAAGTATATGATTATGAAAATCCCGATGAGCAGCGTATATATCCTCATGACAACGATATCCCTTACGATTGGAGAAGAAAGGATGGCTGAGGAACGCTGTATTGAGGACAGGACTCTTCTAGTAACAGGAGGAGCAGGTTTTATCGGAAGCAATTTTATCCATTATTTGCTGAAGTATTATCCGCGATGCAGAGTAATCAATCTGGACAAGCTGACCTATGCCGGAAACCTCGATAACTTAAGGGATGTGGAAGACGATCCCAGGTATGAGTTTATACATGGAGATATCCGAGATCGTGAGGTTGTTAATAAGATTATTAAGAGAGTTAACGGCATTATCCATTTTGCTGCAGAAACTCATGTGGACCGCTCTATCCTGGATGCTGGCGAATTTATTCTGACAGATGTTTACGGGAGTTTTGTGCTTTTTGAGGCTTTAAAGAATTCCGATGTTGAATTTTTCATCCATATCTCAACGGATGAAGTTTATGGAAGTCGTGATGAAGGATATTTCAAGGAGGATGATCCCATGTGTCCTTCTTCGCCCTATGCTGCAAGCAAAGCTGCTGCGGATAGGTTGGCCTATTCCTATTGGGTGACATACGGCTTACCTATTCTCATTCTCAGGCCGAGCAATAATTTTGGGCCCTATCAGTATCCGGAAAAGTTTATTCCTCTTTTTGTGAGCAATGCATTAGACGGGAAACCTCTGCCCTTGTATGGAAAGGGAACGAATGTTCGAGACTGGCTTTATGTGGAAGACAACTGCCGGGCCATAGATGTTGTTATGCGGAAGGGACGGATAGGAGAAGCATATAATGTTGGTGCTAACAATGAGGTTGCGAATATCAGAGTGGCAGAGCGTATCGTGGATTTGCTAGGAAAACACAGGAGTTTGATTACCTTGGTCAAGGATAGGTTGGGCCATGACAGGCGGTATGCAGTGGATTGTCAGAAAATCTATGACCTAGGATGGAGGCCCGAAAGGGAATTCGAGGAAGCGCTGGAAATAACTGTCCGCTGGTATCAGGAGAATATTGATTGGTGGCAGAAAATAAAAGAGAAATCCAAGGATTTTAAAGACTTCTATAAAAAGTACTATAAAGATAGATAATCTGAAGTTTATGAAAAAAAATATTCTTATTACTGGAGCAAATGGTCAGTTGGGAAGTGAAATAAAATATTTATCTCAATTTTATAATCTCAGTTTCATATTCACTGATATCGATGAACTTGATGTAACATGCATTGATGATGTGAAAGCATTTTTTTCGTCTCATAAAATTGACTACGCAGTTAATTGTGCTGCTTATACAGCGGTAGATAAAGCAGAGGAAGAAAATGAACTGGCAGATATGGTAAATCATATAGCTGCTCGAAATCTAGCAATAATTTCTTGTGAATTCAATGTGAGATTAATTCATATATCAACAGATTTTGTCTTTGACGGAAATTCATCAGTCCCATTTACAGAAAAGGATAAAACAAATCCTGTGTCTGTATATGGGACAACTAAGCTGGCAGGCGAAAAAGCTGTTCTTGAAAATGGAAAGGAAGTAATAATCATACGTACTTCATGGCTCTATTCTTCTTATGGGAATAATTTTGTTAAAACCATGATTCGTTTATCTAAAGAGAGGGATTCGCTAGGTATTGTATTCGACCAGATCGGAACTCCAACTTATGCACGTGATTTAGCCGAAACTATACTACATATAGTTAATTCAGGTAATTTTCAGTCCGGAATCTATCACTACAGCAATGAAGGGGTTGCAAGCTGGTATGATTTTGCAAAAGCAATTGTGGAGATAGCAGGTATTAAATGTAATATTTATCCTATTGAAACATATCAGTATCCGACTCCAGCAAAAAGGCCGTCATATGGTATTCTAAATAAAGCAAAGATTAAGAGTGTATATAAAATAAAGATTCCTTATTGGAAAGATTCGCTGGAAAATTGTATTAACATATTAAAATAAAAAGACATATAATATGATGCATATTGCCATTCAATATTTAGGGACGAATATTATAAAAGAATAGACAGATAATAGTGATTGAAAATGGATAAATTTAAATCAATAAAAGTTGGTGATAAAGCCAAATTAAAACACATTATTACTCAAACAGATATAGACCAATTTGTCGAATTAACTGGAGATGATAACAAACTTCATGTTGATAAAGAATATGCAAGTAAAACATTATTCAAAAAACCGGTTGCGCATGGTATGCTTAGTGCTTCTTTTATTTCTACAATAATTGGCACAAAACTACCTGGTGATGGAGCACTATGGTACGCTCAAAATATAGAATTTTTACTCCCTGTGAGAGTTGGGGATGAGATTACAGTAAAGGCTGAAGTGATAAAGAAAATTGAAAGAACAAGAACAATTGAGTTATCTACTGATATTTATAATCAAAATAAACAAAAGGTTACCATCGGTACAGCAAAAGTGAAAATAATTGAACAAGAACAGTCTGATCCTGAAATAGGTAAGAAAAAAATTAAAAAATGTGTTGCTCTAATTATAGGAGGAACTGGAGGAATTGGGAAAGCAACTTGTTTACAATTAGCAAAAGATGGATTTGATATTGCCATTCACTACCATAAGAACAAAGAATTGGCTGAAAAAGTTAGAGACCAAATCATTGGCCTTGGGAAAAAGGCAATAATTGTTAATGCCGACATAATTGATTTCGATCTAGTAAAAGAAATGGTAGAAAAGACCACTCGAAGATTAAATACCATAACTGTCGTTGTTAACTGTACAACATTGAATATACCGAATATAAAATTTAGGGATTTAGAATGGGAAAGTATTCAAGAACATTTTGATTTAAATATCAAGGGATCTTTCAATATTCTAAAATGTGTTGTGCCGATTATGGAAAATAACAAATATGGAAAAATAATAAATATAACCACACAGGCTATTGAGAAACCTAATTCAGAATGGTTGCATTATATCACAGCAAAATCTGCACTTTATGGTTTTACAAAAGCTCTAGCCTTTGAACTGGCACCTAAAGGTATTAGAGTTAATATGGTTTCTCCAGGTATGACTGATACAGAATTAATAGCCAACATTCCGGAAAAAGCAAGAATATTAACTGCTGCACAGACGCCTTTGAGACGAATTGCAACACCGAGGGATATTGCCAATGCTATAAGCTTTTTAGCGTCGGATAAGTCAGATTTTTTAACAGGTGAGACCATCAGGGTGAATGGAGGTCAAATAATGCTGTGAAAAATCTGAAGTATTCAGAAATCTTGAGTCTTAATAAAGAACTATGTATTAATCTCAAGTCAAGCCCTTATAAAATAACGGTTCTTTCAAATATTATTGTCCACCAATTAAAAGAAATCTTGGAATATTTGCTAAGATCTGAAGGTATTAATGCTGATGTGATGATTGGTGATTATGATAACATTGTTCAAGACAGTTTTAAATATAAGGACTCAGATTTAATCATCATTTTCTGGGAACTGTCCGATATCATTGATGGATTGCAATATAAGATAGAATTGTTTGATGATAATCAATTAAATGCAATCCTTAAAGAAATAAAATCAGAGATTGACCTGGTTCTTAATAATCTTAAAAATACATCCTTAGTTTTGTTCAATAAATTTACATCTATTCAGTTTTCCAATTCAAATATTAATAAAAATAATCTTGATAAATTGGCACTTAAATTAAATCAATATTTAGAAGAACAAGTGCTGACTAATGCTGAACTTGTTGATATAGAGAAGGTTATTGTTAAGGTTGGTATAAATTCAAGTTTGGATCTGAGATATTATTATTCTTCAAAAGCATTATATACTATTGAATTCTTCAAAACCTATGCTGAGTATATTAAACCTTTTATTATGTCTGCAAACGGAAAATCTAAAAAAGCCATAATATTTGATTGTGACAATACTTTATGGAAAGGTATTCTTGGTGAGGATGGATTTGATAATATTGAAATGTCAACAAAAACAAAGGATGGGGCTATTTTTTCTGAGATTCAATGTATAGCGTTGTCTCTTAATAAGCAGGGAATTTTAATAGGATTATGCAGTAAAAATAATCCAGGAGATGTTAATCAAGTAATTAAATCTCATCCAGATATGAAGTTAAGGGAAGAACATATTACAATAAACAAAAGTAATTGGTCGGATAAAATAACTAATCTTCGACAAATTGCAAAAGAGTTAAATATAGGTTTTGATAGCATTGTCTTTATAGATGATTCATCTTTTGAAGTAAATCTGATAAGAGAGAAATTGCCGGAAATCACTGTATTACAGGTACCAGAAAGATTGTATTACTATCCTAAAATGCTAAGGGAAAATATAGGATTATTTTATAACCTTTCATTTACCGTTGAGGATAAAAATAAGACTCAGATTTATAGGCAACAGGTAAAAAGGGAAAGTGTCAAAAATGAATTCTCCAATATTGAAGATTACCTTGCTTCTCTGGAATTAGGAATGACTATTTACGAAGATGACAACTCCATTATTCCGCGAATGTCCCAGATGACTCAAAAAACAAACCAATTCAATTTGACAACAAAGAGATATACCGAAGGAGATATTAGAAATTTCATTATGGCGGATGATTCAAAAGTATTTGCGTTTGCTATCTCTGATAAATTCGGGAACAGCGGAGTCACAGGCTTATGTATTATCAGATTTGATAATAAAAATCAAACTGCCGACATCGATACTTTATTGATGAGTTGTAGGATAATTGGCCGAAATATTGAATATGCCTTTATAGATTATTTAATGAATTTTCTTAATAATGACAAAATAGAAAGTGTTACATCAAGGTATATTAAAACTAATAAGAACGAACAGGTGAAAAAATTCTATGATAAATGCTCGTTTTCCTTAACGAAATGTACCGATATAATAAGAAATTATAAATTATCATTGAATAGATATAAGCCAAAAAACTATAAATACATAAAGGTTAGATAATGGAAAATAGAATTAAGGATGTTATGGCAGCAGTTTTTGAAATATCCAAGAAAAAAATTTCTGATGATTCTTCTCCTGATACAATAAAATCATGGGACTCATTAAAACATATGAATTTAGTTGTCGCTTTGGAAGAAGAGTTCAAGATTCAACTTACGGATGAAGAGATTGTAGAAATGATTAATTATCAATTAATAAAATTGATTATAAAAGAAAAAACGAATAAATGATTTAATTATGCAATAGGGATAGGAAACACATGAGATACTGTAAGAAATGTATGCAACCTGATACAAGACCCGATATTTATTATGGTCTAGAAAATTAGACCACTTCCGTTTTCCTATTATGTGAATGCTGAGTCACTATCGCAATAGTCCAAACATATATTTTGTAACTGTTCAGGGAGTGGACTTTTCTTTGAATTTTTATGCAGGAAATACACCCGTTCCCGGTGAACAGTGAGTAAGTTTAGGAGAATATGACTTCGAATATAGGGCCATAGCTTTTGGGGGACTACAATCAACTCCGCCTTCCAACGAGAGGCTTCCTTCAGTGCAAGCCAAAGAATGAAAGGAAGGTAAGTCTTATCGTATAAGGCGTAATCTAAGATCTTTAGTAATTTTAATCCTCTCTTTTTAGTAATATTAAAAACGACATATCCGAGGCGTTTTCCGCTCTGTCTAGCGTACAATTCAAAGGGAAGAAATCTGAATAACTCCCTCTGGTAAGAAAAATAGTAGTTAAGCTTAATATTGGAGTCTTCAGTGATCCAAGGATAACGAATCATCCAGTTAACAATCTTCTCATCGCGGTAGAAATGAGTCTGGCTCTCTCCAGGTGTAGTGGTGTTTTTCCCTTCTGGGGCATGAATCTCGCATACAGCTCGGGCTTCTATTTCGCCGCAAATGTTATGTGCTGATGGCTGCAATAATTGATAAAAGAACTTCCAGCCTCCAGCGTCAGCAAAACGGCGGTTTAAAGATAAAAAAGAAGAGAAAATACCTCCTGTTTGATTTAGCAGATTGTTCAATTCCCATAGAACTGAAGAAGTGGGAAGAACATGGATATGTAGATAAGAAAGGGATCCTGCAGGTTTAAACCATTGCTTATTCGATCTAAAAAAATTTTCTCCTATAGGACTGAGTCCCGTAATAAAAAAGTCATATCCTAGTTTGATCAAATCAGCCATAATCGTGATAGCCACTAATTTTCTGCGGAATGATTCGTGCACAAAATACGTGGATAAAGCATAAACCTTCGAAAGTTTTCTCTTGTGCCACAAAAGGCAAGGAAGTATTCCAAGATACCCAACGCACTTTTCACCGTAATAAGCAACCAAAAGTCCTATGTCATCTGGTGAGGCAGCGGGGTTCTTTGTGTGAGACAGTGCTTTTATCTCTGTAATCGGAAGTACTTCATATCGCTCTTGATCCTTCTCCGCATTCTGAGCAAAAGACAAAAGATCACGCACAGGAATAGTTTCCACACGGATCTGTCCCATCAAGACGTTCCTTTTCCTTTTGTCGGGATCAAATTAAGAATGGACCTTATGTCATGAAAAGAGGTCAGCATTTTCTGGACTGTTCCTATCCAATCGTAATAGCCGTTGATCTTCATTTCGAATGTATTTAGGTTATCATTAGCATATATAGATATTCTTCTTAGTGACAGAGGGTTTGATTTAACAGCATTGGAGCCGTATATAGTTGTCACAGCAAGTCTGTATCCGGCATTTCTAATTATTTCTTGATGGGAGCGGTCGAAATCCCTCCAAGAGCCATAAGGATATGAAAAAGAGTTTATTTCTCGACCAAGTAGTTCCTCTATGTAATTCTTTGACCCCTGGATTTCTTCAAGTGCTTGTTCTTTATGGAGACATGTTAATCGTCGGTGGGAATTAGTATGTGAGCCAAAATCCATTCCTCCTTTGGCCATATCTAAAATCTGGGCCAAAGAAAGAGGAAGATTTTCACCGCGTGGGAACAGGGATTCGTTCAGCCATGGGAATATTTTTTTTGAGCCCACAAAACTGCATATCAAAAAGAAGGTTGCACTAAATCCATATTTTTTTAGTATTGGATACGCATAATAGTAAGAATCAGCATACCCATCATCAAATGTTAAAACTACTGTCTTGTAATTACCTGGGGCAGATGTTTGTATCATTTTATAAAATTCTGACAAACTAATAACATTAAAATTATAATCATGAAGGAAATTCATTTGAAGATCAAATAATTGAGGGTTGATAGTATAATGGCGACTATGTTTGAAGTTTCTGTAGCGTGAAATACTGTGGTAGGCTAAAATTGTAACAGTATCAGAAGAGAGTGGTTTTATCAGTTTATTAATGTATATTAGCGGCTTGAAAAATTCAGCTATTTGATGTGTCGATAATGATATCATTTTGTCTGTGTATTCTACTTAATTTAACCGATTGTTGTTTTGTCAGATATTTTTATTATACTTTATCACTTTGTTATAAATAATAGCAATTCAAAATATCACAGGAGTTCCCCCAATTTTTACTTTTTCACTTCTGATCAGCCGTTACTAAAATGAGCTACCCTTTTTTGGGGGATTGTTCTGATGAAAAAAGCTTTTGACGACTTTTTTTACTAGACTAATCAAATTCCAATTAATATACTGATGGATCATGATGAAGAAAAAACTGATTTTTTTAATAATAAGCGTTCTTCTTACAGCACAAATATCTAAAGCAGAAGCACTGGGCAAGATTTCAGGATTGGTGTTCATGGATTACTATTATGTAGCGAATCATCATAATGAAAATATAGAGGGGAAGAACGGTTTCTGGTTGAGAAGAGTTTATTTCACTTATGACCATGACCTTGGATCATCCTTTAAAATAAGATTCAGGTTGGAAGGCAACAGTGCCGGTGATTTTAAAAGCAGCACAAAGATAGAACCGTATATTAAGGACCTGTATCTGGAATATGATAGAAAAGAAACATCCATCCTGTTAGGGCTTTCGGTCACCCCTTCTTTGGGCAAGCTCGTACAATACTGGGATTACCGCTCAGTTGAGAAGACTGCTCTTAACTTACAAAAAATGGCCCCGGCAAGAGATTTTGGGCTTGCAATAAAAGGATATGCTGCCGGGAAAAAAATATATTATCATTTTATGCTGGCAAACGGAGAAGGTCTGAAGGAAGAAATTAATAAAGAGAAAAAAGTATATGCTGTTGTAGGATTCAACCCGGTAAAGGAAGCATATTTCGAAATTTACGGGGATTACGCTCCTGGATCAAACGGACTTTATGATGTTTCTACTTTTCAGGTTTTTTTGGCGTATAAAAGGGAAAAATTTAGAGCAGGCTTACAGTATGCTTACCAAAATCACTCAGGAGGGGAGAAGGATTTTAATCTTCAAGCTGCTTCCGGGTTTGCTGTTTTCCGTATAAAAAGGGAGGTCAATTTTTTTGCCCGGCTGGACAGGATGTTTCATCCGAATCCAAACGGAGAAAAAATAAGTTACATTCCGTTTGATTCCACTTCTCCGTCTACTCTATTGCTGGCAGGATTTGATTTTGAAGTTGTTAATGATTTTAATCTCATGCCTAACCTATCATATGTGACCTATGATGATATCTCTTCAAGCGATTTATATTTAAAACTCACAGCGTATTTCCGCTGGTAAAATTGAATTGAGTCGTTTAGATGCTGGACTAAGGGACTACCGGAAAAGAAAGAAGGTAAGTAGGGTATACTGAAAAATCAAAAAAATACAGTATATTGTTGATATTACGATAGTTATATGATATAAAATTTATATGATATCCAGTTATAATTATGAATATAGCTAGAAAAAGAGACCGAGTTTTTTATTATATACATAATAATCTTTTAAATAAAAGAATACTAAAATTTTCGATTGTGGGGTTAAGCGGCGTTTTTGTCAATATGGGAGCCCTTTATCTACTTAGTGATTATTTCCATATATATTATATTTTTTCAAGTATAATAGCTATCGAGGCTTCAATTGTATCTAATTTCTTTCTTAACGCTTTATGGACATGGTCGGACAGGGAAAAGAAGAGTTTTCCACAACAATTCATACAATACCATATATCAGTTGGTATCACTGCAATCTTAATTAATTGGCTGATATTAATCTTTTTAACAGAGATACTTGGTATTTACTATTTAATATCTAACCTGATAGGAATAGGAGCGGGGACTCTTTTCAACTTTATTATTAATGATATTTGGACTTTTAAGAAAAAGAATCACCTATGAAAATATTTTACAACCCGAGAATCATTATCGGTTTAAGCTACCTACGTAATTCTCCGGGTGTAAACCCGTGAGATGGAGTTGCTTTCAGCATCCGAATCAAAGAAAATGGGAGGATGGAATATAAGAAACAGACACACTGTGTATATTTATGCCACTATCATATTGTTTTTCCGACGAAATATAGGCGCAAAGTGATCAATCCGGGAATTTTTGCTTATCTTAAACTCAAGATAAAGGAGATAGGGAAGCATTACCCTGAGCTTGAAGTCAAAGAGATTAATCATGACAGAGATCATGGAGNNANANATGTTGATTTGAAATAGCCCATTTTATTTCTCCTCTTCAATTAGAGAAAATACGAAGTCAAAAAAAGAAGGTAAACATTTTTGGATAAGAATTTCGTTCTTTGACATGAAGCATCTCCTTTCATTAAATAACATTTAGATTATTAAAGATCGCTCCATGTGTAAACCATCTCTGTCAGTTTTAGATTTTTCATACCGACCTCGTAAATAAAAATTTAAATGGAATAGAAGAAATTTTTCCATTTTGTGAACTATATGTCAGAAATTTTCTTACCTTTAGTTTACAATATGGTTAATAATAGTCAAATTTTTCTTAATAACATACTCATAAGTATTGTACTTTAGGGTATAAAAAATTAGGAATAATCGATTAGCAATCCCTTTCTAATGGGTGACCATATTTACGTACGGCCAGATTTCCCCAATCTGGGATTTTTTCTGAATCCTGAGAAGTTAACAAATTTTTATCAGAACTACTTGAGGGAGCTATTACAAAACCTAAAACGAAGAGGAAAAAGAAGGTGGTGCAGTCTCTTTTCTGTATTGTTTTTCCTTTTGAAAATCTCATGTTTTTCCCCTCTTATTCAAAATTTCAGATATGATGTATTACAGATTTTGGGAATAGTCCAGGAAAAGCAATCAACCGGACATAATGGAGAGCAATTGACCATTTTTTTAGACAGTAAAACCTGATTACCGGGTCTGTATACCCAAGAAAAAGATTGGCATAAAGCTTGCATTTAATGCTGTGATAACTAAGGAATTAAAAATTCGTATTATACATCATCTAAAAATGGAGACAGGGTAATGAAAAAAATGAGAGAGACTGGAGTCTTAGTCCTACTTGTTATTTTGCTAACCTCGTTTGGATTTTCTCAATATCGATT
The DNA here is from genome assembly GCA_000493965.1 of Candidatus Aminicenans sakinawicola JGI OTU-1. Taxonomy (GTDB): domain Bacteria; phylum Acidobacteriota; class Aminicenantia; order Aminicenantales; family Aminicenantaceae; genus Aminicenans; species Aminicenans sakinawicola. Next base: position 132,810 of record AWNV01000001.1, read on the forward strand.
TCAGGCCGGGGGATATTTTACAATGGGATTTCCCCAGAATGAATTCAAAGAAAATGTAGATAATATAAGCTATGGTGCTTCCGGATATTTCACATACCGGCTGCCCAACTCTCCTTTATCAGTGGGATTGTCCTTCAGTTTTTTAATGTATGGGCACGAGAGCCGGGAGGAGCCCTTCGGCCCCAATGTTCCCGATGTTTGGGTTGATGTCAATACGACCAATGACATGATTATGGGTCACTTTCTTTTGCGTCTGCAGCCTCCGACCGGACGGCTTCGTCCTTATCTTGATGGGCTTTTCGGGTTTAAACTGTTAACTACTGATACCCGGGTGAGGAGCCAGGAATTTCTAGATAATGAAGCCATTGCCTCATCCAATCATATAAAAGATACCGCTTTGAGTTTTGGTGCTGGAGCTGGAGTCATGATTTGCGCTTATGCCGCCCCTCGCCGCCCGAATAGAGGGAGTTCCTTTGCTGTTTACGTGGATTTAGGCGCCCGCTATTTAAAAGGGGGGAATGCGGAATATATGATCGAAGGATCATTGATTAGAGATGGCGACGATATAATATATGAAGTTTATGAATCTACCACTGATATAATCACCATGCATATTGGTGTATCTTTTTCCTTTTGATTATTCATAAAAATTAAAGTTATTGACAAGATAATCAATCATCTCAATTAAATTTTAACTCTTCTTGCTTCGGAGATTTTAGATTAGATTCCCTCTAGTTTTCAATCATCTCCAGCAACTAAGGATTGAAAAGGAGGATGGAATTCAAGGAAATATTCACAAGCTCTCCAATCCTCTGGAAATTGTTTAAATGTCTTCTTTTTTAAGTTTTCAGAAACAGGTATTTTTCTGTAGTCTTTTCGTATTTTACATATCAATTTCCCATTAAAATCATATACCCAAATCTCATATCCTCTGGAAGTCTGAAAGGTACTATAATCTTAACCATGATTAAATATCTCTTTAATAAAATCCCTGAAACTGCTGGAGCAAATCATGAAATTTTGTCACAGCCTGAGTGTTTTCCACTGTATTTTTAACTCTTTTATGAGCATCCTTTGAAATCTCAACAAAGCAAATGTCAATAGTTGTAATATAAGAATTGAGTTCAAGAAGAATCGGTGCGAGCGCAAAAATATGAAGGTTTTCTTTTAGTGCTAGCCACAAATCCCTCATAATTGTCCTTAATTTTTACCTGCTGACATCCTAGGATGAAAATATAACACAAAAAACGGCAGTGTCATTGACAGCAAATAAAGCCAAGGCGACATAAACAGCAAAATGCTCCTTCATAAGATAGACCTAACCACTTAAATCGAGAAGAAGCAACCATGGTGTAAATGGCAAGGACTTTTCCTATAGTTGTGGACAGGACATTTCCCATAGTGAGGGACAGGACTTTTCCTATGGTCTTGGAAGGTAGTTTTCCTATAGCTTCGGAAAACAGAAATACCATTTTTCAGGAACCTGGAAATGATTTAAACCTCCTTTTTTATATTTTTTATTCTATAAGAGTCACCATCAAGGGTAAAGACTCTGGCATGATGTAATAACCTGTCCAAAAGAGCTGTGGTCATAATACTGTCACCCATCATTTCTGCCCAGGCGTCAAAGCTTTTATTGGAAGTGACTATTATTGATAATTTTTCATACATCTCACTTATCATGCTGAAAAAGAGATTAGCCTCCCTTTTTTCGATCGGAGTGTAGCCGATCTCATCAATGATAATAAGGTTTGATTTTAGGAGGCGTTTTATCCTGTATTCTGAGGTCTTCTGCACTTCAGCTGTTTTTAAAAGTTTTATAAGATTGGTTATTCTTTCAAAACAAACCTTATAGCCTTTCTCAACCGCAGCCACTCCAAATGCAATTGCCAGGTGAGTTTTCCCCACCCCAGGAGGTCCAAAAAATAAAAGATTCTCCTGGTTGTCTATCCACCGGCAGTCAATGAGATTGACTACTTCTGATTTTCCTATCCCCTTTACCAGGCCAAAGTCAAAATCATCTATTTTCTTTATTACAGGAAAATGAGCCGCAGTCATATTTCTCTCCATCCGGCGTTTTACTCTATAAGATATCTCAGTGGTAAATATTTGATTAAGAAAGGTAATATAAGAGTCTTTTTTTATTTCTGCATCATTTATCATCTCATCAAGACCATTTGCTATCCCTTTAAGTTTCAAAGTGTTTAAATATGTCAGAGTCTGTTCATATGCTTTCATGTGGCTGCTCTCTTTTACAGATTATGTCTTTGTATACAGATAAGTCCCTTTGATTGATATTCAAAGGCTCATGATGTAACTCCCCGGCCATAGTTTGTGGTTGCTCAAACATATCTTTTGAGGCATCTTTCTCCCTTTTGAAATAGATATAGGTGTCTTTCAGATTCGCAAAACTCAGGGTATCGTTTTCAAGGCAGTATTTAAGAGCCTCATCCAGGGCGCTAATGTCTATATCCTTATCAGTAAAGTACCTTTTTGCCTCTACACATTGGTCTCTTACATATCGAGAAAAAGTTTTAAAATTTTTCTCTGTAAATTGTTTCCAGTTCTCTGTATCAAACATATGTGTTACTTGCTCTTTCAACTCCTTTGCTGTTTTGTCGGTTTCTCTTTTATACTCCCGTTTGCATATTAACTGCCCGGGAATAAGAGAGATGTTATATGCAACTATCTCTTCTCCTGAATAAACATCAAATATAAAAAGCTTCTGCCGTGTCTCATAGATCTCAACTGTTTTATTCCTGTATCTTAAAGGCAGCTGATATAAACATGTATCTACAGATATTCGGGCCTTATCGTTTACAGTTCTATCATCTCTGCCCAAAAGAGATGCTTTCCTGAATATTGAGTTTCTCAAAGGCCTCAGTGCCTCTCTTTCGTGTTCTATAAGCATGGCTGGTATTTTCATTGTAGCCTGAGATATCTTCCCATTTGCGCGTCTTCTAAGCCACCTAAGCACACTTTCATTTGCCTCATCTATAGTCAGAAAATCTCTAATGCTTAGGAAATTATATTTTACATGTTTTATCACGTTCTCGATCTTACCTTTTGTTTCAGGATCTGAAGCGCGGCAGACATACATCCGGATCTCCTGCTCTTCGATAAAATATCTAAAATCATCCGTGTAGATAATGTCTCCGGCATTTTCACTTACCACCATTAAACTGTCTTGATCAATAACCAGTTCTTTAGGTATGCCCCCAAAATAATCATAACAGTTAAGCATATGATCAATGACTTCCTTGGTTTTAAAGGGATGGTCCTGGAAAATGACATACTTATACCGGCTGGCCGATAAAACTGCAGCAAATATGAAAAGTTTAAGGCCGCTTCGACACCGGTACTGACCAAAATCAAGCTGCATCTGTTTCCCAAAAGGTAATTCCGGAACCTTTGTATAAGTCCTTATATTCTCATCCAAGCTAAGCTTTTCTGTCCCTATAAGATAGTTTACATAGTTACGCAGGGTTTTCTCAGCCCAAGGCAGCTGACCATGTTTTTCCTCCAGAAAATCATATACAGACGTCATGTTAAGCTTCGCAAATTCATTCTGCTCATATACTTCTACAATGTCTCCTTCATACTCTGCAAAAACCTTATCGCGAAACATATGATCTTTCCTGTAAGCCTGGAACTCTTCTTCCTCCATTTGAAAATACTTAGCTGTGGTTTTAGGGTCTATTCCCAGCTCAGCCGATATCTCATTGCGGGAATAACCCTGCCTCCTAAAGCTTTGAATCTTTTTGTACATTTTTTTCCTTATCATTTCCGCTCCTGTAAAGTTTTCTCTAAACCTTACAGCAGCTTTCCTGAAAAGGGAATTCTGTCTTCCACGTCTATGGGATTTCTGCTTTCCATTACCATAGGAATTCTGTCTTCCATTACCATGGGATTTCTGCTTTCCATAGTACTAGGAATTCAGCTTACCATTTACATCATATTCACATATTGATATCGATACCGCCTAAGATGAGTGTGGGGAATGCGGTAAGAATAATTAAGGCAAATACAGCGAGATCGATCAGGCAGAAATTCCCGATACTCAGGAAGGTATATTGGGGGAGTGAAGGGATATGGTCAGATGGCTATTTTGTATCGACAATAGGTATCAACGAGTCAATAATAAGGAGATACATTGAGGAACAAGGCAAGGAGGATGCTGGACAAGCGAAGCTTGAATTAAGCTAATACCATGGGCGTAAGCCCATGGAAGTTTATTAATATTTATCTCTTTAATAATTACTTATCCGATTTTTTAAGTGCTCTTCCAGCCGTTTTTGGTCAAAGGTTTTGACATGGAAATCATGGAGATCGTCGATTGCAGGTACAGAATACACCTTAAAGGAACCTGTTTTTTGTCCAGGCAATGGAGAGACCATCATTTAAGTCTAAAGAGCAGTACTTTCCAAAATGCCTCTAGGATAATTTTTTTTGATATTTTAGAAACACCGCCTCTACGTTCTTCAAAAATAATCGGTATTTCTATAAAGGAAAACCCATTTTTATAAGCTTTATATTTTAATTCAATATTACAACTATACCCTTTTGATTTAATATTATCCAAATCTATATTTTCGAGGACCTTTCTTCGCCACATATGAAAGCCACTAGTGAAATCATAAATGGGAATTGATAATATTGTTCTTGAATAAAAACTACCAAATTTACTTAATATCTTACGGCTTAGGGGCCAGTTTAATACACCGCCACCTTCTATATATCTTGACCCCACAACAAAATCATATTCATGGATTTTTTCAATGAACGTAACGAGATCTTTTGGATTATGTGATAGGTCTGCATCCATTATACATAAATATTCATATCCTTTGTTTAATCCCCATTTCAATCCAGTAATATATGCGGATGCTAATCCCAATTTTCCTTCTCTTTGGAGTAAATAGATATTTTTGTCATGCTTTTGTTTGGCTTTAACAATATTGGCTGTTCCATCTGCAGAATTATCATCAACTATTAATAATCCGCAGTTGCTCACATATGATCGAACTTCAGCAATTAGCTCTCTTATATTTAAAGCTTCATTGTAAGTAGGAATGATAATGAGCAACCTTTTGCTAATATCATTCATTTTTATAATGCTAATTTAATTATCGTATTCTGCCAATATAGAATTTTGGATCCCCTGTAGGCACTGCTCTATAATAATTGACCAAAACAGGTTTTTTTCCAAATTCAACAATTTTATCAAATTCTTTAAAAAATCTGTTATGCTGTAATGCTTTTCCCCTTCCAGCGGGATACCTTTGATCATATCCGTAATGGGGAATTAATACATAAGAACCCAAAATTGATTCTTTAAAATTACCTCTTAATTTCAGCCCATTAAAATGTCTTATTTTATATGATTTTTCAAGTTCTCTGGTATCTAGATCAAGCTCTTGCGGGATGAATATTTTCGAACCAAGAGGTAGGTTTGATCTTATCCAATGTATAGAAAGATTTCTCGAATCTGGTTTAAGGTCGTATGCATTGACAATGGATTTTACAGGAAGAGTTATGGTAATGATCGCTGCACATAAGAAAATCGGAACTGCTTTATATAATATTTTTTTATTTAAAAAAAAGGGAATTTTTTTTAGTTGTAAGCTTAAATATTTAAAAACAAGAAAAATTCCAAAAGAGCAATATATACAAACAAAGACAAAAACAGCTAGAATGTTTCGCATAAAATGCACTGACAGAGAAGACATATAAATCAATATCAGGAGAGGAAAAGCTAATAAAACCAGGCCTCTTTTTGGATCAGAAACCAGGCTATAGAGGACACCTAACAGTGTGAAGATCATAAATATAACACCATATTCGCCGATTAAGCCGTTACAATAGTAGAAAAATTGAGTTATACCTGGAATTGCCGTAAAGCCTGTATGCCCAGATTTGTAATGATTGATATTAAATACAATGCCATCTAAAAATGTACTGAAATCCAGAATGCTGTATGGGACACAAATTATAAATATTATGATCGCTACACAAAATAAAAGTAAAATTTTTCCAAGCTTTTGTTTTTTTGAATAGAAAATTATTGCTAAAGCTGGTGGAATCAAGGTCAGATAAAAATTATATTTAGATGCAATGGCTAAACCACACAAAATTCCCGGTATTATTGCTTTAGTTAAAAATGAATCGATTTCCAGTCTTTTTATTATATACCAGATAGATAGCACCGCAAAAAAAGTTCCAATAATATCAACATTTAAGTACCTTGCTGAATGAAATAGGTACAATGGTGAAAGTGTTAATAATAAGGGAGCAAGATAAATTGAATGTTTATTTCCAGAAACATTATGTGCAATTATTCCTATCAACAGCATTGTAACAATAGATAAAAGTGCGAATATCACTTTAGCGGGGAATACTAATCTTTTTTGTGGATAAAAAGGGTACGATATACTGTCTATTTTTTTTATGTTTTCTATTTCTCCACGTGAGACTGAATTTAAATATCCTAACACAAATGAAGCAGCAGTTATATAATAAGGCAAAGAAGGCCAAATAAAGGTGTGAGGATTGAAATCGCCGGTTTTTAAGATGCGTAAAGGGACCTTAGTCAATGCTGGCTCATCAGGATGTCCGATATAAGGCAAAGAACCGTTGATGATCTTTAATCTAACATAGCCGGAAAAGATAATAATAAACAATAAAAGTATTAGAACAAATTTGTTTTCTTTCGCCCTTATTAGCACCTTGTCCATCTTTTTGTCATTTTAAACATCAAATCTCTATAGTATCTTATTATCAGATTTATACACCTGCCTGAATTATTATAATCAAATCGATATAATTTTAAAAGTTAATAGTAGGTTCCAAAACAATTTTGCCGCTGGTTCTTGATCTTATAATAAAAATTTCAAGGTTATTGTAACCTTTTTTAAAAATATGTTCGGGAACCATAGCGAAGAATCTTGATACCCCTTTTTTAAACCTTTGTGTTTTTGAAACACTGTGAATGATGCCATTCACAGAGATCGCTAAATGGAGAGGTGTATTAGTAATAATATCCCCGTTAATCAAGCAGGGAATAAAATCAGAATCCGGATCTACATTCTCAATAAATGGTAATATCTTACTAATATTAATTTTAACAGACTTCTTTTTTGCTATTCTAAATTGACTAACGTTTTTTCCAATAATATTGTAAGGTTCTGTTTCATATAATCCGTTACGTTTTGATTTTTCAGAACTAAATAAAGTAAGAAAATGGTTTAAAGATTCAGTGAACATCTCACGAAAAGCAGAACTACTGAATGTGTATTCTTTCTGACCTAAAACTGTTCTATTCTCTCTTTGAGGGAAAGAGCTGCTAAATACAGAATGTCCATCCACTGGCCATGGCAATTGTTTACCTATTACATCTGCAATAGTGGGTAAAATATCTACTGTTTCAACGTTTAAATCGTTAATTACCCCCTTTTTTTGGTTAGGTGATTTAAAAAAAAGGGGGATTGGCATAATATCTCCGGCATTTTTTCCTGTTAAATTTCTTCTATAGCCGCCAGGTCGAAAACTTACTCCATGGTCAGCTGTAACAATAATCAAGGAGTCATCAAAAAGTTTAGTGTTTTTAAGTTTTGTTAGAAGCTCACCAAGAAGTTTATCTGCATATTGAAGCTGGAGAAGATATCGTTGAAATTCAAAAATGACAGGCCATTCGTCCTTAGTCCATTTATCCCGACTAAGGCCATAATAAGGATAATTACCATAGGTCTTTCCAGATGGGAGGTATTCTAGAGGTGGATGAGGCAAGAGAATGTGTATAAAAAATAAAGTGGGGACCCGTGAAGGCGACATTGAATCTAAAAATTGTTTAAATAATTTAGATCGACTCTTTAATATTTTCTTTATCTTCTTTTTATTTTTGGATAACTCTACTTTTTTCCTAAAGAATTGTCCCCAGTTTTGAGAGATATCAGGAAGTTTATGAGACAAACTTTGAGGTAATAGATAATGAAGATAGATCACTGAAATATCAGAAAACAAAGCGGTCTGTCTTTCTTTCCAATCTTTGTTATTAGTATATTTATTAATTAAATTTAAATCTTTTGGACATAATTCTGTGTGACTCTCAATCACTTTTAATTGATAGATATCACCCAAAAAGGTAAATAAATTATTTGGATGACCTACAATGGAGGGTAATTTCGGGTTTTCCAATGAAGGATATAATCCGGTTAGAATAGTCGGAATTGCCCATGCTGTCGAATGAACAACTGTAGTAGCATTACGAAACCAGTGAGCTTGATCTGCTAATGAGGCAAAATTTGGATATCTAATTGAATCTATTTGTCTATCTTCATTCATTAAATATGGAGTGGAGATTTCATCAAAAGCAACCATTACAATAGGAGTATAAGTTTTTATTTCATTTAGTTGTTTTTTTTGTGAAATTTCATGCTTCTCATGAAAAACAATTTGAGTAACTGGAGAGAAAAATAAAAAAAGAATAGGGAAAATCAGCACTGCTGGCAATAAAAATGTAATGAACGTTTTTGGCTGTTTCAAACGGACATAGCCAAAAATAAAGATTCCTCCCCCTATAAATACTATAACCCAAATAAGTAATTCACCCAAAAAATCAATTTTTTTCAGTATGGGGCAAATAATAGTTATGATTAAAATACCGACAAGGACTAAATGCGCGATTTTACGGATGCCATCATTAATCAGTTTTAATCCTATTTCAATTAACACAAGAAACAATGGAATAAGAATACTTAGGAACAATGTTAACAGAACAATATCTATCGGTTTTGAATGCCTAGCAATAAAGAAATCTGAATACCTGGATAATAGATCATATAATGGCTGGGCAATTGCAAAAGCGGATAAAATAAAAATATGTGTGCTGTCGGTAAGGAACTCTTTTTTATGTCTTGACCTTACTTTAATGTTCACTATGAAACCGATTTATTAACCTTTGTCCTCATTAAATACAATATTCTCTCTGAATCATTAATTTTTTTTGATTCTAATATATTAAAATTTATAGAAAATTTCTGTTCAAAATTTTTCCGATCATAATGAGGGAATATATCTTTCCTTGTCTGGAGAAGCCTTTTGACCTGCGAATCACTTTTGGGGATGAACTCTATAATTAGATGTTTGCATAATCTGCAAAAAAAGTTTGAACAATATTCAAAAGAAAGATTATTAGAAATAGCTAAATGATGAATGAGCGCCAATGCTAATATTGTTTCTGTTGGTCCCCGTTCCATAAAAGATATCCGCTCCCGGTTTTCCCATCCAATAGCTGGGCTTGGATTTGTAAGATCGAGTAATAATGGTAGCACTTTTTTTTCATTTCTTTTGAGGCCTTCAATGTAATTCCTTTCTATTGTACCATGATCAATATCAAAAGAGATGGTTTCAATACCCTTTTCGCTGGCAATGCGGCTAAAAACACCAGTGTTTGCTCCCAGATCCCAAACCTGCTTGGAGGTAATTTTATTAAAATAGTTGCTGATTATTTGCTTCTTATCTTGAAAAGCACTTGAGGAGTAATTAAAACTATCATAATAATCGACCCATTCAGTTTTAAAAGACCGCCATTTTAATCTTTTAACTGCGGATTCCAAGCTGTCCATTAACCCTAAATAAGAAATGCGGGACATCTTTTTACTGCTTGTTACACTTTTGTTTGCAAAGTGCTTTTGGCTATAAGCATGAATATGAATGTGAGTTAGAATCGAAGGAATAAATCGAGAATAAAACGGGAGAAGCGAACTTGCCAGGTCGAGAGGTACTCCATCTAAATAAATCCTGAAAAGTTGATTCAATCGAATATCCTTATAACTCATCAAAGCTAAAGGGGCGAGGAAATGCTGGCAGAATTGCCTATATGCTACCCAGGGCTTTCCTTCTTCATGTTTTTCGAAAGAAAGGGTATCGATAAAAACAGTTCTTCCGGAGCTAAATTGTATGTTATAAGCACTAGCATCTTTTAAAGACATGCCATACTTCAGTGCTTTTTTCTGGATCTTTAAAGTAGTTAAAGCAGCATTTTTTAATTGGCTGAAGCACCATTCATAGGGATAGGAAATAAATGAGATCATTTCTGGTTTAATAATCTTATATGCTGAGCCCTGCTCTTCAGGTTTAATGTTTACTTCTTCATGGGGGATCAAGAGGCCAGCATTTATAAGATCTTTGTAAAGTCCGGAATTAATGAGGAGATCATATTCATTTTTATATACCTTATTTATCTGACGATAGATCTTTCTATCTCTGAAAAACAGAAAACCATTCGGATCTCGAAAAGAGCTTTTTATTTTTCCTGAAGAATCCGGCACTTTTTATTCTTTTGCCTTTTTTGAAAATATTGAGAGAAAAAAATTCTTTATTTTTTTCCAGAAAATCCTAAGAAGAAAAGAGACGCCGACTAAGCCGGCAATAATTAATTGAATAACATAACTTCCGGTCCCAGGATCAATATAACAGAACAGTTGAATAGGAAATATTGTGATAAATAATAAAAAAAACAAGCCACATTTAAGCAACTTATTTATCTGTCGCAGAATATTTTCTCCTTATTTAAGAAAGATTAAATTTAGCATTTGGAGATAGGAATTTGGTTTTTCTGTTCATGACAATCTCCGCCCAATTTCATCAAATTTTCACTCTTTGAGCTATTGCATCAACAATAATATGCAAAGCAAACATATATTGTCAACAAGAAGTCCGCAAGAAATAGAGAATCTCATAGAATTGGTCTGTATAAAGCGTATAAAGAGTAGAGGAGTGGAGTGAAGTGGTCTAAATGTCAAGACCAAATATGAATCTTTTTTTAGGTGCATTTCCTTTAACATGCCATGGCCCATTTTGTTTGAAGATAAGCCTCGAGAGGTGTATCGTATTTTCCTAAGGATTCGAACTGCACCCCAAAAATTGAACCACCTGGAGTGCTAGTATTTTCGTGATACAATAAAAGCATCATCAGTTGGATAAAAAGCCCTGAAAGGAGGCTGATGATGTCTAACAAACATGCGAAACGTTACACCACGAGGTTCAAGTTTCAGGTGATCATGGAAGTTCTTAAAAGTTCTAAGCCGATAGGCCAGATAGCCCGTACCATTTGGTGACCTTATGCTCGCATGTTATAGCGAATATCCAAATGTTTGCTAGCGTTTTTCAATGCCTTGTAAACAATAATCATACGCATTTTCTCTATAATTTGAGTTTTAAAGAGGTAAAAGTCCCTTTCTTAGGGGGGTAATTCTGAAAATTTTATCATCTATTATTCTTAGGTGCATAAAAAGCCCCAGTGCCTGTTTTACGTATTAAAGTATAATACTTTCCTAAAGCCCGCTTGAAATTTTCCGTGAATCGTTCAAAGGTACCCTTTTTAACAGAAGTATAAGCCAATTCTTTGAGATATCGATCAGCTAATTGTCCGTTTAATTGAACTATACTAAAATATCCTGACTCAAGACATTTTAAAATATTGTTTTCATCCATTCTTCCTGTAACTATCATCTCACTAGTATTAAATGGATCATATTCAACAGATTTCTTAGCGTAATGACATAGTAACATATTTTCGCAGAGTACTGGTCCAGGTTGAGTTGCTAAGAAAGATGCATCTTCAAGAAAAATCTGTTGTGTAAGTCTATACTCAGAGTAAGGAAGTATTTCCTTCCTTACGATCTTCTGCGACGCCATCGTAATTATGCCGAGTGCCAAAATAAGAGGTAAGATGGAACAAATCAAATTAGGATTAAAAAAGTGTCGAAGGATTTTTCGTAGATACAACAAAAGCATCGCGGCAGCAATAGAGAGGCAAATAAATAAATCAAAGAATACGTTGACATCTACCCCATTTTGACCTGAAGTGTAAACTCCTGTGGCAATAGAAATTACTAAGTATATAGAGATAATCCTGAAGCGATTTTTTTTAAAGGCATAAAGAACCCAAGGGAATACCGCAATCAGAGGAATTTTCATTTTAGTTCCCAACTCTACCCCTCTGTCTATCGCTTTCTGGAGGCTATAGGTATTGCTAATACTAAAAGAAAGTTGATGAAAGAATTCACTGCCGAATATCATATAGGTTATGAAAACAAAACCTCCTCCTATAAACGTAAGGTAGCCGATCCACTTCAGAAAATTCCTGCGAGAGTGCAAAAATATATCTATTGTGACGGCAATTGGTATTAGAGCTAAATTATGCTTTATGAACAGTCCTACAAAGAAGAGAAGCGCAACTATGAACATCTTGGAGCCTTTAGAACGATTTTGGAGGTAGACTAGCAGTCCACCCACTATGAATACGTGCCCCAACATCTGGGGATCATTCATACCCACATAATGCGGAGCATAGACTGCGAACAAACCTAAGCAGAAGATACTAGCAAAGACAGTATCGTAAACTTCTCCTCCCAGTTTCTTCACTGTATAACCTGCACCAAGCGAAACCAACAATAAGCATAAAAAGGCAATAATGCGGCCTGTGAGGAGTGGATCACCTGATAATTGTCCGATAACGCCTACAAAGTAGAAGGAAAACGGCGGGTAATCTAAAGGCATCCATTCATTCTGGCCATCATAAAGAGGCAGCCCAGAAGCAGCTTTGAGGCCATGATATAGATTCCAACCTTCATTATAGTCAATTTCAAATTTGAATCCAATACGTATAATGGGAGCTAAGAGTAATAATAAAACAGCTGAAGCCAAGAGACCTAAGATAAACCACCGAAATAATAGGAATTCTCTATTTTTATAGACAGGCATTCTTAGTTATTTATAGACTTTCAGGAAATATAAGCAATATTTCCACGCCATAGGAATTAGAGGAGTTCGGATATAATTGTAACAAACTAATAAAAAAAGGAATTTGCTTTTTGTGGTTGCTTTGATTTCTACTCATTTTCGTTCAATTTTCACCCTCTGAGTTGCTACATCAACAATAATACAGAAAACAAACAGATTCAGTCAATAAGAAATCCGCAGGAAACAGACGATCTCAGTAAAAATGCTTAATTAGGGCGGAAGAGTAATAGACTTCTTCCTTAATTGATGCTCAAGGAGTTCCGGTTTTTATACATATTCCGCTCTTTTCTCCGCTGCCATGTTAAGCTGGACTTTGGGAGGAGGTAGTCTTTCTGCCTTAAAGGTCAGGTTGAGGTGGTTGATTATCTTGTCAATAACTCTGTGATTTTCTATAAGGGAGACAACCTTCCTGTTTGCCCAGATCAACACTAGTTGGTTGAATCATACTTTTCACAGTAGTTTGTCCTCCTGCATTTACTTTACCTTTGAAAACCTCAATCTTAATGTCGTCGCAATATACTTGAGGCCTCGCTTTAGATACTGAAAAAAGTTAGTTCCTGTTTTTGAAACCCCATACTTTCTTGGAATACAAATGTATGGTATCTCTACTACCTTATAACCCTTTTTTATCGCTCTATAGATCAAATCAATAAAGTACTCCCCATAGTCACCTCGTAGCCTCATATCGTCAAAAACTGTTACCTTAGCAGCAATAAATCCACTTGTATAATCCTTAAAGGAAGGGTGTAATAAAATCATTATAAACAAATTCAAAATCCTGCTTAATATAACCGCGATCAACGAATCTCTGGTTCCTCTAATATCTTTACCGCCCTTGATAAAACGAGAACCAACAGCAATGTCATATCCTTCGTCTATTTTTTTCAATAATTCAGGTATTTTCTCTGGAGGCATTGAAAAATCACAATCCATCCACACGATTACATCACCAGTTGCTAAAGAAATACCATCTGAAATAGCAGAAGTTAATCCTCTTTTGCCAATCCTTCTTAGCAACTTAATGTTTTTATTGGAATTCCTCACACCCTGAACAACTTTCCAAGTTTGATCAGGTGAATCATCATCAACAATAATTACCTCTAAAGGCCGATTTACATTCTGGGCAACAGCGTATATCAATCTTCCAATATTTTCACTTTCATTATATGTTGGAAGAATAATGGATACTGTATGACAACTTTTCATGGCGCTCCCATTTTGCAATTTTTTTTGTGAAAATTCTCCACTTCCATCCCTTATTACACTAATTTCGTCAGTAAAACATACTGTACTTTCTGCTAATAGATTTTTTCCTCAGCACTATAAGGTATTCTATACCACCGCTGAGATTTATCCTCTCAACACTCATTTTCGCACCTACCTATCGAGAGCAGGGTTACGAGACAATATCCTATTCTCGTTGGAGTAATTTGGAACATCCCACGGAAATCTTTCGCCCTTCTGCCATTTTTCCCAGCGATGGAGATCCTCTTCCACCATTATTTTCACTACCTACCCCGCACCTCCGAATAAAGCCAACAATAAGGAAACAAATCCTTTGCCATACCCTACTTCCAATATTTCCTTGTCTGTCAGATTAATTAGATTTATCTGCTTTTTTAATGAAGTGCAGTTTCATTATGGCAAATGAGATAATTGAAAATTATAGCTTCTTATTTAGACAACAGAAATCTCTAGAATTACCTCAGCCCAAGGAGAATAACACCCATTACGATGAGAACGATCCCAATCCATCTGTTCAAGAATATCGTTTCACCAAAAAGGTATGCACCTGCCAATACAACAATGACATAACCCAGACTTGACATTGGGTAAGCATAACTGACATCCCGTCTTGCTAAAACATCAAGCCAAATAACAGCACCCAATCCTAAAGACAAAAAGCCAATAAGAACATATAAATTGGTGAATGTACTTACGAGCTTCGTCAAGGCGAATGAAAGCTCGCCTACCTCAGACATACCCTTTTTAAAAAGAAGCTGCCCACCTGCTGTCAGTACTACAGAAAATAAGATTAATAAAAATACGTACACCCTATACCTCACTTTTTCTGGCGACGCAAACCACCGAACTACCAAAAGGGAGATTAACAAATCTTAGTAGGAATGCCTCAGACTTCAAGATGCTGATTAGTATACTGTTGATGACCGGATTTATAGGAATTTGGTTTTTCTGTTGATGACGATTTTTTCTCAATTTCATCAAATTTCTACCCTCTGAATAGCTACATTACTAATAATAATACCCACAATAAAGATATTTAGTCAATGAAAAATCTAATCAATGGGGAGAGGCTCAATTATCCTAGAAAACAGCCGTTATTTTATATTTTTCAGAACAAATTGCGCTTAAACTATCTACAATAGAAAGTGAATATTGAAATTTTTCCACTGCCTCAGGATACATTGAAAGGAAAACTATTATGTTTTTATAATCAGGCATTTTTTTTATGTATTTCTTTTATTTTATTGCAAATAAAAACAATCTCTTCAACCTTTAAGCTAGAAGCTGACGGTAAGTAAAGTCCACTCTTTGAAAACCATTCTGTATTTTCATAATTACCATTACAATTACATCCATATTCAAGTAGTGATTTCTGTCTATGCATTCCAGTAAAAAACAAACGAGTATCTATGCCTTCTTTTTTTAGCTTAACAACCAATTCATCTCTTGTAATTCCAAACTTTTTTTCATCAACGATTAAACCATTCATCCAATAAACATTTTTAGCGTAATCTTTTTCAGTTTGTAATTTTAATCCCGGCACATCCTTTAGATTTCTCCTATAACTTTGATTTATTTTCCTCCGTAATTCTCTATATTCGTCTAATTTCTCAACTTGTGCCAATCCAATGGCAGCATGAAGATTAGACATTCGATAGTTAAATCCTATATGATCGTGGTGATAGTTTCTTGCACCTTTTAAAGGGAAACATAGGTTTTTGTAATATCTACATTTTCTTGCTAATTTGTCAGAGTTAGTAACAACCATACCACCTTCGCCAGTTGTTGCGATTTTGTTCGCATAAAAACTAAAAGCAGCAATATCACCAAGAGAACCACATTTTTTGTTGTTATATTCTGCTCCATGTGCTTCTGCTGAGTCCTCGATTATTTTCAGATTATACTTATTTGCTAGTTCCCATATTGGCTCCATATCACACGGATGACCCCAAATGTGCACAGGCATAATTGCTTTTGTTTTTTCTGTTATTTTTTCTTCAATTTTATTAGGATCAATATTCCAAGTATCTTTCTCCGCATCAACAAATACAGGAATAGCTCCTGTATAACAAACAGCAAAAGCACTTGCAATCATGGTAAAATCAGGAATAATTACTTCGTCTCCTTTTTCAATTCTAAGAGCAACTAATGCTAAATGCAAAGCGACTGTTCCATTGCATACGGTAATACCATGTTTAACTCCACAGTATTTTGCAAAAGCCTCCTCAAATAATGACACATATTTTCCTGTTGAAGATATCCAACCTGTTTCAACTGCATCTAAAACATATTTTTTTTCGTTGCCATTTAGAAATGGCTCACATACTGGAATCATATAATTTCTTCTTTAGAATGTTTTTTTGTGAATTTCATACAAGCCACAGCACGAGCGACTGCTGCATAATCACTATCATATCATAGTCTTTAAAAATTTTTTTACTTTGATTTTCTTAGAAAAATCAACCCATTTTTTATAATAATGTAATAATCTGATTTTTAACCTATCTTTATTCATATGAATTTATCTACGTTTTATTTGTTTTGAATCGTACTTTATCCTGATCTCCACAATAAGGCCCTTGTTTTACTTCAATCATTTCTGTTTGTTCTAACATTGTGAATCCGTGACCACCAGATACTAATAGAATTACATCTCCCGTCTTAATTACTCTACTTTCTAAATATTTTTTTTCCTGGGAATAAAAATCAACTTTTACTTTTCCCTTTCTAATAAAAAGGATTTCCAAAGTAAAATAAACATTCCTATGCACCATATTATGAGTATGAGCAATAATCTTATAACCAGCAGGGTGATTCATATATGCAAGCTGTTGAGAATACTCGTTAGGAGTAAAAAATTCAATTCCCTCCTTTTTAAAATCAGAGCGAATAATAATTGCAATAATATTATTATTATAAATAATCTTTTCTATCATTTCTCTCCCTATCATATGTTTTTCGAAATTACAGTAATATTCCAATCATCAATCTTTGGTTGTTTTGAAGAATCCATGAAAGGACATACCTTTACTAGTTTAAGATCTGCATTTTCTAAAAAAAACTTCATTTCTTGAATAAAGAAATAACGCATTTTATGAATCTCTTTTACTTCTTCAAGTACTTTTTTACCTTCTAATTTTAGAATTTTATAATTTACTGTGACAATTTGTTTTACAACATCAACTTCAGGTCTTACTAAACGAATAATTCGCAAACCATCTTTTTCAAATTCTTGAATTCTCGTTTCAGGCATTTCATGTAAAACAGCAGGGCCAAACCAGACATCAAAGATAAAAAGACCATTCTCATTCAAATGAATCCTAGCAGTTTTTAGAGATTTGAAAAAATCATCATTTGAAGTTAAATATCCCATTACAGCAAACATTGCCACAATAATGTCATACTTCTTTCCATCCCGATAAGTTCTTACATCGTTTACACTAACTTCTGCATTAATATTAGCTTTCTTAATCTTTTCCCTTGCTTGATTTATCATAGTTTCTGATAAGTCAAATCCTGTTAATTTTAGTCCTTTTTTTGCAAAGGGAATTAAATGCCCACCAGTTCCACATCCAATATCCAAAACAGATTTAATTTGAGAATTGGTGTTTATTTTTGCTAAATCAATTATAAAATTTACCTCTGCATTATAATCTTTATCTTCATAAAACAAATCATAGAAATCCGCATAATTATCAAATACTTTCATTCTAGTGTTTTGTCAACGCGATAATGTTGGATATAGCCTTTTCAATTTGATTCTGGCATCTTCCGTTGTGAACCTCCAGTTCACCTTAGCTTGAGAGGTGTTGCGTCGATGCTGCCAGGCAGCAACTTCAGCACTCAGTGTTGCCTTATCGGGAAAGCGGTGATTGAGGCACTGACGTGCAAGAATCCCCAGTTCAATCTCCGACATATTGAGCTAACTGCCATGCTTAGGTGTATAGTGAATATCGAGACGGTCAAGCAAACGACGGGCTTCATGTGGCTCGAATACTTCATAAAGGGAGGAACTGGTATGGGTATTGAGGTTATCCATAACCAGTGTCACTTTCCGTGCAGCCGGGTCCACCTTCTCCGATATCGGCCTTTAGCAGGATGCGTGCCCTGGTGAACATCCTGGCCGGACCTTTGCCTTTTGATATCAGACTTGTTAGCAACTCCCTCTCCTATTTAGACAGACGCACAATATATTTTTTCATTGACCTCCCCCAAGCTTGTGTCTTCATGGCTTTCAGAACTCAGTCTGACACAAAACCTGGGTTGAAGTCAAGGACGTGAACTCGTTCAATACCTTAGTGACACATTGTCTCCTTAGTTTTAAAAACTATAATTTGAAATAATCTCGTTAAGCTACATAATAAAAGGCACAGTGAGATCAATTTCTTTGCCTGGAAAGATGTTAATCGGGTTTTATAAAGAATAATCTATAAGGTATCCATAAAGCTACTAAATCTGCAAGGAATTTTTCTTCTAAAGTGTCACTAATGTATCTGAACGAGTACACTCCAGAGTGATGCTGTATGACACGACTAATTTTTTCACCTTTTTTGCCACTACCAATGATCGGGCGAAACTTCCTGCCTTGGGAAACTCTAAAGCAAAACGCCATGATTTGCGACAGGTTGGTCTTGCTCTTCTGGTGACCCGGGATTTCCAGATTCCTGTCCTTCATCATGTCTATGAAGGTAACATTCCAGATGTCAAACTCTTCCCTATGATCTCACGCCAGTTGATTGATCGGTTCAGACGTATCACTGGAGAGTGTAGCGAGTCGACAATGGTGTTCGATAAGAGGAATGTTTCCGAACAAGCCATGGAGCGTCTGATTGTAGAAAATATTCATTTCACGGCTGCCCTTTCGGCTAATCGGGCACCGGAGCTACTCAGCCTAGAGAATGATCGATTCTCCGACATCCCGGAACTGCCCGGGACACGCGCTTACAGCATGAGGTATAACATCTGGAGAAAGAAGTGCCAGGCCGTCATTGTCTACACGGAGAGTTTTTTCACCAAACAACTCCATGGTGTAACTCAAAACCTGGTGAAGTCTCAGAAGAAACTTGCGGATCTAAAGCACCGCCTCTCCAAGGATCACAGCCGGGGGAAAAAGCCGGAGATTAAGAATCTGAAGAAGCAGATTCAGAAGATCCTTTCGGTTCAATTCATGGGGGATCTTCTTAATGTTAAAATCCAGGACAAAGGAGCTCTTCCGGATTTTACCTATGCGCTGGATCATTCTGCTCTCCGCAACCTGAGCAATCAAAGGCTGGGAAAAACCGTATTGGTCACAGACCATCTGGATTGGCCGCCTCATCAGGTCATAGAGTCCTATCGCAATCTTACCTATATCGAAGAGAGCTTCAAAAACATGAAGAATGTAGATTTCCTGCGCTGGCAGCTGGCTTATCATTGGACGGATCAAAAACTTCGGGTGCACGGATTTTATTGTGTTCTGGCCTTACTTCTTTGTAGCCTGGCTCACAAGACCATTCTGGAGGCTGGAGAGGATTTAGTAAATGAGTAAACCTGACATATTCACGTTGCTAAGAACCGGACATTTTCATTTTGCTTTGACAACTTAAATATATAAGTTGACAAGGAGTTTGTTAATGATTTAAAAAGAAGTGACATGAAAAAAATATTTATTTTTATAATAATTTTAATGTTTGTTACCAGCCTGTATGCAGATTTTAAAATAATGGGAGGATTAAATATTTCAAAATACAGCGATCCTGGAGGTGATAGAAATTTTAAACGGAGTTATAAACTGGGTTTTTTAGGTGGGATTGGATTTGAAAGGAAGTTATCCAGATATATATTGCTGGAGGCAAATATTTTATATTTTAAGAAAGGAACAATAGCTAAATTTATTGATACTCATGATTCAATATCTAAATATACCATGAATACAATTAGCCTCCCATTTTTAGTTAGAGCCCAGTTATTATCAGAGTCATCACCTTATGTCGTTGCAGGAATAGAGCTTTCTTATATCCTTTCCCATAATAAAAGAATAGAGGGCCAGGATATAGTTGATATCAAAGATGAAACAAAGGATAGTGATTTTGGTTACGTTCTTGGTTGTGGATATCAGATAGAATTGGAAGAAGATCTATTTTTTTTTATTGAAACAAGATACCAGTTTGGGGATCGAAATATGACAAGGAATTTAGAAGAAGGGACTATGAAGACCAATTCAATTTTGCTAATAATAGGGCTAAGATCCTAGAAAGGAAATTCCACTGATTCGTTTATCATAGGTGCTAAAGAGTTAAGCCAGTGTTCTTAATAGGAACTATTTCTTAAGGATCCCTGCCGGTTCAGCATATTGTTATGCCAGACAGAATAGGCGTAGTCCATTAACTCTGTTTTTATACCATTATCCATCGGGCTCAATTTAAGTCCTATTTCCGTGCTTTTACTTTCGGGACTGATCCATTTTACTTCCCCCTTTACTAGAGGGGGGACTTTTTTCCAGGGAACATCAACTCTGATTTCTATTATTGAACCAATATTTAGATATCGATTATGGACTACAATTCTTAATCCTTCGCAGGAAATATCTTTTACAAGGAACCTTTCGAGCTGATTATCCCCGAATCTTGCTTCCCCAAAACATTGGCAATCGAACCGGAAAAATTTTCTTTTATATTTCTTCATGTTGTTCTACGCACTTTTTTGTTTGTAAAACTTGCCCAATACTACAAAATATAGTATTACATGTATACAGACTACCCTATATAGTCCAGATTGTCAAGTTTTTTTGGGATACCCTGCTTTCATGCTGTCTTTAAAATCCTTTCCATTAAGTATTAATTAGACTAGTAAAGGGAAATAAGCAAAATTAAAAATCTGACCATTCTCCCATTGCTTATACTACTCAATAAAGCAACGGTAAATGGAGAGATGGAGGAATCTTATTCGCATCTTAATGAGTCGGCGGGATTGGCATATGCAGCTTTCAAGGTCTGGGAAATAACGGCAACAAATGCGGTGAAAAGGGAAATAAACACAGCGAAAATATAAGTGCCTGCACTGATATTGGTAATGAAAAGCAGGCCAGTCTGTAAAACTTGATACCAGCCATAATAAACCAGTGCTAATGCAATGACATTCGCGATGATAACCAGAATTATGAATTCCTTGGTAACTTTCCACATGACGTTCATCGATGAAGCGCCGAGAACTTTTCGAATACCAATCTCCTTAGTCCTTTGCTCAACCAGGTACGATGCCAATCCCAGTAGACCAAGGCAGGAAAAAACCACGGCCGTAATTCCGATGATGTTTAGGAAATTTGCAAGCTTACTTATAATTCCAAAAAGTTTATCGAAATATTCTGTCATGGTCATGCAGTCTAAAGGAAGGTCGGGCATCAAACCATGCCACTGCTCTTTAAAGAATTTGTATAGAGATGGAAACCTGTTAGAGGAGGAGAATTTAACCAGCATAACATTGAGGTCTTCCGGTTCTAAATACAATACAGCAGGCGGAATCTCGAACCCGATATCCTCAAATAGAAAATCCTTCACGATACCAACTACGCTTCCTGTCTGATCTCCAACCGTTAGTTGTTTGCCGATCGGGTTTTCCCACTGAAGCTTTTTTACGGCTGTTTCATTTAGGATAAAATTTTTCTCGTCCGCAAAGTCAAGAGAGAAACTTCGGCCTTCCTTGATATTTATCTCGAGAACAGCCCACAAAACCGTAATCTACTCCGTATGCTTCCATAGTAAACGCCTCATCCTTAGCCATTTCCGCTGGTCTTACCGGCTGCGGAGATGACCAAACCACAGGCAGATTTGCAGAGGCTGAAACTTGAACCACATCCGGATGACGGGAAATTTCCGTTGTAAAAAAATATTTCTTAACTTGACAATTACTTTATATAGGACTATATTAGTATTATATAAAATGTCCGAGGGTATGTGAGCATAAAATGGATGTGATAAGACGAGATACTGATTATGCATTACGTTTAATGGTGAATCTTGCAAAGAATTCTAGCAGAGTAGCAGTATCATCGCGTAGGCTGGCTGAAGAAGAAGACGTGTCATATCAACTCACTTCCAAGCTCCTGCAAAAACTTAGTTTTGGAGGCCTCGTGAGAAGTAAAATGGGGCCTAAAGGCGGATTTTTTATTGACAAGAATCCATCTAAAATAACGCTGGGATCTGTTGTAAAGGTAATCCAGGGACCTATAAGTTTAAACAGGTGTTTGTTTGAGACAGGTATTTGCTTCCGGCAGCCAAACTGCCCCATAAGGAAGAAATTGGCTGAATTACAGGAAGACATCGAAAGATTTTTAAAAAATGTCACTTTAGAACAAATACTGAAAGCTCAGAAATTGGAAAAAGAAAAAAAATAGAGAAATCTTAAGAAAGGGGAGAAGTAATAGTGTTTTTTGGAGGTTGATTTAAAATGATAAAGGGAATTATTGACATAGCTAATATTGCATGGCAGTTACTTCTAGAAATGTCCCCATACCTCCTTTTAGGTTTTTTTGTAGCAGGAATACTAAATGTCATTATTCCAAGAGAAAAGATTTATAAACACCTCTCTGGCAGTAATGTGAAATCAATTGTGAAAGCATCAATTTTTGGAGTGCCGTTACCAATATGTTCCTGCGGTGTAATACCTGTTGCTGCCTATTTAAGGGAGAAGGGTGCGGGAAAAGCTTCAACTGTCTCATTTCTTTCATCCACTCCAACTTCAGGTATAGATTCTGTGCTGGCAACCTATTCACTGCTCGGTCCTTTATTCGCAGTTATAAGACCTGTAGCAGCATTATTTGCAGGCATATTTGGTGGAATTCTCACAAACATTTCTGAAGGTTCAAACAGAAAGGAAATATCTTTGCCTCAAAGTGAATCTTCCTGTAATATGTGTACAGTTGAATCGGCACATTCTCATAGTTTGTCAAGTAAAATAAAAAGAATCTTTCGTTATGCATTTCTTGATTTAGTCAGCGATGTCGGGAAATGGATAATAATCGGTATTTTAATCGGCAGCGTAATCGGATTTTTAATACCCGGGAATATTATTGAAAAATATTTAGGAACACCTCTACTTGCATATCCCTTGATGCTGTTGATCTCGATCCCGATGTACATATGTGCGACAGGTTCTATCCCGATTGCTGCATCTTTAATTTTAAAAGGCATGACTCCAGGGGCTGGTTTAGTTTTTCTTATAGCAGGACCTGCGACAAATACTGCAACAATGTCGTTTGCTTGGGGGAAACTTGGTAAAAAAACGCTGTTCATGTATCTCATTTCAATAGTAACAACCGCGCTTCTCTTTGGTTTGCTGCTGGATTATATATGGGCATTATCCGGAAAGAATTTCAACCTGCTTACCGGCAGTATGGAGATGCTTCCCAATTGGATGAAAACTATATCTGCAGTTTTTTTGTCAGGATTGATGATCAATGCATTTATCAAAAAGAATTGGAAACGGAATGTAAAAAAATGATAGTAAAGCAATGAGAGGAGGAAAATAGAAAGAAATAAGGGGAGGTTAAATTATGACCAGTAAAAAGATTAAAATCCGGGTCAATGAGATAATACAATCTGTACCTGATGGTATTTCCCTGGGAGAACTCAGAGATCAAGTTAAGCCCAGTGCCGATGTGCTAGTGGTCAATGGCTTTCACAGTGAGGCAAAAGTCAATCTTAAAGAAGGAGACCAGGTTGTCCTCATCTGCAAAGGAGAAACTACTAAGGCCGATGAATTGGAAACTCTTATGGTTGCTCGCCATACGCCAGGAGTACACAAACGCATGAAAGAGTCCAAAGTTGGAATAGCTGGACTTGGAGGTTTGGGATCTGCTGTTTCCATTGCTTTAGCTCGCATGGGTATCGGAACATTGATCTTAGTGGATTTTGATATTGTGGAACCGAGCAACCTCAATCGCCAGCATTACTTTATTGAACATATCGGCATGGCAAAAACAGATGCCATGGCAAAGATTTTAGCAAGTGTCAATCCTTATATACAAGTCAACACCCATAGAGTAATACTAAGCAAGAAAAATATTTATCAACTTTTTAGGGAGGCAGATATTATAGTAGAATGCTTTGATCGTGCCGAAGCTAAGGTCATGATTATAGAGGCTGTTTCACAATTTTTGCCAGGAACTTATTTTATTGGGGCATCAGGTTTAGCAGGATATGGTGACAGCAACAGTATTCAAACCTGGAAAATGGGAGATAAGATGTTTTTAGTGGGAGATTTAGTGAAAGCGGCAGAACCTGGACGTGGGTTAATGGCTCCGCGAGTAGGTATTGCTGCCCACCATCAGGCTAATCTGGTAGTTAGCCTTTTGATGGATCCTGAAAAAACGATGACTCAAATCCCAAATATTTGAATAAAAATAGTATGTCCCGAGCTGTCAATTTTATTAGTGCTAGGCTGTTAATAAACTTTTCATGAGTCAATTGGGAAGGATATAGCCAAGATAGCCTTGCCGGAAAAAAGCACTTAAAGAATAACCACAGAATCCACGAACAGCTCGTATTTATTATTCTCATTGAGATCGTGAATCTTCACTTTTTCAACAGTATTTAGACCTGTAATCTCTAACAGTTGAGATTCATACAAAACTTTGACATTAGACTGCTTAATCTTTGTCTTAAATTCTTCATCTGTAGTAAGAGTTTTGAAAGGAGTCAAGAAGACAATCCTTTGTGAATATTCGCTTAAAGCTAGAGCCAATTCAAGCGATTTTTTCCCTGTATCCACAACGAGTGTCCTTTTTTCCTTAAAGAGCGATAGATCCTTGACCTCATGATAGACCCCATTGTTTAAAAATTCTTTTTCTCCAGGGATAATTATTAGGTCTCTTTTGGTGTCTTTTTCAGCTTCTGTTTTGATTTTCTGCTTGTTCAGGTAATTTTTAATTGCATCCCTCAGAGCATCAGCAGCAAGATTCGAGCAATGCATTTTTATTGGGGGTAATCCATCCAATTCATCGGCAACATCCTTGCGTGTGATTTTCAGCGCTTCTTCGATGGTTTTCCCTTTTGCTAATTCGGTAATCATAGATGCGGTAGCCACGGCTGAACCGCATCCGAAAGTCTTGAATTTTATATCATGAATTCTGTTATCCTTTACTTTAATCGTGAATTCCATCAGATCGCCACACACTGGATTTCCGACTTTTCCTTTGGCGACATTCTTTCCTTTCAAGATGCCTACATTTCTCGGATTCCTGAAATGGTCCAAAACTTTCTCTGAATATGTTGTTGATTTCATTTGTTCCTCCTCTTAATAGAGCGGAGATAATTGTCTCAGCCGGTCGACTACTTCGGGCAGAACCTTAAGAACTGCATCAATATCTTTTTCAGTTGTAAATCTACCTATGGTTAATTCTAAGGAACCGTGTGCCTCTTCATGAAGCAGTCCTAAAGCAATCAAAGTATGGGAAGGTTCCAGAGTCTTTGAAGAACAGGCGGATCCCGTGGCAACGGAAACCCCTTTATCCTTTAAAGATAGAAGTATTGATTCCCCTTCTATGCCATCAAAACGGAAATGGGCATTATTAGGGAGCCTTTCTTCACGGTGCCCATTGAGGTAAGACCTGGGAATTTTTTCCAGTACGTTCTTTATCAGTTTATCCCGATAAGCCTGAAACTTTTTGACCTCTTCCTCCCTTTCCTGGTGTATAATCTCGGCAGCCTTTGCCATTCCCACAATAGCAGGGATATTCTCAGTCCCAGAGCGCAGGCCTTGTTCCTGCCCTCCTCCGATTATTTGGGGATTTATCTTGATCCCTTTTCTAATATATAAAATCCCTAATCCTTTTGGCCCATATATGTCGTTAGACGAGAGGGTCAATAGATCGATTGAATCTTTTTTAACATCAAGCGGCAGAAGTCCCTCTGCAGCCACAGCATCAGAATGGAAAACGATGTTTTTCTCTCTGCATAATCTGCCTATTTCAGCAATCGGTTGAATTGTTCCCACCTCGTTATTCGCATATCCTATAGAGACTAAAATAGTCTGATTTGTTATGCGCTCTGCGATCTTTTTCAGACTCACCCGGCCATATTGATCAACAGGAACTTTAGAAACTGAAAACCCCATCCTCTGTAAGAGCTTTGCAATGTTATGGATAGAAATGTGTTCAATTTCTGAGATAATAATATGTTTACCCTTCTCTTTGTTACGCAGGGCAAACCCGATTAGGGAAAGGTTATTGGATTCTGTAGCTCCTGAAGTGAATATAATTTCATATTTTTCGGAATTTATTAAACCTGCAATCTTCAGACGGCATTTCTCTAAAACCTCTGTTGCTTCGTCACCTATTTCATGCAGTGCAGAGGGATTTCCAAATTTCTTATGAAAATAAGGAAGCATAGCCTCGACAACCCTTGGGTCAACCGGCTTGGAAGATTGGTAATCAAGATATACAGTCATTACGAAAACATCCCCGCTTAAAACCACATGGTCGCCCCGGCCTCTAAAGCAAGATCGTTCAATGTTCCAGCGCCGACAATTTTAATGCCTGGGATTAACTCCACTTTTTCCATGCCTAGCATCTGCTTGGAGGCTTCACAAACATAAATTTCAATTCCCATCTCAAGTGTCTTCTTGATTATTTCAGCTAAAGATGGGAACGCACCCAATTTAATATTATCAGATACTCCGGGCTTCAAGACATTTAAACCCTGTCCTAGATAATACACTTTGGCATCGATATCCATTGCTTTTGCTGTTTGTGCTAAAACCAAAGGGGAGTACTGTCTTTCCGGGGTATCGCTGGTTTGAACATATAAAATGGAATTTTTTGTCATTGGCTTCTCCTATTTCTTTTTTTGGATTAGAAATCTTTGGCAGCCTTCTTTTTTTTCAAACTTGATAATCTGATGCCCGGTCCTTTTGGCAAACCGCTTGATGTCTTCTTCGGCAGCCGGGTCGTCTGCCAATATTTCAAGTATTTCACCTGCTTCGATACTGTCAATATTTTCCCTGGTTTGAAACAAGGGCTCAGGGCAAAATAATCCTATGCAGTCTAAAGTCTTTTTGGGCTTAATGTTTTGTGCCATTAGCATTAGACGTATCTTTGCTTCTTATGTCTGCTTCTAGTAATCTTCACCCAACAGTTCAAAATAGGCTCTCGGATGTGCGCATGCGGGACATATCTCAGGGGCTTCTTCTCCCTCATGAATATAACCGCAGTTATTGCATTTCCATCTCACAATCTTACTGCGTTTAAAAACTTGGTCCTTTTCTATGTATTCTAAAAGATCTAGATATCGTTTTTCATGCTGCTTTTCTGCTACTGCGATTGACCTCATTACTTCAGCAATTTCAGGGAATCCCTCTTCTTCTGCAATTCTGGCAAATTCAGGGTACATAGTTGTGTGTTCATGATTTTCACCGGCTGCAGATGTTTTTAGATTTTCGGCTGTGCATCCAATGACTCCTGCAGGGAAGGATGCAGATATCTCTGCTTCTCCGCCTTCCAGGAATTTAAAAAGCCGTTTGGCATGTTCCTTCTCATTGTCAGCTGTTTCCTGAAAGATCTTGGAAATCTGAACATATCCTTCTTTATTCGCCTTCGAGGCAAAGTACGTATAACGGTTTCTTGCCTGAGACTCGCCTGCAAAAGCCGTTAATATGTTTTTTTCCGTTTGTGTTCCTTTTAAACTTTTCATTTCTTAAGTCCTCTTAACCTTATTTTTCAATCAGCGCATAAAAGCATCTTTTTAAATAATTCTTAATTCTTTATGTTTTACAAGAATTTCATCCGCCAGTTTTTCTAACGCTTTGAAATCTTCTTTTTTTGGGTAGCCCTTTATAATAATTGTCGAGAGAATTTCTACCTTAAGATTACCAGCAATTCCAGAAATTTGCTCCAGCATCTTTCCACCCCAGCCATAGGATCCAATAACCGATACAAACCTGGTTTTAGGCCTAAGGGCATTAGCAAGGTAGGTTGCATACACTGCGGCTGGATGAGGACCAATCAGCACGGTCGGAGAAGCAATGATAATAGTAGCGGCGTCAACAAGTGCTTTTGCCAGTTCTCCAATGTCTGTTTTGGTTAAATTAAAGGGTTTCACGGTTATCTCCCTTTTCATAAGGGCGTCTACTAGATGATTTACCATCTTATCCGTGCTCCCGTGCATTGAAACGTATGGGATGATGACTTCGTTTTTAACCTGATCAGAGATCCAATCTCTATAAGCATTGAGAATAAATTCAGGCCTGTTATATATAGGACCATGGCTTGGTGCAATCATTTCAATCTTGAATTGTTTGAGCTTTTCCATGTGTTTCT
Organism: Candidatus Aminicenans sakinawicola JGI OTU-1; assembly: GCA_000493965.1. GTDB lineage: Bacteria > Acidobacteriota > Aminicenantia > Aminicenantales > Aminicenantaceae > Aminicenans > Aminicenans sakinawicola. Next base: position 161,149 of record AWNV01000001.1, read on the forward strand.
TTATGAGGTTCCTGAAAGGCATCATGATTTCTGCATAATACCTTTTTGCTGCATCATAGACTTTTGCTTCATCAGTTGCATATATATCACTGGTGGCAAGGTGAGACCCAAAAAGATCGCACGGGAATAGTATTTTGTCTTCTTTAAGATAAGACAACATTGTTTCTGGCCAATGTACCCAAGGTGCAATTATGAATTGGAGGGTCTTGTTTCCCAAAGATAGAGTATCTGCATCGTTTATTTCTATGAATTTATCTTCGGGAATTAGCAGTAAATCTTTAAGCATCCCTTTACATTTTTGATTAGTAACAACTCTGGCATTAGGGAAAAGTTCTAGAATTTTTGGGATTGTTCCAGAGTGATCCTGCTCAGCATGGTTAGAGATGATATAATCAATATTATCAACTCTGAGTTTATTGAGGTTGTCTATGAGTTCTTGCTCTTTGGTAGGGTCAACTGTATCTATGAGTGCTGTTTTTTCACTGCCTTGGATAAGATATGTGTTATAGCTTGTTCCGTCAGGAAGTGGAATGAGTTCGTCAAATAACCTTCTGTCCCAGTCGATTGCCCTTATGGAATGAACGCCGGATTTTAATCTTCTGATTGCCATTTTATTTTTCCTTTTCAAAGTCGTCTTTTGAAGCTCCACAAATCGGGCAAACCCAGTCATCCGGCAAATCCTCGAAAGAAGTTCCTGGTGCAATACCAGAATCAGGGTCACCTTTTTCTGGGTCATAAACATACCCACAAATAGAACATGTGTATTTATTCATTTTTATTTTCTCCTTTTTTTAAACAATCTTTGCATATGCCTTTAAAATAAGCATGTAATTCTGTTATTTTATGACCCTGCACATTCCCGTTTTTAAAATGGTTACACTCAATATCCAGATCGATTATTTGCCTGCATTTTTCACGACCCTGCACATTCCCGTTTTTAAAATGGTTACACTCAATATCCAGATCGATTATTTGCCTGCATTTTTCACAAAAAAAAATGATGATGCGGGGATATATTACTGTCAAATCTTGCTTCTAATCCTGTAATAAAAATAGGAGTTACTAGGCCATTTTCATAAAAAACATCCAAAGTATTGTAAACTGAGGTTCTGGATACCGTCGGGATTTGTTTTTCTAATGTCTTATATATTGCTTCTGCTGTGGGATGTGATTTGTTCATCTCAAGATAATTTAAAATTTTTAGTCTGATATAAGTAGGTTTGATTCCATTTTCTTCCAGTTTATTTTTAAATAATTTCATATTTGTAATCATTACAATTATTAATTATAGGCATTTTGTATTCTTTGTCAAGAGAAAAGTTTACCAGGTAAAGCAACAATGTGGGTAATTTCTAATATAGTGAAAAATGGCCTTGGCTTTTTTCTACTATTATAGAAAATAGACTTATGAGCATCAATGTGATTTGGGATCGGGCCATGCCAACTTATTGAAAATAAAATAGATAACTTGAATTTCAGGCTAGATATATCTTTTAGAAGCGCCTTTTTAGTGGGAGTCACCGGTCTTTAATTTAGCACGTGTATTGTAGATATATTCGTTTCCAAAGGATTTTCCATCCTTTTGTAGGTCATGGCGCCAGAGGTCAAAATAAACATTAAAACCGGCGATAATGTATTCAAAAGGTTGACTCTCTGTGGGCGGATAAAAATATTTTTTATCCACCGCTTATCATATGAATTACAGCAATTTTTGAATTATCAGGTATAAGTGTTTCTGGAAAATTACTACGCAAAATTACTTTATCATTTATTTTAACTACAACTAATGGAAAAGTATATTTCATTCTTTTAAGCAGCTGAGTCACTGTTTCATTTTCAACCCAGTCAATTTTTTTACTATTTACCTCAATCACTTGTTGTCACCCAGAATTATTTCAAGTGCAAGATTTACCTGCCAGTTTGCAAATAAACAAACGCGTGGAGCCATTAGAATATCTTCATCGCTTGATTTTGTTAAAACCTGCGATTCTATATTGCCTCCTCTTAGTTCTTAATCTCGCCTAACCCAATGTCGAGCTAATCCAATCACCGACATAATGTGTTGCTATTATAACTGCCACTGCAATAGCCGAGTGTTCTACGATCGCTTTCCATGGTTTTGCTTTCTGCTCTTTGGCGATAAAGAAACTAAAAATGCATAACAATGATAAACCCCAGGCGATGCTTACAATAATTGCTGTGGAGAGTTGAAATAACAGGAGGGGAACAATAAATGTCAATGTAAAGACGAATTTAGACAAGAAAGTGGAGAGTGTTGCTTCCCATATCTCTTTGTTAGTATGCTTATTCTCTGATTCTTCGGAGAGATGGATACCTAGTGCGTCTGAAAGCGCATCTGCTATTGCTATTACCAATACGCCGCTGATAACTACAAGTTTTGAATGAGTACCAGAATGAAGACCTACCATTAGTCCCAGAGTGGTGATTATTCCAGAGGTCAAACCAAAGCTAAATCCTGTCTTTAGTGAATGTTTCATTACTCAACTTCACTCTCTTTTCCTAAGGATTTCTTCCTTTATTAGATTCTACATACTAATAACACTCATCAGCATCATAGTCAATAATAAAATTACACTGTAGTTCCCCCCTTTTTTTCTATTAGGTTGGGTATTTGAGGATGGCTCCGCTCTAGAGAAGATTTTTAACGCTATTCCCATAAACCTTTCTCTATTACGGGAAATGGGATGATTTCTTTGATTTTTTGTCTTGATTTTTCCAGTTGTTCACATAATTTCTAGCACTACGACTGATTTTGACGGGAGTGTTGTGAATACATTATTGTTTTTTAGCTGGACGGCTTTGAAAACTGTTGGCTTGAGTGTTTCCGGGCTGTCAAAGGTATTGTGAGCAGTCATTCTAGAGGCAGTTAAAAGACGGCCTGTGATGCTCTTGGCCTCGTAACCGCGCAGTTCACAAACAATTTCTGCAGGATTATTAGGGTCAAGATTGCATAGAGATATGTGAATCTTTCCAGCTTTATTGCGAGATGCCGAAAAACTCAGGGATGGAATACTATTGCCTGCGAACTTATACTGTTTGCACTGTAAATCTGCTGGCAGAAGCATTGCATCCTGATGAACCTTGTACATTTCAAAGACATGATAAGTTGGGGTAAGGATCATCTTTTCAGCCTTGGTCAGGATCAATGCCTGTAAGACATTGATTGTCTGGGCAAGGTTGGCCATTTTTACCCGGGCACATTGATTATTAAAAATATTTAGAGTCAGTCCTGCCACAAGAGCATCACGTAGCGAATTCTGCTGATACAGGAATCCCGGGTTGGTGCCGGGTTCGACTTTGTACCATGTACCCCATTCATCCACGATCAGCCCAACTTGTTTTTTAGAATCGTATCTGTCCATGATGGTAGAATGCTTTGTGATAAGTTCATCAATGAACAGAGCTTTTTTGAGCGTATCAAACCATTCTTTCTCGTCAAAATCAGTTGCAGAGCCCCTGTTTCCCCAGACGCCGGGAACTGTGTAGTAATGAAAGCTCAACCCTGCCATGAGTGAGTGGGCCTCCCGCATCAGTACATCTGTCCAGTGATAATTTTCACCGTAACTACCGCAGGCAATTTTATAAATCCTGTTGCCGGAAAAATTACGTATGTAGGTCTGATAGCGGCGGTAGACATCAGCGTAGAACTCAGGCCGCATGTTGCCGCCACAGCCCCAATTTTCATTGCCGACACCGAAGTATTTCAGTTTCCATGGTTTTTCCCGGCCGTTTTTACGCCGCAGGTCGGACATAGAACTCTGGCTGTCAAACGTTATATACTCGATCCATTCCTGCATCTCTCGAACAGTGCCGCTGCCCGCATTTCCGCAGATGTATGGTTCGCATCCCAGTTGCTCGCAAAGATCTAAAAATTCGTGTGTGCCAAAATGATTGTTCTCTGTAACTCCGCCCCAATGCGTATTAACTATACTAGGACGTTGTGCATACGGGCCGATCCCGTCTTTCCAGTGATACTCATCAGCAAAACATCCGCCGGGCCAGCGAAGAACAGGAATCTTTATACTTTTCAGTGCAGCTACCACATCATTTCGTATGCCTCGTGTGTTCTTGATCGGACTATCCTCGCCAACCCAGTACCCTTCATAGATGCATCGCCCCAGATGCTCTGAGAAGTGCCCGTAGATATTTTTGTTAATGATATGCTTAGCTTGATCAACATTAATGATTAATTTATTCACTGTTTTTTGTTCCTTTCCTGTTTCATTTGTGGAAAACACCCATCCTATGCTCACCAGCAGAACAATTACTAGAGAGCTCATTATTGCTTTTATGTTCGTCATTTTAATCTCCTTATTTTGTTTGCATATGTTTATTGATTGAAATTGTAAAAACAAAATACTGCTAAGTCAATCAGGGACTATATTTTAATAATTGTTAAGACAATGATAAAATGTACAATATAGCAATGATTGAGCAGGATTATCATCTGAAATATCGCATGAAAACAAAAAAAGGAGTCATGAAAAATGAAGAGAGCGACAATTATAAGGATTATGCTTGTTTGTGTGGCGCTCGTTGCTTTTAGCAATGGGTGCGGGAAAAAATCTATAAAAGATTACTCCGTAAAGCCGGTTCCTTTCACTAATGTGCATGTTACTGATCAATTTTGGCTTCCCCGTATGGAGACCAACCACAAGATAACTATTCCTTTTGCTTTTAAAAAGAGTGAAGAAACCGGGCGTATCGACAATTTTGCTGTTGCTGGTGGATTGAAGGAGGGTACTTTTTCCGGGATTTATCCCTTTGATGATACGGATGTATACAAGATTCTCGAAGGTGCTTCCTACTCGTTAAGCCTTTATCCTGACCCGGAACTTGAAAAGTATCTGGATGATTTGATCTTAAAGATTACTGCGGCACAGGAGGATGACGGCTATTTGTACACAGCAAGGACAATAAATCCAGATCCGCCCATCCAATGGGTCGAAAAGGAGCGTTGGGCGAATTTGAGAATGAGCCACGAATTATATAATGCCGGACACCTGTATGAAGCCGCTGTTGCTCATTTCCAGGCAACCGGAAAGCGCACTCTGCTGGAGGTTGCGATTAAGAATGCTGACTTGATTGATAGTGTCTTTGGCCCAGGGAAAAGACACGGCACTCCCGGCCATCAGGTAATCGAGATAGGCCTTGCCAAGCTGTATCGTGTGACCGGTAGAGAAAAGTACCTGAAACTGGCTAAATTTTTTCTGGATGAACGCGGTTACCCTCACGGCCGTAAGCTTTATGGAAAATATGCCCAGGATCATAAGCCTGTAGTCGAACAGAGCGAGGCAGTCGGGCATGCTGTCCGTGCATCTTATATGTATTCTGGAATGGCGGATGTAGCGGCACTTACTGGTGCTTCCGACTATGTGGAAGCCATAGACCGGATCTGGGAAAATGTTGTAACGAAGAAACTTTACCTTACAGGAGGTATAGGTGCCAGGAACAGTGGTGAGGCTTTTGGTGACGATTATGAACTTCCCAACGAGACCGCTTATAACGAGACTTGTGCTGCCATCGGCAATGCTATGTGGAATCACCGGCTTTTCCTCCTACATGGAGATGCCAAATATATTGACGTGCTGGAACGGATTCTCTATAACGGCCTGATTTCTGGAGTTTCTCTGAGAGGTGATCGGTTCTTTTATCCCAATCCACTCGAATCCCATGGCCAGCACAAAAGAAGTCCATGGTTTGGCTGTGCCTGCTGTCCCGGGAACATAACCCGTTTTATGCCCTCTTTTCCCGGATATGTCTATGCGTTTGGAGACGGCATTCTTTATGTTAATCTTTTTGTCGGAGGCAGCGCTGCCATAAAGATGAATAAGCATAATGTTGGAATAAAACAGGAGACGAACTATCCATGGGATGGAGACGTGAAGATATTCGTGGACCCTGAAAGTACCGGGGAATTCGCCATATATGTCCGTATTCCGGGTTGGGCACAGAATAGACCACTACCCAGTGACCTTTATCGATACCTGAGCAGGAGCGGGGAGGAAGTAAAGCTCAAGGTCAACGGCAGGCAGATTGCCCTTGATATGGATAAGGGTTTCGCACGCATCCGGCGCACCTGGGAAAAAGGCGACGTGATTGATCTTCACCTGCCGATGCCAGTCCGCCGGGTATTGAGTCATGAAAATATTGAGGATAATCGGAGAAAGGTCGCTCTGGAGCGCGGGCCGGTTGTGTACTGTGCGGAATGGCCGGACAATCATGGATATGTAAGCAACCTGGTTTTGGCGGATGATGTTGAGCTTGAGATCGAAAAGCGCACTGAAATGTTAAAAGGTTTGGATGTAATTAAAGGAAAGGTTATTGCTTTACAGAGAAGCAAGGACAGGAAGTCTGTAGTTAAAAAAGAGCAGTACTTTGTGGCAATTCCCTATTATGCCTGGGCTCACCGTGGCTCCGGAGAGATGGCAGTTTGGCTGGCGCGAGATGAGTCAAGAGCACGGCCTCTGCCGGAGCCGACGATAGCCTCGACCAGCCGTGTAAGTGTTTCCAGCGATAAAAATGGGGTGGCGGTCAATGACCAGTGGGAACCGAAGAGCTCCAATGATCACTCGAAACCCTACTTGCACTGGTGGCCCAATAAGGGGACTCAAGAATGGGTCCAATATGATTTTCGGAAAGCTGCAAAGGTTTCTGCTGTTGAGGTTTACTGGTTTGATGATACCGGCCAGGGAGAATGCCGGGTGCCCAGATCATGGCGGATCCTGTACAAGGACAGAAACGAGTGGAAATCAGTCGACAATGACGGCCCTTACGGCGTGGGAAAAGATAAATACAACAGGGTGACATTTTATCCTGTCAGAGCCTTGGCATTGAGGCTTGAAGTGCAGCTTCAGCCGAAGTTTTCTACAGGAATTCTTGAATGGCGAGTGGAATAGGATTAGTTACGATGAACCGATTAATAAAATGGTTGTTGTTTGGAGCATTTATAATAACGGCTTTTATCGTATGCGGAAATAAAAAAGCCGTGGATTATCCGGTTAAGCCTGTTCCCTTTATGGACGTGCATGTAGACGATGATTTTTGGCTTCCGAGGATGGATACAAACCGCAGCGTAACCATTCCCTTTGCTTTAAAGAAAAATGAAGATACCGGCCGTGTAAATAATTTTAAAAAAGCCGCAGGATTGATGGAGGGAAAATATGAGGGCAGAAGATTCAATGATACAGATGTATACAAAGTTATGGAAGGTGCAGCCTATTCATTAAGCCTTGACCCTGATCCGGAGCTGGAAAAATATCTGGACAGCTTGATTGAAATAATCGCAGCCGCCCAGGAAGAAGATGGCTATTTGTATGCAGCCCGCACCGTTGATCCGGAAAACCCAGCACCGGGTGCCGGCCCTGGGCGCTGGACAAGGCTTCGGGGAAGCCATGAACTCTACAATGCCGGACACATGTACGAAGCCGCTGTGGCTTACTACCTGGCTACTGGCAAGCGCACCTTTCTGGATGTGGCTGTAAAGAATGCAGACCTGCTTGTAAAAGAATTCGGACCTAATAAAAGACGCGACTTCCCAGGCCATCAGGAGATAGAGATAGGTTTGGCAAAGCTCTTTCGGGTGACAGGGAACAAAGAATATCTCAAGCTGGCTAAGTTCTTTCTTGATGAGCGGGGCTATGCTCATGACGGCGGGCTTTATCCTGAATCATCTCCTTTTGCCATTTATAACCAGAAGAAATACATGCAGGACCACAAACCGGTCCTGGAGCAGAATGAGGCGGTTGGACATGCTGTCCGGGCATCTTACATGTACGCCGGAATGGCGGATGTGGCAGCACTCACTGGAAATGTTGAATATGTAAGAGCTATTGACAGGATCTGGGAGAATGTCGTGTCAAAAAAAATGTATCTTACAGGCGGTATCGGGGCCCGGCACACAAGCGAGGCATTCGGAGATAACTATGAGCTGCCCAACTTTACAGCCTATACTGAAACCTGTGCGGCCGTAGGGAATGTAATGTGGAACCACCGCCTTTTCCTGCTCCATGGTGATGCAAGATATATCGATGTTATGGAACGAGTTCTTTATAACGGCTTGATTTCCGGAGTGTCGCTGAGCGGGGACCGTTTTTTCTACCAGAACCCGCTGGAATCGAAAGGAAAATATGAACGCAGCCCTTGGTTCGAGGTGGCTTGCTGTCCGGGAAACATTACGCGTTTTATTCCTTCATTTCCGGGATATGTATATGCTCAAAGGAATGGCATCCTGTATGTTAATCTCTTTGTCGGAGACACAGCTAAGATTATGGTAGAGAATAATTCCGTAGAGATCAAACAGGAGACGCACTACCCATGGGAAGGAGTGGTGAAGATAACAATCGATCCTGAGCGCAGTGCGGAATTTACGCTGAATATTCGTATTCCAGGCTGGGCACAAAACCTCCCTGTCCCGAGTGATTTGTACCGCTACATGAGAAAGAGAAATGAGGATGTGAAGCTTACAGTCAATGGCAATCCTTTTACTCTGGATATAGAAAGAGGCTATGCACGAATCCGGCGCCGTTGGAGAAGAGGTGATGTTGTCGAATTAGATTTCCCCATGCCTGTTAGGCGTGTAATTTGCAATGAGAATGTGAAAGACAACAGAGGAAAGGTTGCCTTAGAGAGAGGCCCTTTGGTTTACTGTGCTGAGTGGGTTGATAATGGCGGAGGGGTTCTTGACCTGCTTTTGCCTGATAGTATAAAGTTAGAAAGCAAATATCAGCAGGATATGTTAGGAGGTATGGTAATAATAAAAGGCAAGGCATTCGAATTGAAGAAGAGTGATGATGGAAAATTTACAGGAAGAATTGATCGGGAATTGATTGCTATTCCATACTATGCCTGGGCTCATAGGGGAGAGGGTGAAATGGCCGTATGGCTTCTGCGCTTTTAAGTATAGAAATTTTTTCTTCACTGGCTTTGAACGACTCAAAAATCATCTTCCCGCCAACGAATGAAAGCAATCCATCACGCATAACCACGCTGTCGTTTTCGATCTGATCAATAACCCATTTAAGTATTGCAGAAACCGCAGGATTAGATTTCTTGGGCGGCAACGAGTAATACATCCACTTTCCTCGTTTCTCTCCCTCAACAAGTTCCGCATTTCGAAGAATGCTCATGTGCTTTGAGACTGTGGATGGCACCAATCCCAATAATTCAATAAGCTGACAAACGCATAGTTCGCCTTGTCGCAATGCAGCCAAAGCACGTAAACGATTAGGATCGGTAAGGGCCTTGGCTGTTCGGATCGTCTTTTTCATGTCGGGTCTCCAATCTATTGTTCATTCGTCATTTCGTCACATATCGAATTATACAAGATGCCACGCCCTGTATCAAGACTTTCACATTGATTTAATACAAATGCAAGATGTGCGAGAGACAAGAATGCAGGCCAGCAACGATGAAAATTACCTCTGTAATTCTTCTGGCCCACTTCTCAAAGACCGTCAGCTTATTGAATGCTTTGCCAACCCAGTGTGCGGCAAACGCCAGCAACAGTGAAAAACCCAATACAGGTAAGGTAGTTCCAATTCCATATAGCGAAGGCATAAGGAATCGTGAGCCGTGCTTCATGGCAATAGAAAACATGCTGCCAAAGAACAGGCCTGCTGAAACAGGGCAAAAGGAAAGGGCGAAGACAATACCCAGTAGACCTGCGCCCCACGCGCTTGATTTTTGCGCATAGTCTTGGATTTTCTCACGTCTCGTAGCATGACATGATGGACAGAATCCACGGGTCTTGGATGATTCCTTTCATGACCATTTTTCAATAACGCGTTTGAGCTCATCTTTTTTAATAGGCTTAGATAAATAATCATCCATACCAGCTTCCAAGCAACGCCTCTGATCTCCTGACATAGCATGTGCTGTCATCGCTATGATAGGAATGTGTTTTCCGGTCGCTTCCTCCTTCTTCCTAATTGCTGTTGTAGTTTCGAAACCATTCATCTCTGGCATTTCAATATCCATAAAAATTAAATCAAAAAAATCCTTACCGTATAAGTCAACCGCCTGTTTACCATTATCAGCAATCTTAACAGAATGCCCATTTCTTTCGAGCATACGAGCAACTAACCGCTGGTTTACTACATTGTCTTCAACCAGTAAGATATGATTAGAACGAAGAGCTTCATGGAAAGAATGTCTTGTAACAAGTTTTCTTGAAGGCTCCTCTTTTACAAGAGTCCCCAAAATTTTCTTTATAGCATAAAGAAGCTCAGATGCCTTTACGGGCTTTGTCAAATATCCTGAAATACCTAAATCCCGACATTTCGTACCATCTCCTCGTCTTCCACCTGATGCTAAAATTAAAAGTTGGGTTTTAGATAAGCATTTGTCGTGCCTTATCCTTTCTGCAAGCTCAAAACCATCCATCTCTGGCATCATTAGATCTAAAATTGCCAAATGAAAATGCCTATCCTGCTCTATAGCGTTTTTCATCTGTTCAAGCGCTTTTAGTCCGCTTTCTACACTGACTACCTTCATACCCCAATTTTTTAGCATCCTTTCAAGTATGAGCCGATTTGTTGAATTATCATCTACAATCATCGCAGAGTAATTTTTTAAATCTTCTTGTTCTAACAATGCTCCCGGCTTTTCTCGTTTTTTTAAACCGAACCGAGTTGTAAAATGGAAAGTAGTTCCTTTTCCTACTTCGCTTTCAATCCAGATATGACCTCCCATCAATCTTACATAATTAGTCGAAATAGCAAGTCCCAGGCCTGTCCCTCCATATCGTCTTGTCGTGGAAGTATCTGCCTGAGAAAACGCATCAAAAATAGTTTTCTGTTTTTCTGGAGGGATTCCTATTCCTGTATCTTTAACAGATGTATGAATAGTAACTTCGTTTTCCGTTTCTGATTCGAGCTCTATCTTTACCACTATTTCTCCTTTTTCTGTAAACTTTATTGCATTCCCAACCAAATTGATAATTATTTGACGAAAACGTCCAGGATCTCCCACCAGAGAATCAGTCACATCAAAGGAAATATCACAGATTAATTCCAAACCCTTTTTCTCTGCTACAGCACCATATGATTTCAATGAATCGCCAATACTATCCCTCAAGCTGAATTCGGTTGAATCAAGTTCGAGTTTCCCTGACTCGATTTTTGAAAAATCCAGAATATCATTTATGATTGCAAGAAGTGAATCTGCTGATATTTTGACCATCTTAAGATATTCCTGCTGTTCAAGAGTAAGGTCAGTATCCAATAAAAGTTCTGTCATTCCTATAACACCGGTCATTGGTGTTCGAATTTCATGGCTCATATTCGCAAGAAATTCGCTTTTAGCACGGTTAGCATCCTCTGCGGCTTTTCGCTCTTTTTCTGCTGAGATATTTCTTATCTGAATCCTGTACAGTCCAAAAATAATTGAAATTATTCCCGCTGCTACTAAGAGTTTAAACCACCAGGTCTGCCAGAACGCTGGAATAATTTTTATATTTAATGACGTCCCTTCTTCATTCCAAATACCATCATTATTCGATGCTTTAACTCTGAATGTGTACTCCCCTGGGTCCAGATTGGTATAAGTGGCAAACCTTTGAGCGGCAGAAGTGTAAATCCAATCTTTATCCAATCCTTCCATCCTGTATTCATACTCATTTTTATCCGGGAAAACGTAATGCAAGGCTGCAAACTCAAAAGACAACATGTTGTCTCTGTAGGAAAGCTCAATTTCATCGGTTTCTGTGATGGACTTTGTTAATGGTGATTTTCTATCCTCGCCTTGCTGGATGGGCACGACTTTGTTAAAGATTCTGAACTTTGTTATCATAACAGAAGGGATGTACGGATTATCCTTAATGGTTTTTGGATAAAATCTATTAAATCCGTTGATTCCACCGAAGAACAGCTCGCCTTTGGGGCTTTTATAACGGGATCCTCCGTTAAATTCATTGCTTTGCAGCCCGTCGTTTACATCATAATTTCTAAAAGTCTCTGTTTGAGGATTGAATTTGGAGAGACAATTATTGGTGCTTATCCAGAGATTTCCTTTATCATCTTCCAGAATTCCATAAACCGCACTGCCCTCCAGTCCTTCAGACTACGTATAATTGGAAAAGGTCTCTCTTTGAGAGTCGAATTTTATAAGACCTTCACCGTTGGAACCGATCCAGAGTATTCCAGATTTATCTTTACAAAGCGTTGTTATGTAATCATTGCTCAGGCTGTTTGGATTACTGGGATCATGCCTATAACGTGTGAATATTCCTTTTCCGGTTTCAAATTTATTGATGCCTCCGCCATCAGTCCCGATCCAGAGAACTCCCGTTTGTCCTTCATGAATAACTCTGATTCTATCATCACTCAAACTGTTCGGATCTGTGGGAGAATATCTATAGCTGGTGAATTTTCCACTATTCGGGTCGAACCTATTCAGGCCTCCTCCATAGGTCCCAATCCAGAATACACCTGAGGAGTCTTTGACTATTGAAAAAATCCTGTCATTACTCAAACTTGCGGGGTCTCTGGGATTATGACGATAATGAATGAATTGGTCTTTTCCCTGGTCATACTTATTGAGCCCTCCTCCGTCAGCCCCAACCCACAGAGTTCCTGATTGGTCTTCATAAAATGACCTGACAAACATGTGGCTCAAGCTGTAGGGATTATTGGGGTCAGTTCTATAGTAAATGAACTCTCCTTTTTCCCTCTCAAATCGATTCAGTCCACCTTCGTTTGTCCCGATCCAAAGTATATCCAAGCGATCTTGATAAACGGTATGAATCCAATCATCACTCAAACTTTTAGAGTCATTGGCAATATGTTTGTACTGCATAAACTTTCCGGTTGTTGGATCAAAACGGTTAAGGCCTCTATCCGTTCCGATCCAGAGCATATCCAAAGAGTCTTCACAGATAGAATTGATGCTGTTATGGCTTAAACTGTTTGAATCTTTCGGGTCAGACTGAAATCGGAACCAGGTCTCCTCTTTCCGGTTAAATCTATTCAACCCGTTG
>AWNV01000002.1 GCA_000493965.1 Candidatus Aminicenans sakinawicola JGI OTU-1
ACATGGGGTATAGCGAAAAAGATTTGATAGAAATGTGGAAAAAATGGTTAAAAAAATTTCCTTTACCGAAATATGCTGTAAAACTTGAGGTTATACAATCGTTTCCATCTGAAGAACTTTTCGAAAAGGGAATTTACTTGTGGAGACCTATTGGGATGGAGTGCTTATCAAATGGGAATATTGTAGTCAATGATCAAAAAGCCTGTCAGATTCTCATGTTTGATGACCAAGGAAACTTTATTAAAAAAATTGGGAAAAAAGGGCAAGGTCCCGGTGAATTTGGAAATCCCTACTGTCTATCTTCGACTTCAGAAACAATAATCGTTGGCGATAACAGTAATATGAGAATTCAATTCTATGATTTAAAGGGCAACTTTATCAGGGAGTTTAAAATATTTAAGGCTTTTTGGGATATGGCAGTAAGTCATGACGGATTGATCTATGCCGCTCCCATACGAATACGTCCTGAATCTCCACTTGTTGATGTTTTGGATACAGATGGGAAATTATTAACTTCCTTTGGAGAAGCGAGATTTGGTGATAAATCAGACTGGCAGATACCAAATATGGTAAGAGGAATAAGTATAAATGATAAAAATGAGTTGTTTATTGCATTTCTAAGTTTTCCTCTTGTTTGTAAGTATTCCGAGAATGGTGATTTACTAGCAGAATACAAACTCGAACATGAAGTAATGAAAGAGAAAGAAAAAATTAATTTAGATCATCTGAAAAAGAATCAAAACAGACTGATGACAGTCATCTATTCGATTCGAGCCGGCACAAATGGATTTTCTATCCTTCGAAACTATCCTCGTACCGAGATATTGGAATACGACAACGATGGCAGACTTCAAAACGAGTATTATTACGAGTACAAGAATGAAGCCCATGATACCTATTTTGAGGATTTTTTTATAAAGAAAATAGAAGGTAAAAAACTTTTTTATTTATTAAAAATAGTCCCAGAAAACGAGATAGTAATACTTCGGCCGAAGAAAATATCATCTGACAAAGAAAGTAGGTAAAACTGCAAAACAAAAACTACATCTTTGTCTTTTTTTTGGGAATTGACCTTGCAGTTTCCCGTGTGATATTGTCATCCTAGGATGTCAGCAGGTAAAAATTAAGGACAATTATGAGGGATTTGTGGCTAGCACTAAAAGAAAATTCCTTCTATGATGATTTGATGCAAGTATTTTCTTTAGCACCTATATTTTACCAAGGAGATAGAAAAAGGACAATTCGAAAATATTGGTTAAATAAATACCCATTATAGTTGAAGGATTATTATGGATTTAGATTACCTCGAACATATAAAGAAATATGCAATAATAGCAATGTTTTCCGATGATGATTTAATGGATATATTAGTTTTGAAAGGGGGGAATGTTTTAGATTTGATTTATAGAGTTGCCGCGCGTTCTTCAATTGACATAGATTTGTCGATGGAAACCGAATTCGATGAAAAAAATCTTGATGTTATTGAAGCGAAAATTAAAAAAGTTCTTGCGGATACCTTTCAAGAAGCTGGATATATTGTATTCGATATAAAATTTAGTGAGACGCCTCAAAATGTAACTCCTGACCTAAAAGACTTTTGGGGCGGTTATGAAATTGAGTTTAAAGTCATTGAAAAAACTAAATATCCAGACTTAAAAAACGATATAGTTTTCTTAAGACGTAATGCATTAGTTGTTGGACCCAAAAATAGGAAAAAATTCTCTATTCAAATAAGCAAGTTTGAGTTTTGCGGGCAAAAACAAGAGTATGATATAGAAGGCTATAGGATTTATTTATATTCACCTGAAATGATTGTATTAGAAAAGATAAGAGCTATCTGTCAACAAATGCCAGAATATAAGAAATTGGTAAAGAGCAGTCATCAAACAGCAAGGGCAAGAGACTTTGTGGATATTTATTATGTTCTAAAAAAATACAAAATTAAGATAGATTCAAGGGAGAATATTGAATTATTGAAGTGCATATTTAATGCAAAAAGAGTTCCGCTTGAACTAATAGGAAAGATTAATGATTATAAGGAATTTCACCGCCAGGATTTCGAAGCTGTGAAAGATACAGTGAAAGCAGGTATAAAATTAAAAGATTTTGATTTTTACTTTGATTATACAATTCGAATTTGTACAACCTTAAAGCCCCTTTGGGAAAAATAGACGCCATTTCTTTGAATAACTCATATTTTTCATCTGGTGAGTTAAGTAGAAATCATATTTCATTTCAAATCTTTGCATCAAATTAATCTGAGACTCTTTGTAAACTTTGGCTTTATCTAAGTAAAAACCGATAGCCTGATGATAAGGATATATGTAATTCAACTTTTCTAACATAGCTGATAATTTATTTATTGATACTTTTCCATGTGCTAATCTGTATGCTTTTATGACTTCAAAAACTCCCCCAGAATAGACAGGTCTTATTGCAATATCAATGAGAGTCCTTTCAACGTTTGTAACATAAATTTTCTCTCTATTTGAAGTGACTGTTTCTATGACACCTAGTTTTCCTGTAAACATCCCGTTCAAGAGGCAAATTTTATAGTCCTTATAAGTAGATATATTTTGCGTTGTTCTCCATGGACGCATAAAAGCTGATTTAATTCTTTGTTGAGAAAGGCTTCTATTTATTCTAGATCTCGCAGGTTGCTCAAAATTTACATAAAGGGTTTTTGGTATTTGCTCAGTGAGTTCTTGTAGATAAACGGCAGTGTAGTGGGTGAAATATGAGTCAGGTTTAAGAGATGAAATTATCTTAAATATTGAAGCATCACCCCAGATGTATCGAATCACATTTCGGTTTGGAAATTCGAACTTTATAATTTTTAGCTTTGTCTCTTTTATCAAAAAATCGATAAAATATTGACACGTGGTTGAAGCACTTACTCTCCAAAATTTCCTATTCTCAGAAAGTACTTTATCAATTTGCTTACGAGTAAGCACATTATAAGGAAGACCCTCAAAATGATTTTTTATATCACGTTTTGCTATCTTTAATCTTGATATTCTCATTTTCTTTCTTGTATCAGTTAAAAAATTTTAAGCTATTAATCAATCACTAAAAAATATTATAATAAAATGCTAATTTGTATATATACAAATTAGCACATAATTCTATTACTGTCAAGAAGAATTTTGTTAGAATTTTAAAATGGTTAGCTGTAATGTAGTATATATACTACATTACAGCATTTCTGTCAAATAGATTAAAAATATTAAGGAATTAATCGTCTCTGCACGCGCTTACCTGAATAGGATTGATTAATATTGAAGTCATATGTTGTATATATACATCATATAATATAATATTCAATAATATTATTCATTTTAATAAAGAAATCGAAGTTGCTGAAAGATATCTTGACTGAGGCAATCTGAAATGCGGCTTTGCGCTGATCCGGTGTGGAGATTGTGATACTGAGAGGTTAATTATGTTTTCATGTAAAAGCAGAGGATTCTGCCCCTCCTGTCATACTGAACGCCCTCTCCCCCACCCCGAGTTCTCCAGCAGGAACTTCTGATGGCAGCTCAGGAGAAGGGAGAGTATTTCTGAGAGCCTCAATGGTTACTTCTTCTCGATTTCAGCGGTTAGGTCTATCTTATGAAGGAGTGTTTTACTGTTTATGTCGCCTTGGTTCTATTTGCTGGCAATTGACCTTGCAGTTTCTCGTGTGATATTGTCATCCTAGGATGTCAGCAGGTAGAAATTGAGGAAAATTATTAGGGATTTGTGGTTAGCACTAAAAGAAAATCCCTATATTTTCATTGAAATAGAATAATAAAATTGTTGATATGAATTGTTAATGTTTGTTAACATTTGTTAAGAGCAAAAAGAGACCAGGTTGAAATCGAGTAAAAAAATAATTAGAAGCTTTTATATTTTTTGGATAATCTTTCTCTCTTTCTGTGCTCCCAGAAAAAAAATAGATATAATAGCGCCAAGACAAGCAAAATATGGCGAGAAAACAAATAAAATAGATTTTCTCATCAGAAAAGCAGATTCTCTTACTAAAAGAGGAAATTATTCCTCTATGAAAGAGGCTTTCCAAATCTACCAAGATTTAATATTATCACCTGCCTTTTGGAAAGAATACAAAGAAAAAATCCTGAAGACAGTCATGCTTTTGGCCCTTCGAGAAAAAGAACTTGGAATATTTAAGGGGGAGTATTTCAAAAAAGCTTCAGATTTAATTAATAACAACTCTTATCCATCTGATTTTCCTCATTATTTAAAACTTATCGAATTTATTAGAACAAAAACTAAAGGTGTAACTATAGATGTAGTTAAAGAATTTTCGAGCATAAAAAAAGCCTGGAATTGGATAAAGGAAAATGAACCTCTGATTGAGAAGCTAAAAATAAAAGCAGAAGGCGATGAATTTTTTGCCTATCTTTATATTTCTGTTAATTCTATTTTATCTCACATTATTAAGGAAAAAGATGATCTTTCAAGATTTATGGAAATTTTTCCAAACTCCCAATTAATCAAATTTAAATTAGCAACCTATGCGGAGCAAAATAAGGAGAGTTTAAACGAACTTATTATAAATAATCCACGATTTTATGAAGCTTATTATTTTTTAGGAGAAATAGCACTCAAGGAAGGGCAAATAGTTTCAGCAGAAAAGAACTATTTAAAGGCCTACGAACAAATTCCAGATTCTTCCTCTATCATCATTTCTTTAGCAAATGTTTACTTTGCATTCGAAGAGTACGATGAATCTCTTCAATATTATGAAAAAGCCATTAAATTAGTCCCTGAATACAGAGATGCTCTTTTGGGTAAGGCCATCTGTTTAAGCTATCTTGGTAAAAATAAAGAAGCAATAAAAGTTCTTAATAACCTCCTTCAACTCGGACATTACTTTATTGGAGAAACTCATTACTGGCTTGCTTGGAATCAGAATCAACTAGATAAACTAAACGAAGCCTATAAAAATGCTGAAAAAGCGGAGAACTATCTTAATGGCAGCAGTAGCGTTTTTTCTCTTTCAGGAATTATCACTTATAATCAAAAGAATTTAGAGGAGTCAGAGAGAAATTTTTTAGAAGCATTGAAATTAGAGCCATCTTGCTGTGAGGCCTCTTTTTACTTAGGAAATATTTATGCAAAGAAACAAAATAAGGAAAATTCAGGCCGTTATTTTGAAAGAGCAGGATTCTGTTATGAGAGGATTGAGAAAGTTATTAGTGATAAAATTAAAGAATTTGAAAATCTTTCGATTTTAGAAGAAAGAAAAAGAAAGCTCATTTTGAGAAAAAAGAGACACCTAAGTAGAACCAGCCTAAAAAAAGCTACTGCTTTCTTCAATGCCGCAGCAGGATATTTTAATGCAGGAATGAAAGAAAAGGCACTAGTTTTAGCTCAGAAGAGTGCTTCACATAGCTACTTTGAAGAAAAAGCTAAAGAATTAATAAAAAGAATAAAATTTAAGGAGGAGCTATGAAATCTAAATTTGTGCTTATTGGTTTCTTGTGTGTTTTATTCTTTTTATTTCAAAATTGTACCAAAAAACACACTCAAATAAATGGCAAGGAACAATTGAGGAAATTGATGGAGTAACGGTTGTCAAG
>AWNV01000003.1 GCA_000493965.1 Candidatus Aminicenans sakinawicola JGI OTU-1
CTAAAAAATATATACAGATAGCATCGCAAGCGGAAATACAAGAATGAATAGCATTAATTGTAGCTGCATTCCATTCTTGTACAGCAAAGGAGTTTTTTGCCGCATGGAGGCATTCTTCAGCACGCTTAAAATAGTTAATGTATAATGACTTTTCAACATCTCTCGTTCTGAATTTAGGCGTCATAATTTATCCTTTCTTTCCCGAAAAGATTTCAATTCCTTTTTTAATTTCAGAAATAACCTTCAATCTTTTTTTCTGTTTCAATTCTTGTTCCGTTAAGATATAAGGAGCTAGTCTATTTCCATACATTTCAAAACATATATTTGATAATTTCTCTATTGAGGACTCAAGTTTCTCTTTGCTCTGTTTGTCTCTAGCCAAAACAAAAATATCTATATCACTATTTGTCCTTTCCGAGCCTTTAGCTACGGAGCCAAAAAGAACTATTCTTTTAATCAAGGTCTTGGGTAGATTTTTTAATAATATCTTTTTTAGTTCCTCAATAGGCTCTTGGATTCCTGAAACGCCTTTAATCAATTCAGATAAAGCTCTAAAAGCATAACTTTTATGATTTACTCTCCATAAATGAGCTTTTCCAATAGTAACAAAATTTACGAAATTCAACTCAGCAAGCTCTCGCATTGTCCTATTAACACTCATATGAGAGACTTTCAAAATGGAAGCGATTTCCCTTTCACTCATAGAAGCTTCATGTGTTAGCAAGAATTTTATTATCTTTATCTTCGTTTTTGAGTTTAGTACATCCAATAGCGAGATGCGAAATTTCATATCATTCTCCTTTGTAACATTTCTGTTACAAGTGTAACATATTTAATAGAGATATCATATTATTTTTGCATACTCAGAATTCTCTTCCCAGAGTTGCATGAATCAACTCTAAATTTTTTTTAGATAATTGCATAGTTGACAAATAGCACAATATCTTTTGTCCAAATATTGCTGATACGTCACATTTGTAAAGAGAATATTGGATATATTTAGAGCCAAGTTACAATTTACGATAGAATGAAATAAAATTTAAGGAGGAGCTATGAAATCTAAATTTGTGCTTATTGGTTTCTTGTGTATTTTATTCTTTTTATTTCAAAATTGTACCAAAAAAACACACTCAAATAAATGGCAAGGAACAATTGAGGAAATTGATGGAGTAACGGTTGTCAAGAATCCAGAAGAGCCGATATATAATGAGGACATCTTTAGCTTGGAAGAGGAGTTAACTATCGGAGAGAAGCAAGGGAATGAAGATAATATGTTTTCTGCAGTTAATCATCTAACAGTGGATGATGATGAAAGGATTTATGTTCTTGACTATAAAAATGTTCAGGTCAAAGTTTTTGACAGGGATGGAAAATATTTGAGTACCTTTGGACAAAGAGGGCAGGGGCCAGGGGAGTTTTTCAGACCAAGAGGGATTTATATTACATCTGAAGATGAAGATGGCTATCAGTATGTTAAAAGATACAAAGTTACCTGGAAATATTAACGAATTTAAGCCGACTGGAAGCCAGAGACCCCTAACGCCTTGGCTCCCCGAGGGTTGAGAAAATACGCTGAGCAAATTAGCATTTCAATAAATCAGACAGTTGAGGAGGAGAAAATGAAAAATAAAATCTATTCTTTTTTAGTCCTTTTCATCGTGGTTTTCTTCACACTAAATTATTTCCCAAAAGAGGCGCTTGCTGAAGATATGAATAGAATTCAAAAATCTGACAACGTCGTTGTTGTTTCCAATCCAAAGACCCCAGAATTGAAGATGCGAATTGTTTTTAAAGAGGAACTTTCTATAGGTGAAGTTGAGGGAGATGAAAATTATATGTTTGGCAGAAGCATTGGTTTTAACACAGATAATGAGGGAAATTTCTATGTGGCCGATTTTGATAATCATAGAATCTTCAAATACGATCCTGAAGGCAAATATCTCCTCACTATCGGCAGAGAAGGCCAGGGACCGGGAGAGTTCCAAAGTTTATCTGTACCTCGATTCGACAAAGACAACAATCTGTACATCGCTGACTCATTAAACCGAAGAATTTCATTCTTTAACAAGGATGGTAATTATCTCAGGCAAATACGCATGCAGGAAAGATATTTCAATCCTTTCATCAATTCACAGGGTTATTTCATTACCAATAAGTGGGAGTTGAATCAAGAAGGCAATGTCCAGAGGCAAACAAGTACTTATGGCCTTTTTAACAACAAATTCAATTTACTCGTAGAACTGTATAAAGACGAATTCGAAATGCCCATGCCCACAGGTAGAGACGAATCTGCAATAGCTGAATATCTTGCAAAGACATGGAGTAGAACGGCATTTAGACCTGCGGTCAGATATATTCTGGCAGATAATGATTTTATATATCTGGGTTGGCCAGATAAATATGAAATAAACGTTTATTCCCCTGAAGGAAAGCTTGTGAAACAAATCACCAGAGATTATGTTTCTATACCTGTAAGTGATAAAGACAAAGACGATTTTTTTGAAAGGATAAGTGAAAGTCTTTCCTCCATCCCGTTGTTTACTGAGAACCTGAAGAAAAAAGCTTTTCAGAAGATAAAATTCCCAAAATACAAACCTGCCTATCAAAATTTCACTTTGATGGAGAATGGATGGCTGGCCGTGACAGTTGATTCCGTTGAAGATGAATACACACTTTTCGACATTTTTGATCAAGAAGGAAGATACATTGCGCATTTCAAAACGCCGATGCCGGTTGAGGGAGCCTTCTCTGCATTTTTGTTCTTTAAGAACGGCAAAGCCTATGCTGTCGCTACCGAAAGTGGGTATAGATTTGTGAAAAGATACAATTTTGAAATTCAAGAATACAAAGATAATAAATGGGTAAGGAAAAAATAGTTAATATTACATCTTATAGTGGGGATATGCCTGGAAACCAGAGACCTTAAAGCCCTGGCTTCCCTTAGAGTCGAAACCTACCAGCTTCCGATCATTCAGGAGGAACAACACCTGCACTCCAAAGACTGGGCAGAGTTGATCAGGAAAGTCTTGAGATTGATCCTCTCATCTGTCCTACATGCGGTGGCCGGATGAGAGTGATCGCTTTCGTAACCGATTATTCCTCATTGGACAGGATCATCACCCTTCTCAAGCTCCTTTTTCATGCCGAACGCCCTCTCCCCCATCCCGAGTTCTACAGACGGAAGGAATTAGATTTAAATCTTTTTTAAGTTTCTTTGAGTATTCCATGTATTCTTCTATCAGTTTGAATTTTTTGTTCGAAAGATTTTTCAGGTCCAAATTAAATGTTTTACTGCCTTTCTCAACAACAGATGCGTAATCTTTTTTCAGCTTCTGAAAAGCTTCTTTCAATTCATGCAGTTTTTTCGACGTCTTTTCATATTCATTTTTTAAATTCACAATCCACTTGTCAGCCGCAGACTGTAATTCCCCTGTCAGTGAGAGCATGAGGTCTTTCACAGAGACGATCTCTTTTATGCGATAAGCATTCTCTCCGGCAAAGGCGAAACCCTTTTTCAGGTTCCCCAGGCGGGCATTATTTAGGGCAATGGAAATGCAGTAATTTGCCTTGTCGGCACCGCAGCTAGAAAGACATTGCCAGGGGCAGCGGAATGTCTCCCGCTTTCCATTTTGTACTCTTTCAAGAAAGGGGCTGGTGATGGCTCTCCCAGGAAGCCCGACAGGGCTTTTTATGATGATGATGTCTTCCTTTTTGCTTTTCAGGTAGGCTTCTTTAAATCGGATATCCGCATCGCACTCTTTGGTCGCCACAAAGCGGGATGCCATCTGAACACCCGCAGCTCCCATTTTGAGAAACTTGTGGATGTCCTTGCCGGTGAATATGCCCCCCGCGGCAATGACCGGGATCTTGCGGCTGAATGATTTTTCAAAATCCTTGAGTGCTTTGATAACATCCGGAACAAGGTTTTCGAGCCTGTAAGCCGGATCGCTTATCTGTTCTTGCTTAAACCCAAGATGCCCTCCAGCCTTTGGGCCTTCTACAACAACCCCATCCGGAATATCATGATACTTTTTTTGCCAGACGGAAAATATGAGTCTAACGGCTCTGCCGGAACTGACAATGGGTACGAGCTTCACGTTGGCTTTCCTCAGTGCATCGATCGGAATCCCTCTTACAGGAAGGCCGGCTCCGATAAATACAACATCCACTCTCTCTTCGATGCACACCTGCAAGAGATCAGGATAGTCATTTACGGCCACCATGATATTGACGCCGATAATCCCATCTGTTTTTTTCTTTGCCTTTCGGATTTCCTTTCTCAGCACCCGGATGTTGGCTTTTTTGCCGTTTTTAAAATAATCCCGCTCCACCATACCGATGGCATTGGCGGCGATGACACCGATCCCGCCTTGGTTAGCAACTGCTGATGCCAACCCGGAGAGGGAGATACCGACTCCCATTCCACCTTGAATAATGGGGATGTCAGCCGTGCTATCACCTATTTTTAATTTTGGAATTTCAAAGTAGGGAAACTTCAGTTCAGGCAATTTCCATTTCGGCAATTCAACTTTAGGCAGCTTGATCGAACCCAGTTTAGGTAATTCCATAATAATTCTCCTAACAGTCCAGGCCCTTTCCATATTCCTTAGATAGTCCAGACTATCATGCTTATTATAGAGTAAACCCAGAAAGAATCAAGCCCAATCCTTCTGAAAATAAGCTGGCTTTTAGTCTGGTAATCCGGGAAAACTTTCTGTTTAGAAAAAATCACAATGACTCGAAAATGCAGGCTGACCTGCCTCAATTTGTGAATAGTTTTTATTGATTAGATTATGCTGTGCACATAGAGTCTTGCCATTATCAATATTATTTGTCCCACCCTTATCTTTAGGCCTTATATGGTCTGCACATGTTTCAACTCCGTCAGTATAATGGTTTTGTCGAGTCAGACCAGAATGGGTCGCAATTTTAGGTGTATCTCCTTACAATATAATAAGGAGGACACTATTGTGATGAGCGACAATTTTTTTAAGTTCGGACTATGCCGCACGATGTATTCGGTGAATATTGAAAATCCAGGACTTCAACCTGCATGCGGATGAATTCAATATTTTTAACCATTGGTTTAATTTCAGAGGAGAAATTCTATATAATTGGTTTTTATTGGAAAACAAATCCACTATGCATTGTAGGAAGACAAAATGAAAAATCTTGAAAAACTCTGGAAGAGAGGAAAGCAATTTCTGGGAGTTCGCTATCCCATCATTGCCGGAGCCATGACATGGATCTCGAACAGCTCTTTTGTTTCTTCTGTCTCCAATGCTCATGCCTTCGGATGTCTGGCTGCGGGAAATATGGAGCCGGCACTACTGGATTCGGAAATAAAAAAAACAAAAGCATCAACTTCCCATCCCTTTGCCGTGAACCTGATCACCATCGCTCCTAATTACAAGGACCACTTGAAAATTGCTGCACGAAACGGGATTCCATTTATCGTTTTCGCGGGAAGCTTCCCGCGAGAACCGGAAATTCGTTTCGCCAAAGAAGGAGGGGCCAAGGTTCTGAGCTTCGCGTCATCGGAATCCGTCGCCCGCCGGCTCATCGACAGGGGCGTGGATGCTTTGATCCTGGAGGGCAATGAAGCCGGTGGACATGTCGGACACGTATCCCTTGGCATTCTCCTCCAACAGGTTCTGTTCAAAATCAATGAAGTCCCCGTGTTCGTGGCAGGAGGCATTGCCACAGGCAAGTACATCGCTCATCTCCTTCTTATGGGAGCATCGGGCGTTCAAATGGGGACATTTTTTGTCATGACAGACGAATGCCGAACACACCCTCGATTCAAGGACGCTTTCGCCAAAGCCAAAGCAAGGGACGCCGTAGCGACTCCCCAGATAGGATCAGAACTCAAGGTAGTGGCTGTCCGCGCCTTGAGAAACAAGGCACTCGATCAATTTTCCGAACTGCAGATCGAGCTCATCAAAAGAAGAAAGCTCAAAGAGATTTCCCATGAAGATGCCCAGTTCAGGATCGAGAAGTTCTGGACAGGGGCGCTTCGACGAGCGGTTAAAGAAGGAGATATCGTCGAGGGCTCGGTCATGGCGGGGCAAAGCGTCGGCCTCGTCAACGAGATCCGGCCTCTGAGAAAAGCGCTTCACGATTTACTGGACGAAGCGGAAAAGGAACTGATCAAAATAAAAGAAAAATTTTGACACGGATTGAAAAATCAACAGGGAGGATTTCCCCTGAATTTTCATTTTTTCAATTTCAGATTACATGTTTGGCTCTCTGTAAAGAAGAATTGATTGATCTAATGATGATAGATCATGAACATCATTGAAAGGGATTTGGAAAATCTTTCATGCTGATGATAATATGTAATTCCTCAGAATGCGGCTGGTGAGCCGTGTCGTAATCTTTTTAAGGAGAAAATGGCATGTCTCACCTGTTGAATCGGATTGAATTGGAAATCGATAAGATCATCGCCCATCTCGATCTGACCTTTGAAGCTGACCGGCCACCTCCCCCTCATATTGTCCAGCAGGAACTTCTGATAGTAGCTGAATCTACCTTAAACTTGATGATTTGGAGGTTTCGGTTGATTTATTTCTCTTTTCTAGCCGTTGAACTTGTCGATTTGGATGTGATATAATTATTTAAAGATGGGAACATGAAATCAAAGAGCTTTCCTCTATTTGTCCATATTTTCTTTCTTTTGTGCTTATTTTTCACTTTCGCGTCTGCAAAAGATAAATCCAAGCTTCCCCCTCAATACAAAAAATGGATTGAGAAGGAGGTCGTCTATATCATTACACCTGCAGAGAAAGAAGTTTTTTATAAGCTGGAAACAGATAAAGAAAGGGATCTTTTCATAGAAGAATTTTGGCAGCAGAGAGATCCCACGCCCGGAACTCCTAAAAATGAGTTCAAAGAAGAACACTACAGAAGAATAGAGTATGTCAATACCACCAGAATGTGGGGACAGACCAGGCTGAAAAATAGTTGGAGAACAGATAGGGGAAGGATCTACATTACGTTAGGAGCGCCTCAGCAGATCGAACATTTCAGTACAGCAGAAATCTATCCTGCGGAAATTTGGTATTATAAGGGGAATCCTAGATACGGACAGCCAGCTCATTTCCGTCTCTTGTTTTTTAAGAGATACGGGGGAGGAGAATTTGTACTGTATAATCCGATTGCTGATGGCCCGAGAAATCTATCACCGCTTTCGTGGAAGTGCGGCAAATGTTCCACAGACGATGAATATGATACGTATGCTTATGGTTTAATAGCAGAGAGCGTGTCTGTCGAGTTGGCCGCGGCTTCTCTATCGTCTTTTCCCGGTCAAGGCATGACGCTGGCCAGCGGCTGGACGCTGCGGATGCCTTCTACCATTTTGGTGAGTGAGGTCCATACCTATCCCCACAGAAAAGTCGAGGATGACTATGCCTACGAGTTTCTGGAACGAAAGGCTTCCGTAGAGGTTAGCTACTCGGTCTATTATATCAGGAATCGATCAAGAGTTGATGTCGTCCAGGCATCCTCAGGGATATACTTTATCAATTATGCTATAGAACCTGAGACTCTTTCTGTTGATCTTTTTGAAAACAAGTATCTTGCCAACATTAAGGCTACCATCAGGGTGACGGACATTGAAGAAAGAACCATTTTTCAGCAGGAAAGGAATTTTCCGATTGAGATGAGAAGGGAACAGCTAAAGAAAATAAGAGAAAGGCCCTTTCATCTTTACGATTCTTTTCCGTTAATTCCCGGGAATTACAGATTCAACCTCCTGCTGGAGAACACTGTCTCCAAGGAATTCACCTCTTTCGAAAAGGATGTCCTGGTACCAGAGCCAGGATCCTCTCTGATGGGCTCTCTGATCTTGGCGGACAGAGTGAATCAAGACTCGCCATACGGCCAATTTAACAAGGCCTTTAAGATAGGGAATCTTCAAGTCTACCCTTCGCTGAGAAAAAGATTTTCTCAAACGGATAAACTGTACATATTTTTTCAGGTTTATGGATTAAGCCCGGTTTTGCAGGAAAACGGAATTATGGAATTTGCATTCTATAGAGAAGGGGAGCCATTTCAGACGAGTAGAAAAAAGCTCGCTGAGTATGAAGATAAGCGATACATCTTTGAAGAAATCTCCTTAGAGCAATTTCCTGTTGGTGACTACACATTAACAGTGTCCCTTTTGGAAGAGGAAGGAAGAGGCATTCTTTCCAATAAAGAAGAATTTTCTGTTCATGCAAGACCATTACCTGAATCCTGGATACTGAATCAAACCTATCCCCCTTTAGATGATCCCTCATACTTATTTCTATTGGGCAGTCAGTACCTCAATAAGGGGGAAATGACAAGCGGTCGTGATGTGTTAGAAAAAGCATATAATGGAGATACGGATTCCCTTCAGTATGCTTTGAACTATACCCGAGCGCTCTTATCTTTGAAGGAATACAAGAAAATTCAGGAAATTTTGATTCCTTTCCTGAATAGGCCCGTTGAAAAATATATCCTCTATAAATTTTTGGGCATTGCTCATCAAGGACTTGAAGAATATGAGAAAGCAATTGACTTTTATAAACAATACATTTCTCACGAAGGATCAAGCTTCGATATTTTGAATTCAATAGCCCTCTGCAATTATCAATCGGGCAATGACAAGGAGGCTTTAAGGGCTTGGGAGAAATCTTTGGAAATGAACCCTAAACAAGAAGAGCTTAAAGGGGTCATAAAGATTCTGAAGGAAAAAATAAGGAATAAGAGATGAAGCATCAAAACAGATTGTTTCCCATTTTTTTGGCGTGGTTAATTTTAATCCTTTCTTTGCAAGCTTCACCTCAAGATCTCAAAAGCCAGACAAAATTAGCCGATATTCTGGCAAAAGCCGGAAAATACTGTAAAAAATTGGAAAACGCAGCGTTTGACTTTGTATGTAAGGAAAACATAACAGAAAAAATTGATGTGAGCCCGGAGTGGGCTTCCGGGAACCGGGTACTGAAAATCGTCAAGAATTTGCCCGGAGCCTGGGGGCCAAGCAAAAAAATAAGAAAGAACACATTTGTGTATGATTACCAGTTGATTAAAAAAGGCAAGGATGTTGTGGAGACGAGAATATTATTAGAGGAAAACGGAAAAGAAAGACATGAAAAAAATGCCAAGTTGAAAACACAGATGTTTTATTTTGAAAAACCATTATTCGGCCCCATTGGTCTTCTGAGCACATACTGGCAGGATTATCTCGATTACAAAATACTCAAAAAAAAGACTCTAAAGGGAGAAAAGACACTTTTAATAGAAGCCGTACCTAAGCCATCATTGAGCCAAAAACACCTTTATGGAAAAATCTGGATAAGAGAGAGCGATTTTAGCATTCTGAAGATAGAATGGATTCCAGAATCCATGAGGGATTATGTGGAGATCGAAAAAACAGCAAAGAGATATAAAGCAAGACCGCAGATAACCTTCATCACAGAATACAACATCGATAAAAAAGGAATTCGGTTTCCCAGTAAAGTTTTTATTGAGGAAGCTTATTTCAGCAAAAAGGGGAAGTACATCAAATCGGAAACTACCATAAAGTATGAAGAATACAAATTTTTCACTGTTGAAACCAAAGTTAAGTATTAATTTAAAATGTGACGGATTATTTGATGTACCCAACACTAGAGTTGCTTTTATTATTGCCACCAGTGCTTTTTAATAAGAGGTAAAGACTCCCCTGACATAAACAATATATTCTCAACATTTGGAACAGGATGGTAATCTTCGAGCTGTATCAAGTTGTTATTGTTTTTACTTTTATCAATTACCCAACGGCATTATTAGCATCGAAAGGATTTGAACCCCTGACCTTTGGATTCGAAGTCCACCGCTCTATATAAAAGGAAACAAGGATGAATTTAGAAAATTCATTAAAAGGGCTATTTAAAGAATTATAATGGCTATTCTAAGATGTATTTTGTTAAATAAAAAAACCTCTGACAAAAAACTGTCGAAAATCCTTGACACAATACCCATTCACCTATTTTTTATATTTAATTAACATTCTTAAACTGCTGGGTTTGCTCCCATAATCGCCAACAGAGAAATCACCAACGACCCCACTAGGCATTCTAATCAATCCTAGTCAAGACCCGGTCAGCGCGAGAAATTACTTAAAGGAGCATGGTAAACCAATCTATTCCCAGAATCTGAAGGACTTGAAACAAGACACAGAAAATGCATGAGATCATATTAGACTGCTGCTGCCTTTCCAATTTTGCCCTCTCCAAGTCCCTGTTCATCCTTAAAAACCTTTACAGTAACTCTGCTTTCGTTATAGAGTTTGTTTCTGCAGAAATCTTGAGAGGGATTCAAAGAGGACACAAAGATTTGGCGAAAATCCAGGATTCTCTGAGGGAAGGATGGCTCAAGGAGGTTGTCTTGAGCACTAAAGAGGAGAAATCCCTTTATGAAACGATTTCCGTCTCTCTCGGTCTTAGCGAGGCTTCCAGCATTGCTGTCGCAAAATCCAGAGGATTTTTCTTTGCATGTGATGATAGAACTGCAAGGAGAGAGGCCGGATTTTTGGACATAAAACTCACCGGTACGCTCGGTATCCTCAAAAAAGCCGTACGGAATAGAATTATCAGACTAAAAGACGGAAACCTCATTCTGGCCGAGATGATAGCAAAAGGATTTTATTCATCTGTGAGTTCTCTGAAAGAAATTTAAGATTGAAGCGCTGTCAGCCTCTTGCTGACCCTGGTATTGCTGAGGTTGAGGATGCCAGGAAGAGATTGGCTGGGCTGAAGAGCAAGTAATTTTCTAAATTGCTTTATTAGCTCATTTTACATAGAATAGGAAGCTTAAGGGATCAAAAGGACGCTAATGCTGATAATTGCCTCATAAGGGAAGACGAGTGAGTGGGAAGGAAAAGGATATTATCAGAGAGAGAGAAAAATGCTGCCTGTTTAGGGATTAATTCAGCAAAGGGAGCTTATAATGGGCATTCTTCACAATGGGAAAGAAAAGTTTGAAAATATTATAAGAAGAACCAGAATGAAAAGGAGTGAACAGAAAAAGAGACCACCAAGAAAGAGCGAGAAAAATAAGCTTTTATTGCAACTAACGATCCCTTCCCGTCGGAGAAGAAGAAAAAAATGATTACAGTCCATGAGCTTGATTGAAAAAAGCAATTTAAGGTTTAGAGGAGGTTACAGTGAAAGAACTCGTTAAATTGATTGCCAAGTCATTAGTAGACAATCCGGACAAGGTGCAGGTTTCCCAATTAGACGGGGAACAGGCCTCGATCCTAGAATTAAAGGTTGCTCCTGAAGATATAGGCAAGGTTATTGGAAAACAGGGAAGAAACGTTCAGGCTATCAGAGTTATTCTCGGTGCTGCTGGAATGAAGCTGAAAAAGAGATTTATTCTCGAGATAATAGAAAAAGGATAATTTGATCAGCATAGAGAAACGATATCTATTTCCCTTTGATGCATAGGCAATCTTCTACCCATCGGGCGACCAGGATAACTCATTATGCCTGCTTATGCTTTCTACTTTTACGACTTCCCTAGATTCTCCCCTTTCTACAGGGATAACTTTAATAGTTTTATCCTTGGAAAAATAAGCTATTGATTTTCCATCAGGTGACCAATCAATTGTTGACCCTGCAACCTTATCTGATTCAGATGTAAGCTGTCTGGATTCTCCGCCATCTGCCGGAATTATAAAGATGTTATTAATAAATACTTGCTTTGATTTCCATTGTCTTGCTGGGAGAAGAATATCAAGGATTACTAGTAGTATCAAAGGCTCTAGCAGGACTGTTTTCTCTAAAATTGTGAGATCTAGAGTTCGATTATTTCTTGGTGTTCCCTTTCGGCAGGAAATTCTCCATCACCCAGATTTCAGTGGGTTTCCGGGTTTGGCCCTTGGCAGAAAAGGCAATTTTCCATCCCTCGGGGTGAATACTCAAGTAAGAAATTACATGCATTGAGATTCCTAACTTCTCGGGATTTCCACCTTCTGCGGAGACTCTCATCAATTCACATTGACCCTCGGACTCCTCTGACCGACTTAAAGAAGAAAAGATGATAAAACGTCCATCTGAAGTCCACGTCAGGTCCATGATCATGTATTTATTAAGATCTAATATACAAATTTTTTGGGAATTCCCACCTGATACAGGAATAACATTGATTATATCTTTGTTTTGATTAGTATCTCTTTGGACAAAAAACAATTTTTTACCATCAGGAGAAATGCCAAAAAGCTCATGAGTTGAATTGACGGATTGAAATGCACCTATTTCTTTTTCTCGACCTGTCTCTAGATTGTGGTGAATAATCCGATTATTGAGTATGGTCGATCCTTCGGCAATCGCTTTTACGCTTAAATAATAGATGGAATTTCCACTTTCAGCCCAGCAGTGACCGCAAACATCGCTGTCTTTTCTGGCGGGATAATAGGTTCAACCTTTTTTGTTTGAGAATCGATGCTGTAAATAGCCCAATCCCATTCCTTGACGCATCCCATGACATGAATTTTGTTGCCGTCCGGAGC
This sequence comes from Candidatus Aminicenans sakinawicola JGI OTU-1, assembly GCA_000493965.1. Taxonomy (GTDB): domain Bacteria; phylum Acidobacteriota; class Aminicenantia; order Aminicenantales; family Aminicenantaceae; genus Aminicenans; species Aminicenans sakinawicola. The sequence continues at coordinate 12,518 of AWNV01000003.1, forward strand.
CCATCGCGGTTGTTGAAAAACTTTCAAATTCGGGCTGACTTCTGTATTCTCTCCGCTTTTAAGATTGTGAATGCAGAGAACCGGGTCAGTAAATTTTCGAAAAACACCACGATCCGAAATATACGCTAGGCGATCACCATCCGGAGAAAAGCAAGGATCGCTGTTATGTCCTTCAAAAGGCAGAGACAGCTTCTTTGGACCATCAATGATCCTTCCCGATTCAGGATCGAGTCCAGTAAGGTAAATAAAGAACAGATCATTCCTGAGGCCATAGTAAAGAGCCCCATCGTCGGTCACACCGAGAGGTATGATAGGCCCCATATTATCCCTGATCAACACTGGATCTTTATGGATTCCTTGTTCTGAGACTCGGATGGCCCATACTCCTATGGTTCCTGTGCGGTTGCTGGCAAAGAGCACATGCTTTCCATCTGTATTGACCAGGAATAGATGTTTGAAGGCGGGATTTTCTGATTCTATATTACGGATCCACTCTTTCAGTTCAACATTTCTGTCAAGTTTGGGGAATAGTTCGATGAGACTGTTTCGGAGATTCTCTTCAAGTTGAATAACTTCGCTCTCCAACTTGTCACGCACTAAATTAATAGTACCGCCGTACTTTGTTCTGAGGTTTTCTGCATTTTGATCGATTGATTTTAAACCCAGATAGCTGAGGATAGCACTTGGAACCATAATCAAAATAAAAGCAAAAAAGAGAATTTTCTTCTTAGGACTGATATGTTTAAGAGATTCAATAATATACTAATATAATATAATCGAAGAGTAAAAAACAATAAAGAAATTGTAAAAATATGTAAAATTATATTGTAAAATGTTACCATCCCTTTTTTTTGAAAAATTGAAAATCAATTGATAATGTGTTAATTTGGCTTCAGGATGACAAAAAATCAGATTTCCAAGCAAGAAAAAAAATTAATCATAAAAGGAATTACTTCTCGACTTAAAAAACAGAAAAATATCATTTTTGCCTATATTTTTGGCTCATTTGTTCGAGATGAAAAATTCTCCGATATCGATATCGGAATATTTTGTAACGAAAAAATAAGTAAAGAACCCTTGACTTTTGAATTTGACCTGGAAAAGGAAATCAAATCATTCACTAAATTCCCTGTGGATGTCAGAATAATAAACCACGCTCCTCTATCATTTGTTTACCATGTGATAAAAGAAGGCATTCTGACAGCAGATAAAGACACTGGGAAAAGGACCGATTTTGAGGGAATGATCTTTAAGAAATATTTGGATTTTGCCTTTTTTCGAAGGCAATATTTGAAAGAGGTCATAAATGCCCCAATATGATTCAGATAGAATGCTGAAGCTCATTTCCCAGATGCGGGAAGCCCTGGGACATCTTAAAAGACTTAAAGAATGTAAAAAAGCGGTTTTCACAAGCGATCCCGATAAAATTGGGAGCGCAAAGTACAATTTTATAATTGCTATTGAAGCCGCAATTGATATGTGCAATCACATCATCTCTCGTAATGGTTACAGGGCTCCCGAAGATTATGCCGATGCTTTTGTGGTACTTGGAGAAAAAGGAGCTTTTGAAAAATCTTTTGTCGATGACTTAAAGGAAATGGCAAAGTTTAGAAATAGATTGGTCCATATCTATTGGGAAATTGATGAAAATCAAATCTATGATATTTTGCTAACTCGCTTAGGAGATTTTAAAACGCTTCTTGACCAGCTCGCTCGATTTCTGAGTTGGCCAACCTTAGCTTAATCTTACGCCAATTTTTATGAATTATTCATCTGTCGAATATTATCGCGACTTATTTTTTTTCTTGGTTTTCTCATCCGGAAGGAAATTTTCCATCACATAGCCTTCAGATTCCAATAAGGATGTGGAGAAAGCTATCTGCTTGCCGCTTGGATGGATGCTAAAGGAGTTAAGATTCTTATTTGGATCCCAAACGGTCTGTGATTCTTCCCTTTCAGGAGAGATTCGTCGTAAGACATCGCTTTTATCCTTTCTCTCAATGAAGAGTAAGTATTTCCCATCGGTTGTCCACCTGACGTTTCCAATTTTCTGAAGTCCCTGAAAACGGCACAGTTCCTTCGCTTCACCGCCTGAAGCAGGTATAATGAGAAGAGTCCCTTTTTCTTTGTTTCTATCGTCAATGGCAAACGCTAATTTTTCACCATCAGGAGACCATACTGGATTGTAGTTGGAGCCCAGGATGGGTTTGCTAAGATCTTCCTGGATTTTGAATGTAGCTAAATCCAATGGAGCGATAGAGATTGCAAACCACCGGGTAAAGATGCTGCAGTAGAAAGTTCCATTTCTTGTGGATTATACCAAGAATAAGCGACCAATTTATTGTCCGGAGAAATAACGGAGTTTAAGACAAATTCCATCGGCTTTTTCCATGTCCCATCTTTAGTAAGTCGCCTGGTCTCTCCTGTTTTTAAACTGCGAAGGGCCAGGTTACCCGTCGCCCAATCAACGAACGATGAGTAACTTCCATCCAAAGAAGGAGTGCCAAAATCGTCATTTCTACCACCTGTCCATATTTTTTTGATTCTGAATTCCTTATCCCCTTTTTCAACAACAGTTTGGGCTCTGAGGAGAACGGCGAGTTTTCCTTTAGCCGCCTTGACTGCTTCGGTTTGTTCAGGATATTTGTCAATAACCTCTTGAAAAGCCCTTTGTGCTTGTTTTAATCCTAATTTTTCATAACAAATTCCTATTTGAAGCTGAGCTTTTGCAGCTATTCTTCTGTTCTCAGGAAAGTCTGTTATAATCTTGAGAAAGAGTTGAACAGCTCCTTCTAAATTTCCTTCTGCTTCCTTTTTTAAATAATGCGGCTTCGTAGAGTTCCTCGGCAGTTTCTTGTGAGAGAGCTTCTTGAGAAGGAATCAAGAAAACCATAATCAATGATAATGCAAAAATCCAAAGAAAAATTTTCATTCTATTCATGGATAAACTTTAGGTATCTTCTATGTATTATTGTTAATATTTCAGCTCAAAAGTGCCAAAATTTTACAAAAATGAGTAGAAATCAGAACAAGTCCAAAAAGCAAATGTTTAATTCGACGTTATTCCGGTTTAGTTGAGTTTTTTATCATAATAGCTTCATGATCCGGCTGTATCCGGAGCGGCTTACCAGCAGGGTTTTGCCATTCTTTAAAATCGCGACTCGGCTATCTTTTGTATAGGGCTCGATCTTGCTCAGATAATCGATATTTAGGATATAGGAGCGATGTATTCTGTAAAACTTTCGGGGATCGAGCATCTTTTCCATATTAGCTAAGGTGTCATTCTTTAGGGAAGATTTTTTTAGTGTATTTATGCAAACATAATCACCCTGAGCCTCGATATAGGTGATATCCTCTGCCTGTATTATGTAGATGTTCCCCCGGTCCCTTACAAGGATTCTTTTATGTGGAACATCTTTCAGACGGTGCTGGTGCAGTAATTTATCAACAGGCTGTCTGCTTTTTCCCGGGAAACGTTCTTTGATCCGGTCTAGTGTTTTTGCCAAACGTTCGGGTTTAACCGGCTTCAAAAGGTAATCCAGGGCATGGGCCTCGAATGCCTGCAGAGCGTATTCATCATATGCTGTTACAAAGACTATAAAAGGAGCATCCTTTCCTAGAAGCTCCAGTACGTCAAAGCCATCCAGTTTCGGCATCTGGATATCCAGGAATACTAGGTCTGGTATTTTTTCATATATTGCTTTTACTGCTTCAAATCCGTCTGAACATTCCCCAATGATCTCGATCTCTTCGAACCTATCGATAACCATTCTGAGGGCTTTTCTGGCCAGAGCTTCATCATCGACGATAATGGCTCGTTTTCTATTCATTTTTTCCCTCTAATGGAATCTGCAGTTTGACGATAAAATCATCTTCTTTTTGGCTGATGATCAGCTTTGTGTTGTCCCCATAGGCATTGGCAAGGCGTTGTTTCAGTGCTTTTAGTCCGTATCCCGGACTTGTTTGGGCCCGGGCAGATTTATCCAGGGGATTTTTAACCAAAATCAGCAGGGAATTCGGATATTTTTCTATTTGCAGAGTAAGTGTGCCGGATTCGGTAGTCTGCTGAAAGCCGTGTTTAATGGCATTTTCTACAAGAGGTAAAAGTGAAAAAGGAGGAAGCTGCTCTGCCATAGCTTGCTCGTTTATATTAAAATCGAGTGTCAGTCGTTTACCCAGCCGGATTTTTTCAATTCCCAGGTAGTTTTTTATGTGCTCGAGTTCATCTTTCACACTCACCCATTCCTTCCTGGCATAAACCAGACTGTAGCGTAAAAAATCGGAAAGCTGTATACAAACCCTATATGCCAGCTCAGGTGATGTTTTAGTCAAAGTACTCAGGGCAGTTAGACTGTTAAATAAGAAGTGTGGGTGAATGGTTGCTTTAAGCGAGTTTAACTCGATGCGGCTGGAAAGTAAACGGTTTTTTAGTGCCTGCTGTTCTACCTCTCTGCTTTTTTCCAGGGAGAGAATCAGATAGTGGATCAAGGCAGCCAGAAAATACAGGAAAATCCCTGCAGCCGCAAAGAGAAGAAAGACCTGATCGAACCGTACCCTCCATATCCTGGTGTTAAGGAAAAAATCCAGGACCTCGCTGTAAGACATTGTAAGCAGCAGCCATATTCCTGTCATCGTTAAGGCGGCCACACCCTGTCTTAGAATAATACTGACCAGATTTTTTCGCTCCGGGAGAATAGTTTTACACAGGTACCAGGAAGAAAGGCAGAAAAAAAGTTCCACCATTATAGGTGGAACTGTGAGTATGACAGCTGCTGAAAAAGATAAGCCTGTAAGACTGCTCACCAGAACGGTCATACAGATGACTACCGGGCTCCATATGACCGTGATTAAAAGAAAATTCTTAGGTGAGCGAAGATAAGGAAACATGTCAGTTTTTTACCTCGATACTTCCCATTATAACCATTCCTCTTATAGTAAGTTTTTTAATCGCTTTTTCCGGATGTGCTGCTCTTTCTTCCTGTGACATTACAACTGTTTTATTGTCTATCCCGCCAAGAATAGGTGTTCCCTGCATATTAACATACCAGTGCCGGGGTATTCTTATTTCAATTCCTCCCATAAAAGCAAATACATCGATCACTGCATAATCGATCTGGATGTCAGCATCTCTAAGGTCAATTGTTCCACCACCCATGAATGCAGCCAATTTTCCGCCTTTAAATTGGTCTGAAGTAAATCTGTTCTCTCCTCCTCCCAGGATAAATGAAAGATTAAAGTTATCACTAGAGGATGGGGCTTTACGACCTCCCAAAACTGCATCTTTAATGATCGCTATTCCGATTAAAATTACGATGATCGGCCAGAATGTTCCTATATCAAATACTATAATATCTAAATTGTTCAAAAGGAACAATACTCCGACAAGAATAAAGATCGCTCCGCTGAAACCCTGCCGTGTTTCACTGGGCTTGGAGATATGGCTCAGACCGATCAAAATGAGCGCGACAGGCCAGAAATCCCACATGTTTATTCCGATAACAACGCCCAAATTTTCAAGCAGAAAAAGAATACCCGCACAAATGACAACCAACCCTATGATCACCTTTAAATCAAGATTAATGCTTGCTTTTTTTTCCATTTTTTCCTCCACAGGTTAAATTTCTACCTCAATATAAGCAGTTCAAAAGAATATTGTTAGTATTATTCGACGAATGACCTTTAACTCTCGGTAGATGACGAAAAATGTACGTCCTTGCTTCATCTTAGAATGAATTTTCGTAATCTGCTTTATTTACAAAAGCCTATATAAGCACTGGCCCTTCATCAGCAAAAGCAAAAAAGGATTAGATTGTTTCACTATTCCGGGACCTTCCCTGATATTCATTCTTTTGGATGGATTTATGATTGACTTGATATGTTTGTTCACTATAGTATTGGCAATAGAGGAGGGAAAAGGGCTAAAATTTAACAAAAATGATTAGAAATCAGAGCAAGTCCAAAAAACAAATTCTTATGTTACAACCTACTCCCAGAAGCCAAAGAGCCGTGAGGCGAGTGGAAGCCAAAGCCCATAAAAGCCCTGGCTTCCCGTTGTGGGAAAAGACAGCTGGGAGATTATAGCGCATCAATGGGAAAGACAGTTAACATTAATAGATTTTCTTTAAGAGAATAGGGAGATAATAGAGGGATCGTTACAACAAAAGTCAGCTCAACTGTTCACTATCGTACACCATGTGTTATGCCAGCGGACACTTTATTATATTTACTTCCTAAGAACTCACGAGTCGTACTCTAAATGCTCCAGTTGGTACATTCTTTGCAGATAAATAGGAATAGAGGGTGGAGCAATGTTTAAAAATTACTTAAAAATCGCTTTAAGGAACATAATCAGAAATAAAACATATTCCACAATTAACATCATCGGTCTTTCCGTAGGTATAGCATGTTGTATTGTAATATTCTTATTTATTCAACATGAGTTAAGCTATGACAGATTTCATGAAAATGCTGATCAGATTTATAGATTAGAATTAATTATGAAATTACCGATTGGAGAAAAACACTATTCGATAATACGCTCCGATATTGTTCCTGTAATAGTAGATAAATTGCATGAGGTGCGGAATGCAGTCAGGGTATTTAGTGGATGGAAAACCATCACAAGATATGGGAATAAAAGATTTGAAGTAAATGACATTTTTGTTGATCCTGGTTTTTTCGATATCTTTACATTTCCACTGATTAGAGGGAATCCGAAAAAAGCACTGGATGAACCCTATACAGTTGTGATTAACCAAGAATTGTCAAAAAAGTATTTTGGTGATGATGATCCTTTAGGCAAAGTCATCAGATATAATAAAAAATTTGACTTTAAAATCACAGGTGTAATTGAGAAGATGCCCGATAACTCGCATTTCAAATCAGATTTTATAGCTTCTTATAAAAGTGTCAAAGGGATTTACGGTGATGATTTTACTCTGGCATCGACATATTTACTCTTAAACAAAGAGTCTTCCCCATTGACACTAGAGGCCAAGTTACCTGCATTTATTAAAAGATATATTAGCGAAAGATCAGCTAAGAAAGATAAATATTTCCTCCGGCCATTAACCTCAATTCATCTAGCTTCACATTCTTTTTCCGAATTGGAAGAAAACAGCAATATAAAATACTCATATTACCTGGCGATTTTAGCTGTGTTTATTATAACTCTTGCCGTTATTAATTACATGAATCTATCCAGTGCACGCTCTTTAAGACGAGCTAAAGAAGTTGGAGTCCGAAAAGTTGTCGGTGCACAACGCTTACATATAATTAAACAATTTCTTGTCGAATCAATCCTTCTCTCTTTTATGTCTGTAGTTCTGGCTATTGGTCTGTCCGAACTTTTACTTCCTTTATTTAATAATATTGTTAATAAGGATTTGACTATAGATTATTCGGGTAATTTGCCGTTTTACCTATTCTTATTGGGGATTTCTCTCTTTGTAGGACTGATTGCCGGGAGCTATCCCGCCCTCTTTTTATCTGCTTTTTCGCCGGTGAGTGTACTTAGAGGGAAAATCGGAGTTAATTTAAGAAGTGTAAGTTTGAGAAAAGTTTTAGTCGTTTTTCAGTTTGCTATTTCAATAATTTTTATCTTTGCAACAACGATTGTGGTAAAACAATTGGATTATATGCGGGATAGAAATCTCGGTTTTGAAAAGAATAATATTATATTTACTTCGGTATATCAAATCAAAGGTCAATCTGAGGTTTTAAAGAACGTGCTCCTTCAGTTTCCATCAATAAAGAATGTGACGTTATGTGATTTTTTGCCAGGAGAAGATTATAGCTGGACATCCGTGGTACGCCCAGAAGGTTTTTCCGAAGATGAATCTCTAAAGATGCCTGTATTTTCTGTCGATGATAATTTCTTTGAAACATTCGGAATTGAAATCGTTGAAGGCCGATCCTTTACTAAAGAAATTTCAACTGATAAATATAACACTGTCGTCCTTAATCAATCTGCTGTAAAAGAAATCGGGAAAGATTCCGTATTGGGTAAACGTATTTATCTGGAAAGGACTGATAGATATGTGACTGTAGTAGGCATTGTCAAGGATTTTCATCTGGAATCCTTGCATAAAGAGATAGGACCTTATATATTTCATTATGGTTCAGATGAGTTTTCCCGAATGGCAGTAAGAATAAGTCCGGATGATATATCTCATACCCTTGCTCTCATTGAAAAAAAGTGGCTCCAATTTGCTCCTGAAGATATTTTCTGGTATCAGTTCGTTGACGAGCGAATTAATCACGCATACAGTGAGGAGCAGATAATAAGAAAAATTCTGAGTATTGCATCATTTCTGGCGGTTATAATAGCTTGTCTAGGACTTTTCGGCCTTGTTTCTTTTGCGGCTGAAGCCAGAACAAAGGAAATAGGGATTCGTAAAGTTCTTGGTTCTTCTACCACAGGAATTGTTTTTCTACTTTCGAGTGATTTTCTGAAACTTGTACTCATAGCAAATGTCTTTGCTTTCCCTCTGGCCTATTATTTTATGAGGCGCTGGCTTCAAAATTTTTCATATCGAACAAGCATAAGTTTGGAATACTTTCTCTTGTCAGCTGGCCTTGCAGTTGTTATTGCCGTTCTTACTGTTAGTTATCATTCGATCAAAGCAGCAACTGCCAATCCAGTAGATGCGTTACGCTATGAATGAGCATGGTTGGACAGGTTAGAGTAATTAAATGAATGGAAGCCAGAGACAATAAAACCCTGGTTTCCTATTGTGAAAAATGATTTAGATTCAGAAGGGAATATTTATTTTACTAGCAGTGAATTGGGAATAAAATTATTAAAATTAAGGAGGAAATAATGAAAAAGTCCGTCTTAATCTTTTTATTAGCTGCAGGATTCTTTTTATCTCTATTCCTTTCAAACTGTTTTTCTCCTCAGCAATCATATGATCTTGTAATAAAGAATGCTCAAATCATTGATGGTTCTGGAAAAGCTGGATTCACAGGTGATGTGGGAATAAAAGACAGTAGAATAATAAAATTAGGGGATGTCGCTACAAATAATGCGGAGAAAATAATCGACGCAAAAGGTCTAATATTGACTCCGGGTTTTATCGATGTTCACACTCATTGTGACAGGGAGATTGCAAAAATACCAACTGTTGATAATTATATTCATCAAGGGGTCACAACTGTAATTGGAGGAAACTGTGGAGGCCATCCTTTCCCTTTGAAAGAGCTATTTTCAAAGCTTGAAAAAGAGGAAATTGCTCTCAATTTTGGCTGCCTTATAGGTCATAATACAATAAGAAGAAAAGTCATGGAATATAAAATGGAGGACCCTACTCCAGAGGAGCTTGAAGACATGAAAACGCTAATAGATGGAGAAATGAGGGAAGGGGCTCTTGGGTTTTCCACAGGACTGTCTTATCTACCTGGAATCTATTCCACTACTGAAGAGCTTGTAAATTTAGCTTCAGCTATTACTCCATATAAGGGAATTTACGCATCTCACATCCGGGACCAGGGGGATCATATTACTGAAGCCATCAAAGAAGCTATTGAAGTAGGAGAAAGAAATGGAATTCCTGTAGAGATATCTCATATAAAATTAGCTAAAGATAGTGTCTGGGGAGAGCATGAGATGATTACAGGACCTGTCGAAAAGGCTCAGAAAAGAGGAGTGAATGTTCATCTTGACCAGTATCCCTATACAGCAACCAGTTCTGGCTTTACCAGCAGTTTTCCTTCCTGGGCATTCGAAGGAGGAAAGGAAGAGTTTTTAAAGAGATTGAAAGATAAGAAGACTTACAATAGAATAAAAAATTACATTATCGAAAGGAGATTAACCTCAACAAAAGGAATCGATAGGCTCGAGTCAATATATATCGCAAGTTACAAAAAGAATCCCGATTATCAGGGGAAAAATCTAAAGGAAATTCTTATTTCTCGTGGACAGAAGCCTACCATCCAGAACGGTGTGAATTTAATCATTGAGATTGAAAAAAATGGAGGAGCTTCAGGCGTTTTCTTTCAGATGGATGAAAAAGATGTCCAATATTTGATGAAATTATCCTACACCATGCACGCTTCCGATGGAGCTGTCCGAGTCTTTGGAGAAGGAGTTCCACACCCGAGAAATTATGGTACTTTTCCCAGAGTTATTTCTCATTATGTGAGGGAAAAAGGAGTGTTGAAACTTGAAGAAGCAATCCGAAAAATGACTTCTCTTCCTGCACAGGTTTTTAGTTTGAAAGATAGAGGCTTGATAAAAGAAGGAATGTTTGCAGATATTACAATTTTTGATTATGAAAATATAAAAGACAAGGCCACATTTTCCAATCCTCATCAGTATGGCGAGGGATTTTCTTATGTCATCGTCAATGGAAAAATTGTTATAGAAAATGACAAATATATGGGAGCGCGCCCGGGAATGGTTCTCTACGGACCCGGAAAAAATAATTGATTCAGAACAAAGAGGATAGAGTGGAATATATATGAAAATCGGGATTTCTTGATCAGTAATTAAGGACAAAGTCTATTCCTCTTCCGCAATATTCCTGGATTCTCACTGATATTGCCTCTTTCATGCCAACCTTTTATTGACTTTAGATGTTTCTTCTATGTATTATCGGTAATGCAGCAACTCAGAGGATTGAAATTGAACGAAAATGAGCAGAAATCAAAGCAAATCCAAAAAGCAAATTCTTATGTTACCTATCTTATTATCTTCTTCTGTACTCTTGGAATATGGTCGTTTCACTGCTGCTCCTCAGGAGGAAAAAAGGTTGAATTCCGGACGATTCGAGTCACAAGGCGAACGGTCTCTCCTTCTGTTACCGCCCTTGGCACAGTCAAACCTCAAGTGGGTGCTGAGGTGCGTTTGGGAGCTCGTATACCTGGTAAGGTAGAGCGTCTTCGCGCGAATATTGGTGACTTTGTGAAGAAGGGACAAATCATTGCAGAGCTGGAAAAAGATGAATTAAAGGCGGCCATTGAAAAGCAGAAAGCCGAGCTAAACAGGGCCTTAGTTAATCTTGCTGCGGAAGAGACTCTCGGTCCTATCGAGCTGGAGAAAGCTGAAGCCGAGTGGAGACGTTTAAAGTCTATCCATGACTTGGAAGCGGCAAAGTATGAGAGACATGCAACTCTCTTCAAAGAAGACATCAACTCCAAGCAGATTCTTGAGCAGGCAAGAGAAGAGCTCTTAGTGGCGAAGAAGGAATTAGAAGCAAGTTTGAAGACACTGGAACTGACCAAGAACAGGTTCAATAAAGATTTGGAACGACTCAAAGCGGAAGTTGAAAGTGCGAGGGCCGCACTAAAAATTGCTGAGGTGGAATTGTCATATGCAACCTTGCGTGCTCCGATTTCTGGAATCATCGCCTCTGTCTCGACGCAAGAAGGTGAAACCGTTGCTGTGGGTTTGAGTGCACCCACATTTGTGACGATTATTGATCTTGATCGACTTCAAGTCGAAACTTATGTTGATGAAGTCGACATCGGTAAGATCAAAGTTGGCCAAAAAGCCACTTTTACGGTTGAGGCTTTTCCTTCAATTGACATAGAAGGAGAGGTTGTGGGGATCTATCCTAAAGCACTACTCAAAGAAAATGTTGTTTTCTATATTGTTGTGATCAAGAGTACGAAACCCTCTTCAGCCGCTCTTCGACCGGAAATGACGGCCAACATCTCAATAATCCTTGAATCCCGTGAGGATGTCCTTTTAGTGCCGGCGAAATCTGTGAAGAAATCCGGAGGTGCGAACTTTGTTTATGTGCTAGAGAAAGGAAAGCCGGTGAGGCGTGAGGTTCGAGTTGGCTGGAAACAGGGACAGTTTATCGAAATTATAGAAGGACTCAAAGAAGGTGATGAGGTTCTTGAATATCACGGTGACTGGGATGAGAGATGAACCATGAACAGAATAGTAAGGATCTTTAAAGAATCCTGCCGGGTGATGGGAGGCAACAGGCTCCAGGTATTCATTATGATGCTTGGAGTAGCAGTCGGAGTTACTTCTCTCACGATGATGATCTGTGTGAGTAAGGGGGCATACGAGCAAGTAATGGATACTGTCAACAAGCAGGGTCCGAATCTGTTGCAGGTCCGGCCAGGGACAGACAAACAAACCGGACTTTCTTCCGGCAGTCGCGAGGTTGTGTCGCTAGTCGAGGAAGACGTTGATGCTATTCTTCAACACATTGGAAATATTCGTGCTGTTTCTCCTGTCAAAGACCGCAAGGAAATCGAAGTGAAATATGGAGCTAAGTTCACTCTATCCAGAATATTCGGAGTCAAACCAGTATGGGCCCAGATCCGTGATTTTGGCCCAAGTAAAGGAGAATTCATTTCCGATGAGGATGTGTCTTTTGCCACCAGAGTATGCCTCGTTGGGCAGACTGTTAAGAAGAACCTGTTCGGAGACACTGATCCAATCGGTCAAACCATTCAAATCAAGAATGTTCCATTCACGGTCAAGGGTGAACTTCAGGGGAAGGGAATATCTTCTGCGGGTCGAGATCGAGATGACCGGATCGTTATTCCCATCACCACGTATTTCAGGAGGCTCTTCAGAGATGTCTATTTGACTCAAATAGTGATTACCATCGCGGATATAAGCAAGATGGATGAGACCGTGGAGGACGTGCGTGCGTTGCTCCGAGAACGCCACACGATTGCACCTGAAGAACCGGACGATTTTGCCATGAGGACTCCTCAGGATTTGATAGACTTAGCTTCTGAAGCCTCAATATCTTTGGTAAACTTGCTCACCGGCATCGCGGGATTTTCTCTGCTGGTTGCAGGCATCGTGATTATGAACATAATGCTCGCTTCCATTTCGGCAAGGAGGAATGAAATAGGAATCCGGAGGGCAGTTGGTGCAAAGAGAAGTGATATTCTCATCCAAGTCATGATGGAATGTTTTCTCATCTCAATAATGGGAGGCATGTTCGGTACAATCCTAGGATACGGTGGGTCTATTGCCCTTTCGAGCTTAAAAGTAGCTGCTAGTAAAGTCACACCCCTGGCCGTTGCCGCTTCCATCGTGTCCTGTAGTATCATATCCCTTGTCTTCGGTTTGTATCCTGCCAGAAAGGCATCAAACCAGAGTCCTGTGGATGCCTTGAGAGCTTAGAGAGAGAAGCTTGGCATGATAAAAGTCAAGAACATAGAAAAAACATATAGAAAAGGTTCCGTGTCAACTCCCGTGCTGCGCTGTGTAAACCTCGCAATTAATCGTGGGGAATATGTGGCAATCATGGGGACATCAGGAACTGGTAAGTCCACGCTGATGAACATTCTCGGTTGCCTAGACAAGCCGACGAGTGGAATGTTTGAATTTGATGGAGTTGATGTCTCAAAATTAGACGATGATACTCTTTCTACGCTGAGGAACAAGAAATTCGGTTTCGTTTTCCAGGTGTTTTTCCTTTTGGAGCGGACAACAGCGCTTGACAATGTCCTCTTGCCTCTAATCTACGCTGACAAATATCCGACAGATGCGATACAACGTGCCAAAAAAGCTCTCGCTCGTGTGGGACTCGAAGATCGGACAAAATATCTTGCCAACGAGTTATCGGGGGGACAGCAACAGAGGGTGGCTATTGCTCGAGCCTTGATTAATGATCCTGATGTCATCCTGGCAGACGAACCGACAGGCAATTTAGATTCCGACAGTACTAGTGAAGTTCTTGAAATCTTCAATCGCCTCCATAAAGAGGGGAGGACAATTGTCGTCGTTACACACGATCGTGAAGTTGCTGTGCAAGCCCACCGAATCCTGGAGCTTCGAGATGGCAAGTTATTTGAAAATGACGCCAGAGCAAAGCTGGAAAATTAATGCACATTATCCACCGAGCTCCTTTTATAATTTATAGAATAAGCGAATTGGCAAATCTTCAAACGTAAGAAAAAGGTTGAAAGTTACAAAAATCATCGCCTCATCATATAAAATTCTCGCCTCTCACAGATTGCGTACTTTCCTGTGCATATCCAGCGTAGCCATCGGAGTCATGGCCGTAGTTGTAATGGTGTCAATGGGACGGGGAGCCCAAAAGCGTATACTGGACATGATTCGTGATATGGGAACCAACTTGATCGTTGTCAACGCGGGCCATGTTACCCTCGTTGGAGGTCGAGAGAGACAATCAGCAATCGTTACGACTCTGAAGCCTGCAGACGCAGATGCCATACAAGACCACTGTGCTTCTGTCGCAGATGTAGCTCCCGAAACCAGTCGCAAGATGAATGTTCAGTGGGAATCGGAAAACTTGATGACGAATGTTGTCGGAGTCACGGCTGCCGCTCTTCAGATCCGCAATATTGAAATTGAAACTGGCCGAAGCTTCGATTCAATCGAAAACGATACAGCCAGGAGAGTTGCACTCGTGGGCACGGTGATCGTTGAGAAACTTTTTTTTAGTGGGGAAGATCCTATCGGTCATCAGATCAGAATCGGTCGTGCACCCTTTGAAGTAGTTGGCGTCATGAAAGCAAAAGGGGTGGATGCGAACGGAGTGGATCGAGACGACAGAGTACTCATCCCGATAAATACCGCGATGCGTCGGTTGATACGGATTACCTATATCCAGAAAATCCACATTCAGGTTGCCAATTCCAAGAAGTTGCAGCGTGCGGAAACAGAAATCAGAGAGTTGTTGCGGGAGAGACACAGATTGCGGGATAAACCTGACGACTTTACCATCCAGAATCAAGCCACTCTGGTCCAGACGGAGAGACAGTCCACCCGGACATTAACTCTTCTTATGGGAAGTGCTGCTGCAATATCGCTTCTCGTTGGGGGTATCGGAATTCTCGCAGTCATGCTTACGGCCAGTCGGGAGAGAAAAAAGGAAATTGGATTACGTCGAGCAATTGGCGCGCGGCGTCGTGACATTCGGACCCAGTTCCTGCTGGAATCCCTGATTATCGCTGGTACAGGCGGATTTTCTGGTGCTTCCATCGGACTGCTTTTTACTTTTTTGGCTTCTAAACTTGGAGGTTGGAATACAATCGTATCCTGGGATGCAACTGCTGTTGGATTGGCTTTGTCAGTGGTGATTGGGTTGCTTTTTGGGATCTATCCTGCTTCTAAGGCCTCGTCACTAGAGCCTATCGAAGCCCTCAGAGCAAAGTGAGCACAGACATGATAACCAAGAGGAAAGTGGCTCTCTACACTATTATCGGCATCAGACTGGTCTGCCTGTCCCGTGGAAGAAGCATCGAAGAAATAGATGATGCGATACCAACACTGGGCAGTTAATAGGATATGCTCGATCATGCGAACCTTTTATTGACTGGATATGTTTCTTTACTGTAATATTGCTAATGTAGCAGGTCATAGGGTTGAAATTGAGTAATAATTAGTAGAAATCAAAGCAATCCCAAAAAGCAAATTCTTATGCTTCACCAAACAGCAATATGACTATTAGACAATCAAAGAATATTTCGTTCACAGCTGTTTTATTGTGCATTTTCATGTTGGGTTTTCTTCACAGTCAAATATACACCCAGGAAAACAATGACTGGGAAAATCCTGAAATTATAGGGCACAACAAAGAGCCTGCACACTGCACACTGATGCCTTATGAAGTTTTCAAGACAGCTTTAGAAGGGATGAAGAAAGCTTCAAGTTTCTTCAAGTCACTCAACGGCAAGTGGAAGTTTAACTGGGTTTCAAAACCTGCTGACCGCCCGCTTGATTTTTACAAGCTCTCCTACAATGTCAGCAAGTGGAAGGATATTTCAGTCCCTGGCAACTGGCAAATGCAGGGTTACGGAAGGCCAATTTACACAAATGTACTCTATCCATTCAAGAAAAATCCTCCATACATCCAGCATGACTATAATCCTGTCGGGTCATACCGGAGAGAATTCGAGATTCCCGAAGAATGGAAAGACCGTGAGGTCTTTATTCATTTTGACGGTGTCGAATCTGCATTTTACCTCTGGGTCAATGGAAAAAAGGTTGGCTACAGCCAGGGAAGCAGGACACCTGCAGAATTCAATATCACGGAATATATATGCAGCGGCCGCAATATTTTAGCAGTAGAGGTCTACCGCTGGTCTGACGGGTCTTACCTGGAAGACCAGGACTTCTGGCGGCTCAGTGGGATTTTCCGTGACGTTTATTTGTTTTCTACTCCTCCTGTTCATATTAGAGATTTTGAAGCCGTATGCAGCCTGGATGATGAGTATCATGATGCAGTATTAAAAATCACGGCCAGAGTAAGAAATTACTCTAACAATGGATTCGAAGGCCCTAAAGTTGAGGTTTCCATGCTGGATGCGGCAGGAAAACATGTTGGCCCTGATGTGCTAATGGAAGGTTCCACTAAATATATAGCACCAGGTGCGGAGAGCACGATCAAGATGAAAGCTCATGTTGCTAATCCGCTCAAGTGGTCAGCAGAAAAGCCTAATCTTTACACTTTGCTTATAGCGCTTAAGGATTCGGAAGGTATAGTTCTAGAAGTCGAACGCACTAATTTTGGATTTCGCAAAGTAGAAATAAAAGACGGCCAGTTACTGCTAAATGGATCTCCTATCCTTATCAAAGGCGTGAATCGGCACGAACATGACCCTGATACAGGGCATTATGTCAGCCTCGAATCCATGGTCAGAGATATTAAGATCATGAAACAGTTTAACATCAATACGGTACGGACAAGCCATTACCCAAACGACCCAAAATGGTATGACCTCTGCGACAAATATGGAATCTATCTTATAAATGAAGCAAATATCGAATCGCATGGTATAGGCTACTCCCCAGAAAAAACTCTTGCGAACAAACCTGAATGGAAAAAGGCACACATGGATCGAATTATCAGTGTTGTTGAGCGCGATAAAAATCATCCTTCTGTAATTTTCTGGTCCATGGGAAACGAAGCCGGAGACGGGACAACATTTGAGTTTGCGAGTGAATGGATTCACCGCCGGGATCCATCGAGGCTCGTTCATTATGAACGTGCGGGCAGAAGACCTCATACAGATATAGTCTGCCCGATGTACTCCAGAATTGAAAGCATCATAAAATATGCCGAAAAAAAACAAGATAGGCCTTTAATTCTCTGCGAATATTCCCATGCCATGGGGAATGCAGTCGGCAATCTGCAGGAATACTGGGATGCTATAGAAAAATACAAACACCTGCAGGGCGGATGCATCTGGGATTGGGTCGATCAGGGCTTCCGCAGAAAATCGCCGGACGGCAGAGAATTCTGGGCATACGGCGGCGATTACGGCGATGAGCCAAACGATGGGAACTTCTGCATCAACGGGCTTGTATTTCCAGACCGCAAGATTCCCCCCAAGATGTGGGAGGTTAAAAAAGTATACCAGAATGTCGGAATCAAGGCTGATGACATAATCCAGGGGAAGATAACAATCCATAATAAATATTTTTTCACGAATCTCAACGAAGATGACATCAAATGGAGCATATCTAAAGATGGGAAAGTTATTCAAAAAAGCACATTAGGGCCGCTGGATATTGCTCCAGGGGACAAAAAATCTATTATTCTGCCTGTAAAAAAACCGGCACTCGCACCAGGTGCTGAATACTGGTTAAAAGTGACATTCACATTGAATAAAGACACAATCTGGGCAGATAAAGGCCATGAAATTGCATGGGAGCAGTTCAAAATACCTTTTAATGTGCCTCCAAAAAAAGCGGTATATAAAAGGGGTGCGGTCAAATTAAAACTAACTGAATCTAATGGACTTGTTAAAATCAGCGGAAAGGATTTTAATGTTATTTTCAGCCGTGAGAGCGGGACAATAACCTCTCTCGTTTATAAAGACAAGGCAGTAATCAAGAACGCCCAAGACAATATCAGAGGCCCGGTCTTGAATGCTTTCAGGGCACCCACTGATAACAACCGGCATCTTGCAAAAAGCTGGTATCGGGCAGGACTGGACAAACTTCAACACCAGCTTAAAGACTTTCATATTAAAGAATTAGGAAATGGAGATATTCAAGTATCTGCACATATTACATGTTGTGGCACTGAAGAAAGCGGGTTTGAACATAATTGCACATACAAGGTTCAAGGCAACGGTTGGATTCAGGTGGACAATGATATAAAACCGTTTGGAGAACTGCCGATTCTGCCAAAGCTCGGGATTCAACTCACAGTTATGGGAGATTTCAAAAATTTCCACTGGTACGGCCGCGGTCCGCATGAAAATTATCCTGATCGCAAGACAGGGGCTGCTGTCAACTTATACCACAGCACGGTTTCAGAGCAATATGTGCCGTACGTAAGACCGCAGGAAACAGGGAATAAGGAAGATGTCCGCTGGGCAGTCTTTACAGACAGTTCAGGTGAAGGCCTTCTTATAGTTGCTGATGATGTTCTATCAGTAACAGCCCTTTACTACACGGCATCCGACCTTGACAAGGCTGACCACATTAATGAACTTACCCCAAGGAAAGACATCATTCTGAGCCTGGATACATGGCAGTACGGCCTGGGTAATGGAAGCTGCGGCCCTGGAGTGATAAAAAAATACTCACTTTATCCCAAATCATTTGACTTCAGCTTCAGTTTGCGCCCTTATACCAGGCCAAAAAACTAGACAAAGTATAAAAGGAGGGAGTGTGTTATGAAGTCTCAATTTCATAATCTCAAAGGGAATGAGCATACAGGAACCGAAGTCTGCTTTATACATCATCGACAAACTGGTTTCAGGCTATACTTCGGACACATGGATCAAAAAGCTTATAGATGACAAAAACAACCGAACTCTGGAACCCCAGAAAAGACATAAAAGGTATCTCTGAATTCACCGGAAAAAATACCAGATTAGAACTGGCTCGCGCACTGCTGAAATATCAGGATGAAAAATTCGCCGGCAAGTTGTTCATACCTTGGAAAAAATTTAAGCATCCTGAACTTGGAGAAGGCGTGGAGGCCCTGACCCTAACAGGAACTATCCTTCAGGTTGGAATCTTCGGGCAGGAAATCCATATCCAATGTCAGAGCCATGTACACGTAATACATATGAATTCAGACTGAAAGGAAAGCAAAAACTGCATTTCTGCGTTCTTGTACAAATGGATGGCCCTCAAGGCTGGGTAGAATTTAATGTAAAGTCCCAGCACGGAGGCAAAGACAAGAAAAGAGTAAATATCAAGCTAAGCGATTAAAATTCATTTTGGGTAAATAGGATGGTTTTAATGACAGGTTAGAATTCCAGGGAAATAAAGGGAAACGATATGAAAAAAAGATTTACTGTCATCCTTGTGAATCCAAAACATCCAGAAAACATTGGCCTTGTAGCACGCAGCATGAAAAACACAGGATTTGAACACTTGGGCATTGTAGGACTCAAGGCCTTTAGAGAAAAAACCATGGCAACGGCTGTGCATGCCATAAACATTTTAGATAATGCACGTTTCTATCCGGATGTAAGTAAAGCCTGTGCTGATTTTAACCTTATTTTTGGGGCAACTGCTAAACCAAGGAAAAATTTTTCATCAGTTTCTTTAAAGCAAGCAGTAGACATCATGTTTGACTACCCTCCATCGACAAAAATTGGACTTCTTTTTGGAACAGAAAGAACAGGTTTGACATCTGAAGAGATGCGTTATTCAAATTTCAGGTTTACGATTCCTCAAGCTTTAAAACAACCCTCATATAACCTTGCTTCAGCAGTTCTTCTGACTCTTTTTCAGATATATTCCTGTAGCATACACCCTGAATCCAGAGAAAAAAGGGAAGAACCTTTGTCATGGGAAGAACAGGATAAATGTATTCGATTGATCTTGGAAAAACTGGAAGATAAAAAATTCATTCATACAAAAAACAAAAAGCATATGACACAAACAGTTTATGATTTGTTTGGACGGCTTTCGATGACATCCAGGGATCGGAACTTATTACTGGCCATATTTTCTAAAGGGCCTGACAATTTATTTTAAAATGAGATAAATCCTTATTTTCCCAGAAATATTGCCTTAATTGATAATTTTGGACTGCCAATACATCCAATTAAGAGAGAATATGGTCCGGACCGATAGTGTCAAGCATACATCAGAATGGGAATGCAGTGGTTACCATGAACTCCAGAATATTCCGGAAAGAAAAAGGAAGAAATATATACTAACTGGGACGATTTCGACCCTAAAATTAGCCGATTAAGGCATAAAAAAGGAGGGAAATAAGAATTAATTTAAAATATATCAGTGATTTGCATAGGTCTGACCCTATTCAAACACCCTATTCAAAAAAGAAAATTGCAAAGATTTAAGAAAATAGTAATATTTTAATTTCAATATACTGAAAAATGTTGTATTATATAAAAATCGTGATTAAGAAGGATTTTAAATCAAAATGATACCCAATATTCTCTCTTAGGTCCATAGAAGACTCCTTCTCCATCGTCTTTGTAAAGTTGATATAAGGAATATTAGTTTAATATACGTTTTGCTATTTTATGAGAGAGAAGCCTGAAAGCAACTAAATAAATTCTTTTTAGTTATGTATGAGCAGTAAAAATGAGAAGTTTAAGAATCGGCCTATTAAATAAAAAAAGGGGTAATTTTACATTACAGGAAAAGTTTGCAGGAAAAGAAAATGTTGTGGATGAAACATCCAAAGAAGTTGTACAGTACAGAAAAGCTTTGACCGTAGCAGGGTATGATGTTGTTACAATAAATTGGGGCCCTAATTTTATTAATTCTTTAAAAAAAGCAAAGGTTGACCTTGTATTCAATGTTTCAAGCCTTATTGAAGCTGAGGTACTAGAAAAAGAAAGGATTCCTTATGTAGGTTCTGATAGCTCTACAATTGCTCTTGCAACTGATAAATCACTTGCAAAAAGGATATGGCAGATAAATGGTTTACCAACGTCACCCTATCATATAGCAAGAAATGAGGAAAACTGTAAGCCCTTTAAAAAGAACCCTCCCTTTGACTATCCTCTTTTTATCAAGCCTCTATCCGGCAGAGGAAGTTGCGGGATAACTCCTGAATCTGTTGTTAAAAACTACAATCAACTGGTACGTACTGTTGAAAGAATATATACTACAATGAAACAACCTGCTCTAATTGAAAGATTTCTAGACGGCAGGGAGATAATCGTTGGAATAATAGGGAATGATGGTGATGCAAGAGTACTTTCTCCATTAGAAATCAGAAAAAACGGTCAGATACTAACTTATGAAAAAAAGCAACTAGACGATGATGAATTCATCTGCCCTGCAGAATTAACTAAAGCAGAAACAGCAAGAATGCAGTCCTTAGCAATCAAAGCTTACAAACAACTTGGCTTTAAAGATTATGGTAGAATAGATACAATCCTAACTAAGGAAGGGCCTTTTCTTCTTGAAGGAAACACTTTTGCCGGATTATTATGCACACCTAAAGAAAAACCCCATAGCTATATTGGATTTATGGCAGTGGCAGAAGGCAAAGGAGAAAAAGAACTGCTTGATGAGATAGTAGAAACAGCTGTAACGAGATATGAACATTAAGTGATGCGCAAACCAGAAATATAAACCCCTAGCTACATTGAAATCTTGGATAGAGCGAGGGAAAATAATAGCAGGGGATAAATGTTGACATAAACCCGCCCCTAAACAAGGGAGTATGAACTTAAATATAACTGATTATGGTAAAATGGCTGCAAAGAAGGATACTAAAAAAATAAAATTAACATTCATGAATGCTGTTGGAAACAGATTGGTTATAGTTGATGAATATTTTCAAACGCTTATAGAAGAAAAAGCCAAAAATGATTTTGTGAGAGAAGTTTCTAAGTCCTGCGGTTTTGACCCAGACAGCATATTATTCTTGTCTAGACCAGGTACAGGTAAAGGAGATATTATGATGAGGATATTTGATAGGGACGGAACAGAAGAAACCATGTGCGGCAATGGTTTAAGATGTATTGCAAGATACGCATTTCTGAATAATTACATTGGCAAAAAAGCATGTATAAGAACACTTGATGGTATAAAAACAGTTCAACTTTTAAATGGAAATATTTGGACTAACTTGGGCATTATAAACCAGTTTTGTAGTATTAACCCGGAACTACACTTTGCCTATAGCGGTCTGCCTCATTTGGTACTCTTCACAGAGAATCTGGAAGAAATTGATGCAGAAAAAGTTGCAAAAAGTTATAGATACAATAAGGGACTGACTTCAAAGCTGGGTTACCCAAACAACATGCATGTTAATCTTATTGAGATAATAGACAGGCACACTATCAAAATAAAAACCTATGAAGCGTGTGTTGAAAGAATCACCCAGTCTTGCGGAACAGGAGCTGTTGCATCAGCTTTTGTTGTTGCTAAACTGGATGAATGTGATTTTCCATTAAAAATAATTAATCCTGGCGGAATTCTAATTGCAGACAAGGAAGGTGAGAATATGATGCTGACAGGGGGCCTGCAGAAATCGTCGGAAAAGTTAAATATGATGTCTCAAAACCAATGAAGGCTAAATAGGGTCAGCCAACTAAATAGGGTCAGACCTGTGCAACTGACTTTAAACAAATGAGATCACTCCTTGTTTTCCCGGAAATATGGTCCTAATTGAGAATTTTGGGCTGCCAAAACGTCTAATTAAGAGGTTCATCACGATAATCCGTACTTTTTAGTATGCAGGTTGTATATTTTTAGCATAAAGTAATTCAGGTCACGGTATCCATAGGCCATGCGTTTGATAACCTTGATGTGGTTATTAATTCCCTCTACCTTGGCAGTGGAGATGGGGAAGTAGAAGTAGTTAAGTATACCGGCTATATGCCTGCGCATCTTTCTGGCGAAACGGGCCATCTGTATTACCCCGGAGCTGAGAGCTTTATGGATCCAGTCATTGAGGAACCTCTCAGCCTGGCTTCTGGTAGGTAGTTTCCAGAGTCTACGCAGATCCTCCTCCAGCAATAACCTCTTTGGATTACCTTATATAGGACTTACAATAAAAACAGCGATTCTTGGCCCGAACCATATACAGGTATATGGCTCCTCTTTTAATTCGCATCCGTAAATGATGATAGCCATAAAGACCTAAGGCATGATAAAATAATAATTAGGATATCGGTTTTTCCTCCTTTTTTTAAATAAAATCTTATTGAGGAATTTAAACGATGTCCCCTCTCTCGTCAACACAAAGTATGGATTACCGTGATGAACCTTAAAGGGTAAAAATCCGCCAATACTATCCATCAGCCTTAGCAAGATGATAAGGTGAGGTAATATTATGGCTGTTGTCAGCAACATGAGTTATTACCTTTTAAAAAAAGTTTTCGACTAATTAAATAAATTTACTGAGAATTAGAATCTTTAATAGTGAAGTGTTAGAATAATTGTATAGGAGAAGGAGTGAATCAATGGGATATAGGCTAAAAAAAGCATTTGCAAGAATTGGGATTTTCTTGGTGGCTTTAATAGCCATAGGACTGATAACACGGGCTGTATTTAATTATTCAACTGGGAAAAAATTGGAGGATTTTCTGGACCATATGAAGGCTGAGGAAATTCCTTTAGCCATAAGAGATATCGAGCCGGAATGTAATCCCCGGAACAATGCTGCCTTGAATTGGAAGACAGCAGAGGCTATTATTTCTGTCGTGGGGGAACAAAGAGCACTTTTAGGCCAAGTTATTGAAGATCTTTTTTATGGAAAGCCTTTGGAAAAAGAAATAAAAAATCAGATAAAAGATCTGATAATCAAAAATCAAGAGGCCTTAAATTTAATGTTGGAAGCTTCCACCAAAACCTGCTTTAAGTATGAAGAACAATGGGATGTTATCGGATATGATCGTAGGATTCCAAAGCTTATTCAATTGATACAAGGTACTCGGCTTTTAGGCATTGATGCAGTGATCAAAGCTGAGGATGGAAATGTTGAAGAAGCCATATATCAATGCCTGGCTACAGGAAGGTTTCTAAAGTTGTATCTTCAGGAACCATTTTTGATTAATTATCTGGTTGTGATGGCATGCATGAAGCAGGTCGCTGTTTGTTTGAACTACATCGTCTCTAACAGAGAAATTGAGACAGAAACCCTAAAAAAAATCCTTAAAGAATGGGATTCTTCTCCGTGGAGAGAAGGACTGGTTTGGGCTCTAAAGTCAGAAAGAGCAGCGGGATTAGAATCTGCTCTCCTATATTTAAGAGGAGAATATGATTTGAATCTAGTTATGGGAGGAGAAATTTACTATTGGTTGTTTCGGCCTGTTTATAAAAGTGAAATTATCTGGATGACGCGGGCTTATGATCGCCTGATTGAAGCTGCGAAAATGCCGTATTATGCCTCAAGAGATTTCCAAAAAAACGAACGAATAATAAATTCAATACCATGGTACTACAAGATGGTTGGGGCATTAGTCCCCTATGTTGCAACTGTGCTGTTTAAAAGGGCTACACTCGATGCTATGTTTGAAACAGCACAGATCGGAATGGCCTGCAAGTTATTCAAGAACCTTAATGGAGATTTCCCTGAGGAATTGGCTGAATTGTCTCCTGGAATACTAGAGAAAATACCGGTTGATCCTTTCACCGGGCAATCTTTTGTTTACAAGAAACAAAACTCTGGTTTCATTGTCTACAGTATAGGTTCAAACTTGAAAGACGACAAAGGAAGAGGAACTTGGGAGATTACCTCACTTGTTATGGAGAAGGATGACGATTGGAGCTGGAAAGTAATGCCAGTAAAAAGCAAATAAAAGAAAACCCAGATAAAAACCGGACAATACCCATTCACCTATTTTTGAGTGTAAAATATGTATGATATTGCTTATGATGGTTAATACCCATATAATTCATTTGTGCACCACCTAAGTTTGATTTTATTGATCTCGCAGGCAGCCTATCAAAAACAAGATTCCTGCAGTAAGTACATCACATCATCATGCTGCATATCCAAAGAAAGTTAAAAGTCTTTTTTGCCAAGGGAAGGATGATATGTTTAATATTTCTGGGGTATACTTCTGCTCGTATTTTTCCCCTTTTTTCCGATTGCTTATCTCTTAATAGGCCGCCTTTTCATGGGCCAAATGATGTTTGCCAATAATAACTGTGTCGGATGTGGACTCTGTGCGAAGTCCTACGTTATCACGAACCCGAAACTACTTTGAAAGACTTGATTAACAAGAAGCGATAATTAATTGGGAAATTTATATCCTTTTTAGCTTTTTTCAGAACTTAGTCTGTGATTTTTCTCCTTCCAACAATTATTCTTTAATTAGCTACAAATCTTCGCTATAATGTGGACATTGTGAATATCACCAGGTGAAAATTTGCTTCAACATTACGGGGGATAGGACAAAGTATTCGAAGTCCCAGCAGGAGTTACAGCCAAATATCCCGGTGGAAGCTTACAGCACCTGGAGGAGGAAAGGGATGATCAATCATAAAAGGCATACGATTTCCATATTTTTCTTCCTAACATTGCTCCTTGTTTTATTTTCTTCGTTTGGACAGGGTGCCGTCAGATTGGGCTTATTTCCGGTTCAACCGTCTTACAGTATGGAAAGCAAATTGGCCACCTATACATTTATGAACAGCTTGACAGAAACAATCGTGCAGGATTTGGAAGAAGCAAATGTCGGTCAAATAATCCTTCTGCCCTGGCCGAAAGCGACGTCAGACGAAAACAGGCCCAACTTCGAAACACTGATTGCCAAGGGGATTGAAGCCGGTTGTAACGGGATTCTGGTTATGAAACTGGAGGCATTAAAATTTTCGGTGACAGAGAAAAAGCTGCCAGCAGTAGGATGGATAAAACTGGCGAATGCAGATGTCTGGCTGAAAGGCGGTTTGCTGGATGTGCAGACAGGGTCTGCAGTATCTCCCGTAGACGCGAGGGGCAAAGGCGACAGCAAGTATTATAAAGGCCCAAGCCCTAATGATGTGCAGGATGAACCGATAAATTCTCAATATGTTGAAAAATCCCTGCTCGGAAAAGCTGTCAGTCAGTTGAGGCAGAATCTTATGAAATCGGTCAAGAACGGACTTGGACGGCTGACCCCGGGCCAGGTCAAGATGCCGGTCCGGGAGAGTACCCCCGAGGGAGTTGGTTTTGCCCGGGATAGTTACACACTGGAGGTACCGACAGGTTTTGACAGACGCGGCATAATATCAGTTGTGAATCGCGGGCAGAGTCCCGAGAATTTCATAATAAAACCGCTGGAATCCCCGAGAGATGTCATAATCGGTTTGAAAGGACAGGGTTCTATAGATTCCTCCTGCCTGCTTGGTCCTGGGGAATGGAAATATGTGCGCTTGATCGTCAATTCCGATAGACATTATCCCCCACAGGCACTGAGGCTGGGACTGTTTACTGCAGCCGGGGAAAATGAACCTGACCTAAATGGAGAACCACGGGATACGGCCTCCGTACATCTGAAGTTTCAGCGCAGGCCGGCACAGGTTAAACTTTCCATCCTTTCCCAAGACCCTGTTACTCTTGCCTACTCCTGTTCTCTAATAAATCAGGGAGAAACGATTGACAATTTGAGGCTTGAACCACCTGCAAGCCAGGAGGAGTTTGTACGCTTGGTTCCTGACCTGAAAGATGCTCGCATTCCAGCCGGAGGGTCTCTGAGTTTTAAGGTGATCCCAAATATGATTCCAGGCATCAAATCCATGGAAGTGACCCTTGAAGGCAATATAGGGGCTTCCCAGCATTCATGGAAATTTCATTTCGTAGTGCCGGAGGGCAAACGAATCTATTACGGCCTTGGACATTCATACAAAATTACTTCTTCAAATAAGTCGGATTGTACAAACAGGGGTGCCATCATAACAGGAATAAGGAGCTATCATAACAAAAAATATTACACTTGCGAAGGCGATGATGACCCACTGGAACCGGATATCCCTCCCCTTAAAAGATTTAGGGGCTACATTTATTCTTGGATTTCCAGGATGGTGGGAGGCTCTAGTGAATTTAACAACAAGGCGGGCAATGGTGCAGATGTAAGAGGCGCAACCATAAGAGAAAATTTGGGGGCCTGGCTACCTGATTTAGACAAGGACAGCCGGACCCATCCGATGGTATCTGCAGGAGACAGATGGATCGGCTTTGTAAATTATGCCCCGGGTAAAGATGGTATCTCAGTACATTTTGTGGCTTTTGGGCGAGACGGGAAAGGATATCGTTCACCTTTGCGATTGAATGAAAAAGGGCATGTGGCCAGATGGCCTTACTTGAGAGCCCGATACAACGGGTCCCGGGCATTCGTGGTCTGGGAGGATTCCGTCAGGGGAAGGACCGATGTGGCCTTCAGAGCCAGTAGAGAGGGGATGACCAACTGGGGTCCGATGTTCTATTTAACGAGGCATGGAGAAGGTGTGAGCGACCCTGTTGTCAAGATTGCCGGGGATGGCACCCTTGTTACAGCCTGGCAGGATTTGCGTTCAGGCGGAGGGCTAATATGCTTAAGGCTGAGCCGTAACGGGGGAAGGAGTTTTGCACCGGAGATCAAAATCCCTGAGGCCGAAGGCGAAATTCAATCCTGGCCCCAGGTCGCACCCACCGCGGATGGAGAATATGCGCTGATCTATGCTTCACGGAAGGGCGAAAATACAAATATTGTGATGCGCATGCTGGATGGGTCCGGCGCCCCACAGGGAACCCCCCGGGTTCTTTCCCAAAGCCATTCATCATGCGGGGAACCGCAAATCACTTTCAGTCCAAAAAACCGTCTCTATGCCGTCTGGCGCGAAGGAGAAGGACAGCAGAGCGAAGTCTGGTTCGTCAAAAGCATGGATAAAGGGATGACCTGGACTCCTCCAAAACAACTGACCAATGATGAGGCGTATTCCGAATACCCATTGGTTGGAGGCGATGAGTCAACTCTCTGGGTAAGTTATCATAGTAACATATCGGGCGCGGCTGACCTGAAGTATGTGATGGTCAGCCAAGATGAAGGCGAAACCTGGGGAGAGTACGTGACCATGCCCTCAATAGGAGGTAAGGTGTTGAACGCCTGGCTGGAGGTCAATTTCTCTCTAAAGTGGCCGCGGAGCAATTACCTCCCTCACAATACCTATATATCCTTTAACGGCGTCAGGGTGGGAGCGATCGAGAATAATATCCCCGAAGGGACCTTTGTGTTTAAAGTTCCAGCGGAACTGGTGGTCTGCAGCCCGACTGAAATCGGATTCAACCAAGTCAAGGTTGCAGTTGAAGGGTTGAACCATGCGGATTACATCATGATGACGGATATCCGCCTGGTGGTCGAGCAGAACTTTTCTCAAGTGCCGATTGTGGCAGCCAGCCAGGCCGAAGCTGACAGGTTGGCCGAAATTTCGGGGACGGATCTGAATCATTCGAAACCCGATATTGTTCTGGCTGCCAATCGCATTCAACACTTACCTGACAGACTCGTATCAGGACAGAAAGTAAACTTGAATTTACAGGTATACAACTTGGGCGAGGTCTCGGCCACAAAGGTTAAGGTTATTGCTTATAAGGCCGACCCCATGGATCCGACCCTCAAAAGGGAGGAAATGAAACTGGCTGAACAAAATGTGGCAGACATTGCTCCGGGTGCGTATCATGACATAAATCTGTCTTTCAGATCCGGCTTGAAAGTTTCGCCACGCATCTATGTTGCGGTTCAATGCCAAGAAAAGGATTTTTACTATGACAATAATGTATTCAGACTGAGCTTTACCGAGGGAGACGGGGGAACGCTCACGCCGCTTCTGGGAACTGACATCCCCAATCTTTTCTATGCCCCCGAGCTGATGGATTTTGTCCATATCCCTGATATTCCGGCCTTAGAGGATTTAGTCAGCTTACCTGATTTCCCGGACCTGGTTTCACTCCCGGGTTGGGGGCCTCCCAACATCTCGAATATTGGAAGATCGCTTTTAACCCATCTCGAGAGATTAGGGATCAAAAAACCTCACTGGCTGAAGTAACCTCCCTCACTTCGCACTTTCCCAGTTCAGTATTATTTGCCAGGAACGGTGGTTGTGATCCAGAGCCGTGGCCAAACCCGCAGCGAGGATTCCCGCAGAGTGACAGCACATGCTATGATAAATTCCATAATCTTATTTTTCATTGTACTCTTCTATTATCCTGGATTATTCACGATTCGAGCCTACCAACCCCACCCTAACATTAATATGGTGGCGAGGCACAGAGCACGCACCTGTGAAGATGAATTCTCATTTATTGTTTAATTAGTTGCAAATCTTCGCTATAATATTGATATAATATCAGTGATTGTGAATGTTAGAGCTTGGAACGGGGATTGATTTTAGATAAAAAGGGTCAAATTCCTTTTATTGGCTGTAAATACTTAAATTCATTTTTATCATTATTATGATGCCAAAAACCTTTTTATGAGTCTTTTCGTAATAAACATTAAAGGTGTAATTTATTTATAAATTTAAGAAGGAGGTGTTAAATTGAGAGGAAGATTGCTTGTATTTTTAGCGATGGGTTTAATGGTCGTTTCGCTGGCTTTCAGCCAAGCTCCCACTAAAGAGAAACCAAAAGTTCAGGCTGTGACAGTATCTCCTGTATCCATGCTTCTCAAGGCTATGACTTCTCGCCTACCCAATAACCTTCATGTGAAACATGTTGTCGGTGATCCTATAAAAGTAGGCAAAGTGACAATCATCCCCATCATGATGATCGATGTTTGCTATGGAGGAGGCGGCGGAGGCCCAAGTCAAGGTAAAGGTCAGCAGATGGGAGGCTATGGATTCGGTATGGGTGGAGAAGCCAAACCCCTGGGATTTGTCGTCATCAGCAAGGCAGGGACAAAATTCATACCTGTGGGAAAGGTCCCGAGGAAATAAGGAGGATGCCATGAAGACAAAATACTTTTTTACAATTTCATTGGTAGTGCTTTTTCTATCATCAAGTTTTGTCTGGTCTCAAGCCAAATCCCCGCTTGAAGAATCCTTTTCCCATCTTGATAAGATGCTCTCGACCCTGAAAGTAAGCTCAATAATCGGCAAACCTATTCGCTCAGGAGATACTTACGTTGTCCCTTTTGCCAAAATTTCTTTCGGATTTGGAGCCGGAGGAATGATGATGGGATACGGCGGAGGCATGGGAGCCAAGACTATTCCTTTAGGTATTTTGATTATCGAGGGAGAAAATGTAAGAGTTGAACTTTTCCCTGTAGAAGAGAAGAAACCTTCTTTCTTCCAGGATATGCTTCCAGTTCTCTTTAAGATGCTCCCCCAGATAATGGGAGATAAGTTTCCCTCCTTCACCAACATGCCATCGCCTCCAGTAAAACCAGCGGAAAAGTCTAATAATCTTGCCGAAGAAGGTTCATTAGAACAAATTAAAAAGTTGTTTGATGAAGAGAAATATTCAGAGGCCCTGGAAATAGCGGACTCTGTGCTTGCCAAAAATCCCAATAATGCCGACCTTTATGCTTGGAAGGGCAACATCATGGGCAGCATGGCTCAAGGAAACCCGATGAACATGATGAAGTACGGGATGGGCGCCATGCAGGCTTACGAGAAAGCCTTAAAACTTGACCCTGATAATGCTATGGCTCATTTCGGCCGCGGTATGGGACGTTTAATGGCTCCTCCGGGATTTGGAGGAGACCTTGATGGTGCCATTGAAGACTTTGAATTTGCTTGTAAGAAGGAGCCTTTTCCTGAGTCTTATTATCAGCTTGGAGTAGCTTACCAGAAAAAAGGGTTAAACAACAAAGCAAAGGAAGCTTTCAAGAAAGCCCTGGAACTGAAACCTGATTATCCGGATGCTGCAAAAGCTCTGGCAGAACTCAAGTAGTTTGAGCTAATTGAATATCCACCTAGAAAGAATATTTTTTAGATACTCGACTTGATTTCGGGACTGAACCACGCGTGCTGTTTTCATGCCATGAGTCAGCAGCCCCTGCAGATCTTCTTCCAGAGGCAACTTGCCTTTGAAGCATTCTCTTTCTCATCTTATCTGTCATTCCTCCCCATTCGAAACATACGTTTATAATTTTTCCTGGTTCAGTTCCAATTCCGGGAGCATTTTCTGTCAACCTCTTTAAAGGAATAGCAAACTCATACACAAGCATTTTGTTTTGATTTTTCGACCTGAATATAGCGGTTGCTATTTCTCCGACATCAGAAGGTTGAGAGGAAGATTTACTCTTTTTCTTTATAGAGGGATAATTACTTGGAGAGATGCTTTCAATTATGGATAAAAAAGATTACGAGGATCTAATTCTAAAAGGAAATAAATAAAAAAGACAAAGGAGAGCAAAGCTGGAAAACCAGAACAAATTTGACTCCAGGTTATAAAAAAGTGGAAATTGCTTGATATTTATGACTTACAGTGGTTTTTTCCCAAATTCCATGAATTTTTTCTTAAGCTCTTGTTTCCTTTTCAAGTTATCCAGATACAAACTAAGATTGATAATTTCTTCGGCTATGGCCTCAGCTACAACACCAACAGCTCCCTCCCCCATTATATCAGCCTTAGCACCTTTTACATCCTCTACAAATCCACCGACTTCTCGCTCAATCAACGGGCTTAAAATCCCTTCTGTGTCTTCCACAATGACAAGCTTGATCACTATGAGGAGCCGGTTATAATGCCTAAAAAATACTTGATCAATCTGATCTTCTTTTTTCGCCTTTTTTGCCTCTGCCATCATTGCTTTAAGAGAGTCATCGACAACTTCTCTCCCCCCGGTTCCTTTTTCCGTCATGCCCTTAAATGACATAACCAATTTATCAAGCAATGCATGACCGGCTTTACCTTCCTTAGTTGAAGGCACTCTGCTTATTTCAGCAGAAATGAGACTCACAGAAAATAAAATAACAATGATGAAAAGACAGATCTTTTTGGCCATTTTTTATCTCCTCTACATTTTTAAAATATTTCGATAAAAATCTTATAAGAGTTTTATCCTTTATAAGTATTTTCATCTTTTTTTCCAAATCCATATCCTCAGGCAGGTTTTCATCCCATTGAAGTGGGATTTGTTTTTGACGCAAAGAACCTCTCCCGAGCATTGATGAAAAGGCCTCTTTAAAATTACTTCTCAATATATATTCTTCAGTATTTTCGGCAGTTGATTTTAAGTTGCTGCCGGCCTGATTCTCCATCATTATATACATTACAGGCGATTCTTTTAAAAATTGTTCGATTGCACTTATTGTAATTCTCTGATGAGAAGTCGAAAAAACATTTATCAGGATAAATACACCTACACACACGGCCAGTAGAGATACTGCCACTACCAGCACTGTTCTGCTAAACCTCAAGCCAGAACGCTTCTTCCTTTCACTCTCATTCTTAAGACATGCTTTAAGACGAGAATTCAGAATATTCATAGAAAAAATGTAAAAGGCCTCATTTCCCTCCTCATGAATAATTCTTTCGATGGTTTCATCCTCTGCTTTTTTATTTTTTGCCATGATTAACCTCTTTTAAATTAGCCAAAATCGAAAGCCGTGCTCTGCTCGCCCTCGACATGACAGTTCCCTCCTTTATCCCAAGAGTTTGGGCGATTTCCTGGCAGGAGAGACGACCATACTCCTTTAAAATAAAGACTGCTCTCAGTTTTTGCGGTAAACATCGGACGGCATTTTTAAAAATATTATGCTGCTCTTTACGCATGAACCGCCATTCAGGAGTGCTGCGATCAATCGAATCATCACTAATTCTTGGAAAAAGAAAGCGTTGCAAACGCTGTTTTTTCACATGATTCAGACAGGTGTTCTTTGCAATTTTTAAGAGCCAACCTCTCAAATGGCATGAATTTTTAAGAGAGCCAATATTTTTCAATGCCTTAAGATACACATCCTGCATCAACTCTTCGGCATCCCATGGATTACGAGAAAACCCAAGGCAAATCCGAAAAATAACATCTGAATAGTTCATTAACTCATCCAAAACACTGGAACCATTCCTAGAATTCCATTTTTCCATGTTCTAATATTTTTCTACTTTCATTTATTAAAGACAACCTAGAAATGGAAATATTCCCTAAATCTCAAAAAAATAAATCTCTGTGCTTTAGAAGAATTCTATTTTTTGAAAATTGACCATATGTTTTTACTATGATAAAAGAAAAACCTATATTTGCATCTGAATATTAAAAATTTAAGAGATAAGGATTGTAATCAAGCTAAATAGGAAATAATAGACCCATGACAAGATGCTTTAGTATACTCCTGACAATTTTGGCTTATACACTGCTTTCCACCGGTTTTGTCCTTATGAAAAAAGGGATTGTCTGGATCGGATATAAAGGGGAAAAAGACAAAACATATTATAGGAATCTTTTTACGTGGATCTCGGGATTTTTACTTATAAATATTTACATCGTGCCAAACACAGTTGCGCTCAGGTACCTGGACCCTCATATTGTCTCATCCATTGCCGGATGGGGAGTTGTCTTCATGGTATTTCTTTCTCATACATTACTGAAAGAAAAACTCTACAGTTCGGATTTCATCTATTCGGCTTTGATTTTCATCTCCATAATTTTCCTAAACCTTTATGAAAATCAAGAAGGTGGAATGACTGTCAATATACCATTATTAACAATTATGGCGTTACTCCCGTTTTTTCTTTTTGTCCCCGTTTTTATAAATTCAATCTCAAAAAGAATAAAAACTATTATTTATGCCGCTGTTTCAGGGATTTCCACAGGCATGATAATCGTGACAATGAAAGTTCTTGTTTCCTTAAGAGGGTTTCATGTTGCATCTTACTTTTCGTCACCGTATCTGTATTTATATTTGCTTTTTTCACTCACTGCCTTCATAAGCCTTCAAGTGGCCTACAAAAAAGGAGTGATGATGCTGGTGGGGCCTGTTCAATATTCTGCTGCAATCATTTATCCTGTTCTGTGCTCTTATCTCATATTCAGCAACCGGATACATTTCATTCAACTGGCTGCAATTTTAGTCATCGTTTATTCTGTAATTTCAATATTAAAGAAACACTAATCCACCTGGATTATTCATAAAAACTACTTCATGCGCTGTGCCTTGCATCTGCGGCAAGCTTGGCTCGTGAATAACCCACGTCCACCTGGATTATTCATACCTCAGCGCCTTCACCGGATTGGCCAGGGCGACTCTGACTGCCTGATAACTGACTGTGAGCAGTGCGATTGCGAAAGCCAGAAAAGCGGCAAATACGAAAGGCCAGAGACCAACACTAATACGATATGCAAAGCTTTATAGCCACTTGTTCATTGCGTAAAAAGCAACAGGCCAAGCGATGACGTTAGCTACCAGCACCCACTTCATAAACTCGGTGGAAAGAAGATAAATAATGTTGGGAGCAAGAGATTATCTTCCTTCAAGCTCATTAACTATAGTGTCTGCATCGTAGAGTTTGCGTAATGCCTCTGTGATATAACCAGTATGAACGGCAACCGCACGATTTTTTGTCTCATCATACACGAACCGTCCCGGAAGGCTTTCTATATTGCCGTCAAAAATCAAGCCTACCACTTCACCTTTTTTATTGATGACCGGTGACCCTGAGTTTCCACCTATAATATCGCAGGTAGAAACAAAATTTACAGGAGTTGAGAGATCCAATTTGTCTTTTCGTTCCCAGAAACGGTCGGGTAAATCGTAGTCCCTTTCCCTGTTAAAACTCAAGGCACGGTCAAACAAACCGTACAATGTCGTTTTACAGGGAGCTTTTGTCCCGTTCATCGAGTATTCTTTGACAGTTCCATAAGATAACCGCAAGGTAAAAGTTGCGTCAGGGTAAACATCTTTTCCGTAAACAGCAAAGCGTGCCTTGGCAATCTTCTCGGCAGCAGGCATAAGAACGCTTTCAATGTTCTTCTTACTCCATTCTATATCTTTTCTTATCATGGGTTCGAGTTTTTTAGCCAAAACAATAAGAGGATCACTGCATTCTTTCACTGCTTTTTCGCCGCCCTTTACCAAAGATTTACGAAAACTTACATCTGTGAGTTTAGTCCCCTGAATTAATTCCTTGGCCACATCTTCTGGAGAACGCCCATTCAACACCAATTTAATGAAAGGATTATCCGGGCCCAATTCTTCCAGCGACAGCTGTAACCCACCTGCCAGGTTAGCCTCCTCCATATCAAGATAAATGGGCGCTGGAGAAAACAGACGAAATCTCAAACCATCAAGGCCAGAGTCGTGATACCCGTCAAGCCGCTCTGAATCCGGTTTTTCGATCTCT
The DNA here is from genome assembly GCA_000493965.1 of Candidatus Aminicenans sakinawicola JGI OTU-1. Taxonomy (GTDB): domain Bacteria; phylum Acidobacteriota; class Aminicenantia; order Aminicenantales; family Aminicenantaceae; genus Aminicenans; species Aminicenans sakinawicola. Next base: position 47,608 of record AWNV01000003.1, read on the forward strand.
ATAACGTAAAAGACGATTGTCGAAGCAATCCCTGCCAGACGTGAACCGCTGATACGACCGTAAAAACGTTCTTCAGCCACTTGTTCCTGTTTCTGAATTACCTTAGCAATTGTGTCCCATCCATCTCCATACTCCTTTTCTAAGTCTGGATTGCTAGCCACAAGTTTGCGGAAGGCTTCTTCATCTTTCTTCTGTTTTTCCATCAATTTCTTATCAAGCAGCCCCTGGTATTCCCCGGACATCGCTTTCTTGGCATTCTCTAAGCCGAATATGGATATCAAAGCTCTTCTCTGCTGTTCCGGCCCTTTTTTTTCATACTCGTGTAGAATTTCAATTCGTTTTTTGATGTATTTCAATATGAGTGGATACTGAAAATCACGCAGATATTCCAATTGAGAGTAAGGGAAAAGACGATCAGATGAACCGGGATTCCCAGAAACAAACACAAGTTCATCTTTTATTGCTCCTTCTGCATTCCACTTGAGATAATGATTTGAATTAACGGGCTTGTCATTCTCATAGACCCTGAAGAAAGTTACATCAAGGTCGTAGCGTGGGTAAGTAAAATTGTCAAAGTCACCGCCAAAATAAGCTGCCTGCCGTTCAGGAGCAAAAACCATACGCAAATCGGTGTATTTCTTGTAACAATACAGCCAGTATTCACCGCCATGGTATAGATTAATAACATTAGATCGGAGTCCGGTTTTTTCTAAACTTTCTTTCTCGATCTTTGCCATAGCGGCTTTCTGTGCTTTTAGAGCATCTTCTTCATTCATGCCCTTTTTGACTGCTGCTTTCACCTGCTCTGTTACATCTTCTACAGAAACGAGAACGTTCACTTCAAGATCCGGGCATTTTAGTTCTTCTTTTTGAGTTTTTGCGTAAAACCCTGTCGTAACATAGTCTTTCTCAGAAGTGGAAATCTTCTGCAATTGCCCAACCCCAACATGATGATTGGTCATCACCAGCCCATTGGGACTGACAAAAGAACCAGAACCCCCATCCATGAAACGGACACTGGACAGACGTACGTGATCCAGCCATTCCTTTGTAGGCGTGAAGCCGTAGCGCTCTTGAAGCTGTTTGATGGGTGGATTATCAAATGTCCACATACCTTCATCTGCCAAGGAAGGAAAAACTCCAACACACAGGTTAAGAACAAACAAACCAACTACGGTTACTAATCCCTTACGTAGATAACCTCTGCCTTTCATATCTCACCTCACTGTTAATTTAAAAGCTTATAGTCAAACTTCTCGAGTATTGTATCAGAATTATATACACAAATACACTTTTAAATGGACTTAGGTAGTAATTAAAGATCTCAGGCCTGGACTAGCTATCGCTACAATAATTGCCGCACCTGAGTCATTTTTTTTATGCAAAAATGGTCAAATGCCAAATGCTATTGTTTAAATGCAATTCAATCTGGACTAATCCTTCCTGCCTGGGCGACACGCAGACAGGGATTTTTTAGCTTCTCATCAATTATATTTCTATTTAAAGCAATTTGATTAATTGTTTTACAAGAGGATAAATCATAAATTTATCAGTTTCACTTTGTTCCAATTGACGACACTTTTATCGCTTTATATTTCCATATTTTATGACTATTTTATCGTGTTTCAGCAAGCCGTTTTTTCTCTTAGCTTTAGGTGATAGAAATTTCCTTTTTGTTTCAATATTAGATTCGTAAATTCTTCGTTTAACGTATCGCAGATAAAAGAAGTTGCGACCAAGGGAAGCAATTTGGGTGAGCCCCGAGCCGAGGGGCGAACCTCATATCTGCTGTTATACACCCCGACGACTGAAAGGAGGAGAGCGTAGCGTGGCACGAAGCGTAGCGGAGTGAGTTCAAAAAATATTTTTCCCCCCGGAACTATTGCAACTTCTACAATCAAAGATTAAATTTTCAGCATTATCGTATAGCTGTTGTTGTGTACTGTATCTATTTGTCAGTCTTCATTTTATGTTTAAAATAATCTTCCTAGTTATTGAATCAATGAGGTTTGGAGGTAAATCATGCCCCATATTATTAAACCATTTTGTCTTTGAATTTGGGATTACAGATGCTAATTTTTTACTGTGTTCAATCGATACGAATGGGTCATTTAATCCATGAATAATCAATACCGGAATTTTTAAATCTTTCAATTCGTCATAACGAGAACCCCATAGATTAGCAGCTTGATCATGTTGTCTTGATACATCTGGGTTATAGCCTTTTCGTTTCCTTAAATTATAAAGGACTTGTTCAGCCGTTCCTTTTACATCAATGTCATATTGTGCATCTCCGCGAAGAATCATTTTTGCCGATAACATTAATTTTATTGTGTTCTTTTCACTCTGAAATATTCCATATTTAATTCCAATTTTTGTAAAATCAAATACAATACTTTTAGATGCTTCTGGTAATTCTTCGTCAAAAATATCCCCGGAAGACATTATTGATGTTAAGGTTAACGTTTTGTCCGGATTCTCAATTGCAAATTCTTGAGCAACCATACCACCTAACGATAGTCCAACCAGATGTACTTTACTAACGTTCAGTGTATCAAGAATTGTCTCTGCATCTTTTGATAGATCTGCTATTGAATACGGTTTCTGTTGCCAGTCTTCAACCCAATCAGACTGTCCTGTCCCTCTATAGTCATACCGTATTACTTGATAACCAGAATCTACTAATTTATCAATAAATGTTTGTGGCCACCCTAATGCATCAGTTGCCATCCCCATGAATAATAAAATTCCCCCTTTACTAGAATCTTTTGGTGTAATTGACTCATACCAAATCTTATGATCATCCGAGATTACATATCCTGATTTTCCTTTTACAAATTCAGGAAGCTCTGTGTTTATGACATTTTCAATAATCGTATCAGTATTAGCGGGTAATTTTGGTCCGGTAAAAAATATGCCCACAATTAACCCAATCAATAAAATGAGTAGTACAATCCCACATATTTTTAATAGCCTAAAGAGTAATTTTTTCATAGTATTCCTCATTTCTATATTAAAAGTTGTAATTACTATATAAGTTTTCCCTTTATGTTTAAATTATTTTTGGGCCAGCCATTTTCTTTTCGTTTTTGTTTAATTTCCGCCAGCTAAGCTGCTCGAATACAAATACTATAGTTAGATCACAGGAAGGTGTCAAAAATAGGGACTTTGCACTTAAATCATGCCAAAATTTTTGCTGTCGCTTATAAATACTTCTCTCTTATTTCGGCAGCTATTAAAAGTTCGTGCTGGGCTTGCAGCAAGCCGCTTTTTCTCTTAACATTTAGACCACTTCATTTTATTTCTTCCTTCTTCTCCCAGATAACTTTTTTCGTGATTCCACTTTTTTGAGCAATCTTTCTTTGATTGCCCACAATTTTTTGCAATAGTACATGTGATTGCGAATGGCAGCTGATGGAACTTGGTCAAAAATGAGAATATATCCTATTAACCTTGATATTTGAAATTATTCATGCTTACGGTTGATCTTGAAAAAAATCGTTTTTATGATCTTTCTACAAATTTGATTTTCTTTTTTAATCACGGCTTCCTTAACGTCTGTTGACGCTAAATGAAAAATCTTTCTATTACTAATGATGCATACCTTGCGACACAATCTCGTAAATTATCACGCCTCTTGACATATGCTGATCGCATGAATTTATAGTTAACATCGGAATTCTTATTCTTAGAGCGGCCTTTTTTGGCTGTAAAATTGTTGATCTAAGGCCAAGAATGAGGGGAATTTTGAGATCATCTTTTGTGTATTCAAAAAGTTAGTGCAGCCAAGCTTCAAATTTACATTTTCCACTTTATGAAAATAAGTTTTTCACCGGCTATTTCCCTGGGGCGATGTTATATTTTACGGCCCGAGCACGGCCATCTTCATCCCATACAAGAATCCAGAGACATCTTTTGCCTATAATAACTCTATTAGGAAAAGATTTTATACCTTCCATCTTTACAGTTCCAATGAATGTACCTTCCGGGTCAAAGGCATCACACTCAGGAGTTGAGCCCGGCGTATCTTTTCTGACTGTGTGTACCAGGATGTTGCTCTCGTAATCCACAAACAACCCATCAAATGCAGGCTTACTTCTGGGAAATCCCGTCATCTTTTTGATCTCTTCCGGAACTCCGGTTGTCCCTCCTCCGGAAGTGGAATAGGTAAGGCCGGAGAAAAATTTTTCCTTGTCCTGATCCGTTACTTTAACAGGCTTGTAAGAATGCTTGAACGAAGAAAGAAGCCCTTTTCCAGCATCATGAACCGCAATCGTATAATCTTCAGCAATGCCGATGATGATCTTTCCATCCGGAGCCACAGACCAATATACATCAGGCGAGAAAGGCTGAATGATGTTGGAAAAGATTCCTTTGATCGTCCGGAACTTGTTTCTTAGTACCTTATGCGTGAAGAGCGTTTTTTTTAGCTCAAGTTCCTGGGAAAAGATCTGTATGACGCAGTCTTGAGGTTTGTCCGGTTCACGGTAATGATTGATCTCCCCCTCTATGAATACATCACCCATGGGATGAGCCCACATATTCCTTGGCACGCCCTCGCTTGATCGAATCCCGATACTTTTAACATATTCCCCGTCAGTCGTCAGAGAACACAGACGCCGGTTTCCTATATCGTAAATAATGAGGCATTTTCTGGTAATGACTATTCCTGAAGGCAAGCTAAATTCGCCCGGCCCCTGGCCTTTTCTCCCGATGACTTTTAGAAATTTTCCTTCCTCGGAAAATTTCTTGATGTTGCAGGCTCTAATATCGCACAGATAAATGTTTCCATCCCCATCGATGGCGATGTCAACGATACTTTCGAATAATTCACCCTTAGGAAGGCTGGATTCGTCGATGGTCATCTCCTCAACAAACAGAGCGCTACCGGTAGCATAGATGTCTTTCAAAGATTGAGCGGAGACCGGAGCTGTCAGAACGATCACTGTAATAAAAATAATAAAAAGCGTTCTTAATTTTTGGTTCATGTTTTTACTCCTCTTTAGAACAGAGGTGTAATCCATTCCTCAGCAAATTTCTGATAACGTTTTATAAGCGTATCCGCCTCTTTGGCATTCTTGCTGGCATAATCCTCTACGGCAGACCCTAAGGCATCCCAATATTCCAGCTTACCCAGAAATGCCGGAATGCCTTTCTCCTTCAGTCCTGGGTGCTTTAGTAGATAGTCCATCAGATCAAGGGAATAATCCTTGTTGAACTCTTTGAGTCTGCTAAGAGTAGCCCCTACTTCAGGCCCGATTTCCTCCGTCACTTTATCCAACTCCTCTCGCGCTTCATCCATCTTCTCAAGGTTTTCTTGGCTGGGTTGGGACTCAAGCTCCTTGGATAACTTGATCACTTTCTGACTGTAAGGAAGCAGTTTCTCGGCAAAGGTCAAAACTTTCGCAATATAGTCGTCTTTTTTGAGCATAACACCCTCGGCTATGGCTCTCTTGGGAGGCAAGGGACTATACTGGAGGTCTCCCTCCCCACTAGGCATAGAGAGCTCGAAAGCCTTATCTCCCTTAATAAAATACATCGAGAATTTGGTAGGGCAGCACTTCCATCCGGCTTTGGACAGCTTGTCTTTGTAAAAAGAGAAAACTTCCTTTTCAGATGCGTCTGCCTCATACCAGATGGCTTCCTCGGTGGATTCTGAATTCAGTTTGGCACCGGGGAAGACCGGAATATCCGGTAAGTATTTGACGTGCTTGGACTCAGGCTCTGGTTTGCGGTTTTTTTCAGCAAGTTCCTGTGCTCGCTTTGCTACTCGTTGCGACAACTTCATAACTCGTTGTATGTCTTCCTTGGCTAATTTTTCGTAGTATGCATCCACCTCTTGCTTTGTAACCCCAAATCCTTCATATACCTTTTTTTGGGCTGCCTCCATCTCTTGCAGTGATTTACGTGCTGCTTCAGGAGTTTCAGGCATAATGCCATATTTGTCTGTCACTATCCCCACTTCATACAACAGTTGTGCCTTTACCTCCACCCAGATCTCATCGGTCAGCTTACCAGCCTTGGGCTTTTCTTCTTGCTGAGCTGAAACTGTGTTTACTATGCCTATCAAACTTACTAAAGCTGCGAAAGTCACCATTGCAAGGCAGTTAATCCACACCTTGCTTCTTTTTTTGTTGATTCTTCCTGCCATTTTTACCTCCTATTTTGTCTTTTTGTTGCCATGCAGAATTTTAATGCATTAATGGCTGAGTTAAGTATTGCCATTTCCTTTTTGTTCAATTTCCGCCCGCTAAGCTGCTCGAATACAAATATTATAGTTAGATCACAGGAAGGTGTCAAAAATAGGGACTTTGCACTTAAATCATGCCGAAATTTTTGCTGTCGCTTAGAAAGGCTTCTCTCTTATTTCGGCAGCTATTAAAAGTTCGTGCCGGGCTTGCAGCGAGCCGCTTTTTCTGGAAAGAGGAATTTCTCTTACATCAATCAGGCCGGTAACAATAAATGGACTTAGGTAGTAACTAAAGATTTCAGGCCTGGACTAGCTATCGCTACAATAATTGCCTCACCTGAGTCATTTTTTTATACAAAAATGGTCAAATGCCAAATGCTATTGTTAAAATGCAATTCACTCTGGGCTAATCCTCGATTTTTTAGCATCTCATCAATTATGTTTCTATTTAAAGCAATTTGATTAATTGTTTTACAAAATGCATATCATTTCGTTCAATCATTTTACAAAATGCATAAAAATTATCCAAAGGGATATACCCTATGTTTCTTCACTGAAAACCGATGAGCTTTTAAAAATTGAGAAAACCCTAGAATTTATAGGAAAAGCAAGTGTCGCAGGAGTTAATTACTCTACATTATCAAGAAACATTGGAATCACTAAATATAAGGCCGAATCTTATGTGCGCCTGCTGGAACAATCTTTTTTATTAGGATATATGTAAAAGCGCCTAAGGCCTGATACTCCTATGATGACATATGCTGCTTCTATTTTTTGATTCCATAACTTTGAATCCTCATTATACTGCCTTCATCTAAATATTTTCTAAAATATTTTTCAGTATGTTTGAATTCCAACTTTTTTGTAAGTCCGCTTGATTTTAGTAATTTCTCAAAAGATTTCCCTTGTTCCCTTTTCCCTAATAAAGCAATAGCTTTAATCGCTACCTTATCACATGTACAAAAAAGAAATTCGTTGTTATCTTGAAGAATCTTCAGAGCTTCTTTTTCACCTGAATGGAGTTCCGCTTCAAAAACTCGATCAAATTGTTGAGAAAATATTTTCAAATCCTCCGCAGAGATAGATATTTCAGAGAATAAAGACCCCACATCTTTTAATAAATCAATAGAATAGCGTACTCCGTTATAATCTTCAAAGAAATGCACCTCTTGTCGAAGGATAATTGATGAAATATAAATTATATTTTTTTTAACTACCTGGTTCCAAACATTTAATCGATGTAGGTCTATAATTACATCGGCATTAAGTAATATCATATGCAACAGAATAATCCTCGTTTTCGTCGTAGCCGTACTTCTTTAAAAATGATGAAACCTCGCTGAATTTTTTATCAACATATTCTGCAAATTTCGCCTTGGAAATTTTCCCCAATTGAAAAGCTTTAATTGCCAGATAAATGTATCTTAATGAGAGATAAGGCTTTTCTCCTCTCAAATCAGTACTTCTGAATTTTTTATCAAAATCTTTAATATTCCCTCCTTCAATTTCTCTTTTAACCGTATCTTTTTCTATCAGATTGAGATTTACGAGCCTCCACATCAGGGCTTCAATAGACACATTAAATTGTCTGGCAATCTCATTTAAGTCTAAGTAAGAAATATGCTTTTCTTCTACTCTTTTTTTAAATTCATTTCTCAATTCTTCTTCTGGCAGTAAGAAAGCAGAAGCAAAAACATCTGCTAATTGTTCGATCCTATTTTTCCCATATTTATCTCTTTCATAAATTTCTTCAGGAGAGAAATAATCCCACGTTATTAAATGAAAGAACTCATGGGCTATATCATAATTACGGCGCCAGGGCGCATCATTTGCATTTATCAATATGGCCATCCCAAAATCTCCAACTGCGGATCCTCCTGAGATTTCTGGCTCAAGTTCAAGATAGATTATTTTTATTCCAACTTTTTCTTCTAATATTTTTGCTAAAGAACACGCTGGTCGGTTTCCTACTTGAAGTAACCTCAAATAACCTTTAGCAATATTTTCTACATATTCAAAAGATTTCTGATTTAATAAATCATTCTTTGGAAGATACAATAATAATTCTTTATTTTCTTGTTCCTTTTCTCCCAAAAGTTTAAGAAGATTTTTATATTTTTCACAAAATAATAAAAATTTTCTCTTTATCTCTTCTTTCTTTAAACTTTCTTCTGGATTTCTCCATAGTATTTTAACTTCGTTTTTCCCTTCCTCAGGCCGTAAAAAGAAATCAATATCGCGTCCATAAATATCTGCTAATTTAGCTAGTTCCCAAGCTTTAATACCTCTTTCCCCTGATTCGATACTGCTTAATGTTTGATAATTGGCGAATCCGATTTTTTCAGAAACTTCCTTTAGAGTTAAACCAAGCAATTCTCTTTCACTCTTTAAAAGTGAAGCAATTTTATATTTTTCCTCCATCTTTTCTCCTCTTTCAAAATAATATAATAATATATTATATTTATCAAGAAAATAATTATAATATATACTATTTTATTATATAAATAAAATTTAAAATTTTGGATTTGTCTTGTTTTATATATCTGATATTATGACTTTTTTATCTATAGAGTAAAAAAATCCATGACTATTTTAACGTGTTTGATAAAAACTGCAATCCCCGGGATAAGCTCATGGCCTATTGGAAGAGTAAATAGATAACTTCTAAAAAAGAAAATTTTTAAATATATATTGACATTATACAGTAAATGCATTAAATTAGTACTAACTTTAGACATTATTTGAAATAAAATAGCACATAATTTTGTAGATATATTTAAAGGAGCCGTGATGTTTCCGAGAAAAATTATTAATTATCTGATCGAATGGAAAGATAAAAAAGGAAGAAAACCTTTAGTATTAAGAGGAGCACGTCAAGTAGGAAAAACTTCAGCAGTTTTAATGTTCGGGAAGAAATATTTTAAAAATTTAATACATTTGAATCTGGAGAATATCGACCACTTACGATTATTCAGAGAGGAAATCTCCCTCGATGACTTTGAAAAGATTATCCAAATTAAATTTCACAAGAAGATTGTACCCGGTGAAACTTTAGTTTTTATCGATGAAATTCAGAACTCTCCATCTTTAATGAAGCTTTTAAGATTTTTTTATGAGGAGAAACCAAATCTTCACGTCATCGCTGCCGGCTCATTATTCCAGGCAAAGATCGAAAGAGAAGGATTTGCGCTTCCCGTTGGGAGAATAGAATATGCCTATGTTTATCCTCTTGATTTTTTTGAGTATTTAGAAGCGCAAAAAGAGACAGAGCTTTTAAATTTTTTAAATTCCATTTCTTTAGATGAAAAAATCCCTGAAGCCATTCATCATGAATGTTTGAGGCATTTTTATGAATACACAATGATTGGGGGGATGCCAGAGGTTATAAAAGTATATATTGAAAATCAGAGTATAGACAGCCTTAAATCCGTTTATTCTTCGCTTTTCACAAGTTATTCGGAAGACGTTTATAAATACTCATCCCTGGCCAACGCGAAGTATCTGAGCTATGTGATTGAGCATGCTCCTTTGTTTGCAGGAATGACTGTTACCTATGAGAAATTTGGCGGATCGAATTTCAGAAGCAGAGAAATGAGCGCGGCATTTGATATTCTGGAGAAAGTCATGTTGGTTTATCAGGTTCAAGCAACGAAATCGGAAGAAATCCCTTTAATTGGGCAGAGAAAAAGACCGAAGAAACTTCTCTTCCTTGATGTTGGACTTGTGAATCATCGAATGGGTGTCCAAGAGGAATTTATCAATCTTAAAGATCTGGATGATTTTTACCGGGGAAGAATCGCAGAACAGGTTGTAGGACAAAATATTCTTGCGCAGTTTACAAATCATATTCCTGTCCTTTTGTATTGGGCAAAGGGAAAGCAAGAAGGCACTGCAGAAGTTGATTTCTGTTTTCAATTAAGTGGAACAATTTTAGGGATAGAAGTAAAATCTGGCAGAGCAGGAAGATTAAGATCTCTTTATAGTTTTGCAGACAGAGTAAAAAATCACCGGCTTGTACGGATATACAGCGGTCCTTTGAAAACAGAGAAAGTCAAAATATGGGGGAAAATATATGAGTTAACCTCTGTTCCTTTCTATCTAGTTCCTCGGATTTTAGATGTATACTGATCGTATGAATTTATAGTTAACATCGGAATTCTTATTCTTAGAGTGCGGCGGTTTTGGCTGTAAAACTGCTGATCTGAGGCCAAGAATGAGGGGAATTTTGAGATCATCTTTTGTGTATTTAAAAAAGTTAGTGCGGCCAAGCTTCAAATTTACGTATGGCGCGTTTTAATGCAATATACACAATGTTAGCGAGCGTTTACACTGTTATTTCATTTCAATTGCTCAATTGTCTTTTTTACTTTTCTAAAGCTTTATTCAATTTTTCACTTACTATTTCTTGATATCTTTCAAGGCTTGTATTGCCGATGCATAATTTGGATCTATTTCTAGAGCTTTCTTATAATTGTAAATTGCTAATTGCTTGTTTCCATTTTCCAGATACACTTCACCAAGACTATCATAAACGTCTGCAGATTTTGGATATGCTAATACATTACATTTAAAAATTGCTATTGCCATCAGCTTATTATCTTGGTTAAGAAAATCATAACCCATTTGGTTTATAGTGGACTGATTCATTAGGTTATTTTTAATCGCCTTTTTTAAACCTGAGATAACTAAAGCTTCTGCCTCTTTGGTATTATTTTCTTCAAAGAGCTTTCCTGCTCTTTCCAAATTACTGTTACATTCGTTATAATTTGCAATTAGCCTATTCTTCTTTATTGCATAATATTTCTCCGCAGCGTCTTTTGCATTTTCTATTGCGACTTCAAGCGCTTTATCTGCCGAAACTTCAATATCCGGTTTTACTCCAATCCCTTCCCAATTTGTACCAGTTATCGGATTAATAGCTCGTCCAAAGGGAATAGATATTCTTAAATCTTTGTATACAACCCAGGTTGCAGCAGGATTTGCTCCACCGGCAGATACTTCGCCAATTATAGTTGCCCGCTTCAGAACTTGTAAATCATATGCAAATTCTTCTGCTCCAGAAAATGTTTTATTACTAATCAATACATATAAGGGAATATCAACCATTTTCTTTCCTGGGATAATTTCATGCGTCCAAAACTCATCCGTGCGATCCCTATCCCTCCAATAAATACTATTGATATGTGTTGGCTCATCAAAAAAATAACTAAATATATAGGCCATATAGCTAGGGTCGCCTCCGTTGTTTATTCTCAAATCAAAGATAATTGCATCTGTATTTGATAAGAATTTCAATGCAGATGATACAACTTCCATAGCTTCCTCAGAATACATTACTGATTGAATATTCATATAACCAACATTTCCTTCAAGAATTTCAACTTTATTCAAACCGTAATTAAACTTTTCATTGTTAAGTCTATTAATAACTCTTTCTAGCTTTTGGTCTTCTTTAGTCTGTTCTTCAGGATTGGATCCAATATACATCCCTAAGTGTTTATCATGACATATGGATCGTAATTCCTTAGTCATATAATTCACAAATTCATCCGGATCAGTGACTTTTTCAAATGCACCTTTCGTAAGTTTTGTTTTAATATGCTCTTCCATTTGAGTTGCAACTTCCGGAAAGACATAAAACCTGTTGAGTAGTTGACATATTTTTTCAATAGCTTGTTCTTTTTCTACTTTTGTAAGGACTGTCGTTTTTTCCTGTGCTTGCCCTGAAAGGCTAAAAAGTAGGATGATAAATATACTGGTATAGATAATTTTCTTTTTCATATTAATTCCTATTTAAATTAACGCTAGCGTTCGTATATGTTCATTGTTCTTACACTGAAGTGGTCCGGTTGTCAAGACCAAATTTGAGCTGATAAATCAGTGGATATCAACCTTAAAATGTAAAAAAGATGAAGTAATTTTTATGACGCTGATTCACCCAAAAGAGCTAGAGAAATAACCTATAATTTATTTGCATTCGCATGTATTCTATTGTATTCTATTTGTAGACAATCGATAGATGTATTCAGGAGGAGAAGAATGTCCAAAACAGTAACATTGAGACTAGATAGCAAGGTATACAATAAATTTAGAAGTCTTGCGGAGCATGACAATCGTCCGCTGTCGAATTTTATCGAGACCGCTGCTCTTCGTTTTGTGGAAGAACACGAATACGTTGATGAATTCGAGATGGTGGAAATCAGAAACAATGAAAGTCTGAATCGCAGCATCAAGAGCGGTCTTCACGATGCGAAAGCCAAGCGAGGTCGCTTTGTCTGATTTCCGTATATTTGAAACTGACGAGTTTTTAAAAAGACTCAAGAAGCTATCGTCTCACGACGCATCTTTCTTGAGAAAAAAACTCGATTCCTTTGTCTATCCTCAGATCAAAACAGAACCTTTTTGGGGAAACAATATCAAAAAGCTTCATGGGTACACCCCTGATACCTGGCGATACCGAATCGGCAAGTTCAGGCTTTTCTATATCTTCGATCAAGAAGAACAAGTAGTCTACATCCTTACCATCGACGATCGAAAAGATGCCTTCAAGTAATCATAAAGATGGATAACAATCGCTTCACCAGCCTGCAATTTTCCTTTGCTTCTTTCTATTATCTTGCCTATTCAGAACCTATGCCTTTTTGTCCATATGTAAATTTGCCCTTCTAAGTCTCGCCGAACTATTAATATACAATATGCTTTAGTTGATACAAAAACATCCCTAAGAACTTCGTATATTAAGTGATCCCACAAATATAGCACGCTGCATATTAATAGTTATGCCCGCCCAAAAATAGCACTTGCACGCACCATAATATGTGCGATATAATGTACAAAATACATACTTAATGAGGTGCAATATGCAAAAACTAAAAATTGATCAAGATATCAGGTCCCTGTCAGAAGTCAGGAATGGCATGGCAAACTTCATAAAGCAAGTTCACGATACTAAAAGACCGGTTATAATTACACAGCACGGGAAAGGCGTTGCGGTCCTTTTAGGTGCAAATGAATTTGAAGCCATGCAAGAGAAAATCGAGCTTCTGTCAGATATTCAAACCTCTCTCAATCAACTGGAAAAAGGAGCAGGAATCAGCCATAAAGATGCAAAAGAGAAACTATTAAAGCGAGTCCCAAAATGAGAATAATCTGGTCTCTTCTTGCTGTCGATAGAGCATCGGAAATAGCCGATTATATTGCCCAAGACAAACCATCAGCGGCAAAAAAATGGATCGATACAATATTTTCTAAAGTTGAGAAGCTAAAATCGTCTCCTGAAATCGGCCGTATTGTACCCGAAATTAATGGTAGCCAATTTAGAGAACTATTTTACGGCAATTACCGCATCATTTATCGTATCGAAACCAAACAAATATCCATTCTCACAATTCGACATAGCAGACAAATATTGCCAATAAATGAAATTAAGGCATAACAAGCGCATGGACAACAGACGGGAAGCCTATTCATGTGGTGTGGGGTATCCCAAAAGGAAGGTCATCACCCGCCGTAATCGTGACTGCTTATAGACCCGACCTTCGAAAGTGGTCGGCTGATTTTAGGAGGCGTAAGAAATGAATAAAAGAAAACAGATTAAATATATTCATGAAGGGCATTACGTTGCCGAAGTTGATGTTGAACTAATCGATGCAGAGGATGGTTGGTCTCCCTATCTGACACTGGATGAAGCCCTGAAACTCGATGATGTCAGAGAGGCGTTAAGTAGAGGAGACCTTAAAGCCGCATCTCAATCCGCACGTATCTATACTATGACTCCTGTTGCTGTTTAGACATCGCTGTGTTTTGGAAGGATTGAACCGTTCTTCTATCTTCAGTTGGCAGCAATAAGAGTATGCTAATGTATATTTCCAATCAATTCCATAAACTCCGCCAGAATCATCGCTGTTGCACCCCAGATTTTGTAATCCTTGAATAAATAAAATGGAACCATCACTTCGATACCATTTATGATCCAGGCCTCCCTGCGAACATTCTTGGAATCCAGCAAATGATCCAAAGGAACTTCGATGACCTCAGCCACTTCTTTACACGAAGGGCAAAAGGCAGGACGCTCATCCATGCCTGCTACCACCGGAAAAATGCAGTAATTACTGGGAGGAACAAAAAGCGGGGTAAGCTCTCCCAGTATCCGGATTGACTCAGGAGGAATACCTAACTCTTCATGGGTTTCTCTTAATGCTGTCTGCTGGACAGTTTCTCCATGTTCCTGGCAACCTCCAGGAAATGAAATCTGCGCCTGGTGGTGAACCATATGATCGCTTCTGCGTGTCAGCACCAGATACTGTCTGCCCTTCCAGTGATAAAGGAGAACAAGCACCGCTGCTTTCAGGCTGGAACCTTTGACCTCATCGAATGTTTTATGACCAGGCCTTGGGTCAGTCACCATTGTCAACTGGGCCTTCAAACCGGGCTTTAGACCCGTAAGCTTTTTTTCAATATTTTGGAATATGGCTTTCATCTATTTAATTATCTGATCTCCCTCTTACTCATTGAATACGGTGTATTGGATACTTTATTAGCCCAATTCTTATTGGGTTCTGGCCCCATCTCAAATATCAGCTCTCCGCCATTTATAATATCATTATGAGTGATATAGCTGTTCTCATGCTGTTTTCCATTCAAAACAACCGACTGAATGTAAATATTATGTTTTGAAAGATTATTTGCTACAACAACAAATTTCTTATTTTTTCCCACGCTTATGACAGCTTTTTTTATGCAGGGGCTTCCGATAACATATTCATTGCTTCCAGGACAAACCGGATAAAATCCCATCGAACTAAATATATACCAGGATGACATCTGTCCGCAATCTTCATTCCCACAAATTCCATAAGGAGTATTGTCAAATAAATTATTCATAATCTGATGAATACGAGCCTGGGTTTTCCATGGCATACAGGCATAGTTGTACAGATAAGCAATGTGCTGACTAGGTTCATTTCCATGTGCATACTGCCCTATCAAACCTGAAATATCTTCCACCTGAAAATACTTTTCGTCCTGTGCCCTTGTGATAAATAATGAATCAAGCTTTTTCACAAATTTTTCCCTGCCTCCCATCAATTCTATCAAGCCAGATATATCATGTGGAACATACCAGCTGTACTGCCATGCATTCCCTTCTGTATAATCTCCTCCATAACTGGAATACAAAGGGTCAAAAGGCTGCCTCCACGAACCATCCGATAATTTAGCTCTCATAAATTTTGTAACAGGATCAAAAACATTTTTATAAAACCCTGCCCGTTTGTAGAAATTTTTGAAATCATCCTGCTTATTCATTGCCTCTGCCATCCTGGCAATCGTCCAATCATCATAAGCATATTCCAATGTCTTGGAGGCACCTTCAGGCTCTTTATCAACAGGCACATATCCATTTTCCATATAATATTTCAGCCCACCGTATTTTTCATATGCAGCGCTCGCCTTCATGGCTGCAAACGCTTTGATGGCGTCAAAATTCCTTATCCCCTTAAGGTACGCATCTGCTATTACAGATACTGCATGATATCCAATCATACACCACGTTTCATTCGCATGAAACGACCATACTGGCAAAATTTTATGTACACTCTGTTCGCGGTGTGCCAGCATCGATTTGATCATGTCGGGAACCCGGTTTTCTTGAATAATTGTAAACAAAGGATGGGCAGCACGAAACGTATCCCAAAGGGAATAGATTGTGTAATTGGTAAAATCTTGTGCCACATGAATATTTTGATCCAATCCCCTGTATCTTCCGTTAACATTCATATAAATTACAGGTGCAAGCATAGTATGATACAGCGATGTGTAGAATATCTCTTTTTGTCTCTTTGTCCCTTCAATTACAATCTTGTTTAATTCATTTTTCCATATTTGTTTTGCTCTGTCTTTTATTTTATTAAAATCCCAATGGGGAATTTCAGCCTCCAGGTTTTTCAATGCTCCATCGATTCCTACTGCCGACAGCCCGACCTTTAAGTAAATTATTTCATTTTCTTCTGTTTTGAAATTAAAGTATGCTTTGAGCTTCTTGCCTGATACTTCAGGATAGTCTTTCAAATGATGCCCTTTCACACCAAACCCGCGGTATTCGATTGCTTCATCATTTGTAATACCATATGAGTCAAATGGCTTTGAAAACTGTACAGCAAAATAGACATATCGTGTTAGTGCCCATCCTCTTGTTTGGCGAAATCCGGTAACCAAAGAGTTGTTTTCAACGCGAATCTGGGACCACAAAACTTTCCCCTCATAGTTATAAATACTTTTTACAAGGTCTAGAATAATATGTGCATTCCGGCTCTTGGGAAAATTGTATTTATGAAAACCAACTCTATCTGCAGCTGTCAATTCTACTTTAATATCATAATCTTTCAGTACAACTGAATAATATCCTGGGGATGCTTTTTCATCTGCATGCATGAAGCGCGAACGATATCCTCTATCAGGATCTTCTTTTGGCCCACTTTCTAACTTCAGATCCCCTACTGTTGGCATAACAAGGATATCTCCCATGTCTGAATGTCCTGTTCCGCTGAAATGAGTATGGCTAAAGCCTATGATGGAACTATCCCCATACTGGTATCCTGAACACCAGGGATAACTTTCACGGTAATTCTTTATATCAGTATCAGGGCTTACCTGCACCATACCGAAAGGAAGCGTCGCACCCGGGTAGGTATGGCCATCTCCACCTGTTCCAATAAAGGGATTGACATAATCGTATGGAACCCTTCCGTTTTCATCCGCTGCAGAAACCTTTGTGTTTGTTGGCGGCGATTCCACATTGCCTGATTTTTTTGCACAGCTTGATATAAAAAAAGAAACAATTAAGCTTATAATCAGGAAAGTTCTCTTCATTGATTCTCCTGTCAATAAACAAGCTGCTGTTTTATATGAATAATTCAATATGGGGTTAAAACGAGAAAGTAAATCCCATGCCCAGGATTGAAGCATTCAGATTAAATCTTTCAGTGAGCGGAATCCCAAAACTGGTCATCTTCCTTTCCCGTTCTTTTCCCTGAGCATGTACATAAACAAAATCAAGCTGAACGTTTCCTGTTCTATACCCAATACCGCCCAGAATTGTAAACTTGTCAACATCAATGTTTGATATGCTTAAAGTCTCAGCAGGCGAAGCCGAACGGTCTACTCCAACCCCAGCCCGCAAGAATATTCCACCTGGGATAATGTATTCAGTTCCTACTCTCAGGGTAAAGATATTCTTAAAATCAAGCGGTTCCTCTGTTTGTAAATCGCCGACACCGGGCAGGCCCTTAATCCTCTTTTCAACATTTTCCAGCACAGACCACAAAGTATACTGGGCACTAGTAGATATAAGTAAATTATCAGCAATTCTAAATGCCACGCCAAGCTCCAGATCCCAGGGTAAATTGAAATTCGTTTCTGATTCAAGTTTTAAGTCCATTGTACCAAAACCGGGAACTGTTACAGGAATTGCAGTTTTTCCTGACAACTTCATCTTAGCCGGACACCTGATATTTAAACCAAAGCTTATCCTAGGATTCGGCTTAAACATCAATCCGAAACCAGCAGTAATAGCCGAGCCCTTCTCTTCTGACTGCATATTTCCGTAAGGCCCGCTATCTGTGTTTACTTCCAGTACTCCATGGTAAAAATTGAGGTTAAATCCAAGAGAAAGTTTTTCGTTAACCTTATATGCCAGAGAAGGAGTCAGAGAAATAATCCCTAAACTGGACTTAAAGGGAAAGCCGAGCTCTTCTTTCTTCCAATCCATACCCCCTCCTGCATAAGGAATATAAGCTCCAAACCCAACAGTCAATTTTTCACTGCTCTTATATGTTAAAAAGACCTGAGGAAACGAAACATTGTATTTGCTATGAGCAACCATACCTGTCGGCATCATATATTCATGAGTAGGGCTGATGTAGAATCCATCAAAAGAAACATTCATTCGTTTTTCCTGGAATACCATGCCTGCAGGGTTATAATAAATGGCACTCGGGTCATCGGCAATAGCTGCAAATGCCGCTCCGAGAGCCACTGCCCGGCAGCCCATTAGAGTATTGTTCCATCCCCCTGCAAAAAGACAGCCGGAAACAAAAATCAATACTACCACACAAGAAAAGACTTTTTTTAACATTTGATTCTCCTTTAAGCTGATAATTTATATATCAATTCCTTTCATTAAATGCAAGAGTTATCGATAAAAATTAAATTCCCAAGTTTTGAGTTCTGGCTCAAGATGAGGCGGCAGCTCAAAAATTTCCATTAAATCCCGAATAATTATCGTGAGAGGTTTGTAGACACAGGAACAATCTGATAATATTTAAATATTGAAAAACAAAGGAAACGGCAGGAAATCCAGGATGTTTCAATCCTTTCCATGGAATGTAAAGTGATTTCAGAAGAACAAATCAAGCGGCAGATAAAAAACACACTGAAAGAAACTAATTTTAATCTGGGCAAAAAATACAAAGGCAAGGTCAGAGACGTATATGTATCCGGTGATAAGGTTTTTCTAATCACTACTGACAGACAGTCTGCATTTGACAGACATCTCACAAATATTCCTTTTAAAGGCCAGGTTCTGACGCAGACATCGGCATTCTGGTTTGAAGAAACAAAGCACATAATACAGAATCACGTTATCGATGTCCCTGACCCAAATGTTATTGTATGCAAAAAGCTGAAAGTGTTTCCTGTTGAATTTGTTATAAGAGGTTATATAACTGGCGTAACCAATACCTCAGCATGGAAAGCTTATGAAAATGGCAAGCGTATCTTCTGCAGCAATGTCCTTCCAGAAGGGCTCGAAAAGAATCAGAAATTCGAAGAGCCTATAATCACTCCAACTACTAAATCAGATATACACGATGAGCAAATAACAGCGGAAGAAATTATCAGACAGAAATTGATGACTCAGGAACAATGGGACTTTGTTTCTGAAAAAACAATTATGCTATTTCAACGGGGACAGGAAACAGCGTTAAAAAACGGCCTAATTTTAGTAGATACAAAATACGAATTCGGATACGACAATAGAGGAAATATCTTTTTGGTAGATGAAATACATACTCCCGACTCTTCCAGGTTTTGGATAAAAGAGACATATAACGAGAGATTTGCCAAGGGCGAAGAGCCAGACAATATTGACAAGGAATTCTTAAGGCTCTGGTTTATAGAAAACTGCGACCCTTATAAGGACGAGGTCCTGCCTGAAGCCCCGCAGGATTTAGTAATAGAATTAAGCAGGCGATATATCAAGCTTTTTGAGATGATAACAGGAAAGAGGTTTGAAACCGAAACAGGAGATGTTTCTTGCAGGATTGAAAGAAACCTTAAAGAAAAAGGTTATTTATAAATTTTTATTTTTCCGGAAAATCCCATCCAATGTATAAATCAAAAGTGCAATCCAGATAATGATAAACCCGATAAGACGCTCCGTTGAGAAATCTTCCCCGTAGACGAATACGCCTAGAATAAACTGAAACGTTGGAGAGATGTACTGCAGGATTCCGATAGTTGAAAGAGGTATTCTCCTTGCTGCAGCAGTAAACAGCAGCAGAGGGAATGCTGTAACTACTCCGCTGAATGCCAACAGCAAATTTTCCGGAAGTGTGGAATGCCCAAAAGCTGCACTCCCCTTAAATTCCATGGACAGCAGCAAAAAAAATGCTGGAAGAAAAAGCATCCCCGTTTCAAATGCAAGGCCTTCGATGGAGTTCAATGAACCTATCTTGCGCAAAAGACCGTAAAAACCGAAGGAACCGGCTAACGCTAGTGCAATCCAGGGAAATGACCCGTAGCTTATCGTCATATGGAGGACGCCAACAACCGCAACAACGACCGCCACTCCCTGCCATATTCGGATCTTTTCGCGAAGAATGACGACTCCTAGAAGAACACTGATTAGCGGATTGATAAAATATCCCAGGCTGGCTTCAACAAGATACCCAGAATTAACTGCCCATATATATGTCATCCAGTTGAACCCGATCAGGCAGGAAGTTCCAAGAAATGTGACAATTGTTCTGCGATTTTTTAATTTTGTTCTTATCCACTTCCAGTGATTTTTCGAGAACAATATCAGAATCAGAAGCAGAAATGACCAGGTGATTCTGTGACATAAAATTTCATAAGCCGGGATACTACGGAGGGCTTTCCAATAGACAGGGAGCAGACCCCAGAGAGTATAACAGCATACTGCATAAAGTATTCCTTTTCCCTCAGAAGCTTTCATCGCTGCGGCATATCCTTATACAGTTTGTATTGTTCATTATTTCTAATTGATTCCATTTTATACAAAAGAGACTGCCTATTCCAGTTTTCTCTCAGGGTGCAGTTCAGGAGGACAATGGGAAATCTATATGGCCTGTTACGGGCCTATCGGCAAAGACGGTTATCCGATTCAAAACCTCAAACAGCCAATGCCCATTATTCTTACTTCTCCCCTACTCATATTTCAATGCTTCAGTCGGATTGGCAGTCGCCGCTCTAAGCGCCTGGAAGCCCACAGAGATAATAGCAACCACCAACGCTACTGCCATTGTTGCTACGAATATCATCGCTCCCAGGCTTGTCCTGTAAGCATAACCTTGAAGCCAGTTCTTCATGATAAAATAAGCTGTGGGCCAGGCTATTACGTTTGCCAGCAGTACAAGAAGAAAAAATTCACGGCAGAGGAGAATAATGATTTTAGAAACAGATGCACCGAGAACTTTGCGGATACCAATCTCCTTGGTCCGCTGTTCTGCTGTATATGAAGCAAGCCCGAACAGACCGAGGCAGGCAATAAATACTGCAAGAGCCGCAAAATACTTTAGGAGGGTTCCCACTCTTTCTTCTTCCCTATACATAATATTGAAATCTTCATCCATAAATCTGTAATCAAAAGGGTAATCAGGAACAACCCGTTTCCATGTCTCTTCAATAAACTTGAGTGAAGCAGAAATACTGCCAGGCGGAATCCGTATAAACATATACTGTAGATAATCAGGAGCCACAATAATGGCAAGAGGTTCTATATTGTTCCGCAGAG
Organism: Candidatus Aminicenans sakinawicola JGI OTU-1; assembly: GCA_000493965.1. GTDB lineage: Bacteria > Acidobacteriota > Aminicenantia > Aminicenantales > Aminicenantaceae > Aminicenans > Aminicenans sakinawicola. The sequence goes on from AWNV01000003.1 coordinate 68,829, forward strand.
GTTGATAATGGAAATTTTTCATGACTCCGACTATCGATCCTTTGACCCCAACAAAAGAAAAACGCTCTCCTACTACAGATTTTTTTTCCATGATCTTAACTACCTCTTCATTGACAATAAATGTATGAGAGAGGTCAGAAGGAAATTCTGGGGAAAAGCTCCGCCCTTCAAGCATCTCAATTTTCAGTGTCTCAATAAAATCATAATCAACCGAATTAAAGCCGATTAATGTTAGCTGCTCCGGGTCTTTTCCATCCCAATCCGCCCCACTGGAATTGCTTGATATATAAGATGGCAGTTGGGAGGTGCCGGAAACACCTAGGATCCTGGAGTCTTTGATAAGCTCATTCTTGAGGACTTTATACGATTTTTTAATATCAGCCCTTAAAGGAATATAAACCAGATGCTCCTTATCCCATCCCAATTTTTCATTCTTCATATAATTTAGCTGCTTGTAAACAACAGTTGTTCCAATGATTAAAAGAATCGAAAGAGAAAACTGAACAACAACCAGGACCTTTCTGAACCTTGAATTTGCCACGCCGGATTTCAGGCTGCCTTTGAGGACTCTTACGGGTTGAAAGGCAGACAAAAATAGTGCGGGATAGGTCCCTGCAAGAATGCCTGTAAATAATGTGATTCCTGTAAGGCCGAGAAAAACTGGTAATATTCCTGATATACTCCAGGATAATTGCTTTCCGGCCAGTGTGCCGAAAACAGGAAGTAAAAGAGAAACAATAATAACCGCAAAAATTAGTGCTATGAATGCGAATATAACAGATTCCCCATAAAATTGGCGGACTAGGTGGCCTTTCAATGCTCCGACAACTTTTCTTAATCCCACCTCCCTGGCACGATTGGCTGACCTTGCCGTAGAAAGATTCATAAAATTGATACAAGCTATAAGAAGCACAAACACGGCAATTATGGAAAAAATATATACATATTGAACGGCACCCATGGTTTTTTCATAGCCAAAGTAGCTGTGAAGATGAATACGTCTATAAGGCATCAGTTCCAGATCGGTTGCGCTTTCAGGAATACGGGTTTTGATAAAACCGAAAATCTTTTCATTGGCCTGCTCTACCGGAATGCCCTTCTGGAGCTGTACAAATGTACGAATAGAATTACTCCCAAAATGTTCATTGGTTTTCCCTGTCTTTTTTAAAAATTCATAAGGGATAACCATATCAAACTGTAGATAAGAGTTATGAGGAACATTTTGCATTACACCGGTCACTGTAAAATCATGTTGGTTATTAACAGAGATTACCTTACCCACGGGATCTTCATTGCCGAAATACTTCTCTGCAATTTTTTCTGAAATCACCAATGAATAAGGAGAGTCTAAGGCTTTATCCTTATCTCCCGACATAAAAAGAAATGTAAACATGTGGAAAAAGGAAGGGTCAACCGCTCTTATATTACTCTCGAAAAATACCTTGTCGCCATAACGCAGCAGCATGCCCCCCGGATAAACATATCTTGCCGCATCAATAATTTCCGGGATTTCACCTTTAAGCGCAGGGGCCAGTGGATATGGAGTCACATTTACATGAAATATCCTCCCGGAATAATGTTGGTTTTCTTCAACTCTGTATAGACAGGAAGCATTTTCATGGAACTTTTCATAACTCAATTCATCCAGAACCCATATCATTATTAAAAGGCAGCAGGCCATTCCAATTGCCAGACCTGCGATGTTAATAAAGGAATATCCTTTATGTCTGAGGATATTGCGTAATGTGATCTTTAGATAGTTTTTAAACATGCAGACCTCCACTTAATATCAGAAACATTTCCAGAACAAGCAGAATCCATCTATTAATTATAACGAAATAGCGTTAAAAAAGTTTGCCCTAATGCGTATTAAACTTTAATCTGCTCTATTTTAATGGAACAAATGGTATCCGCTTTTAAAAATATCTGCGCTGTCTTCTTTTATCCTTCTCGTTTATGGGATTCGCATCCATTGCCCACATACCGCAACCGTGTGTTGCAATGACTATGATATTATCGCGGGGGTGAATGATCAGGTCGTGCACATATGTTGATGGAAGATTGCCCCCAAGCACATCCCAATCCTTGCCTCCGTTTTTAGACACATACACCGAAAGGTCTGTTCCAACATACAAAATATTTCTGTCAACCGGATCTTCTCTTATCACATTAACCGGGCCAAGTGGAATATTGCCGGAAATATCCACCCACGTTTTGCCATAATCTGTCGATTTCCATACATAGGCAGCAAAATCGTCATCCCGTTTCCCATTTTGAGTCATATACACTGTTCCAAGGTCAAAAGCAGAAGCGACAATTCTCGATACCCACTTCTTATATGGCAGTCCTGTCATTATTTCTTTCCAGTTTTTTCCTCCGTCTTTGGTTACATGAACTTTACCGTCGTCTGTTCCTACATATATCAGACCGAACTTCAAAGGAGACTCGGAGATTGAAAAAATCGTCTGAAAAGGAATATCACCAAGTTCATCCTTGTTGTTATAAGTCAGATCCGGACTGATCTTTTCCCATGTATCTCCCCTGTCTCTGGAACGGAAAAGATACTGCATCCCATGATATATTATTTTATTATTGTGAGGAGAGATGATGGTGGGCGCTACCCACTGTCCTCTCAATCGTGGTTCGTTTTCATACTGTCTCGGAAGGATGCTTTTCCTCCCTTCCTTTCCCGGAATGCTGAGATCTGTCCTGGAAAGTGTGCCGTAAAAACCTGATGAATATATGATATCTGAATTAGCAGGATCAATTGCATGGCTCGTACCTTCGCCGCCAGGAGCTCTTTCGAAATTCACTGCTTGTATACTGTCACGCCCTCTACTCAAATCAACAGTTCCCTTGAAGCTGCCGTGATCCTGCATGGACCCATAAACACGAAACGGAGTATCCATATCGCAGCTTATATTGAAAAATTGGCACAAAGGAAGATTATGCGTAAACGTCTTCCATGTCTTTCCCTTATCATAGGATATCACTATCCCGCCATCATTGACGTTTACAAGATAATTGGAATTATCCGGATCAATCCAGAGCCCGTGATGATCCACGTGCATTCCCCTTAACCTGCGGAATGTCTTTCCGCCATCATTCGAAACATTAAGAGCTATTCCCATGGTGTAGACAGTGTTTTCGTCGTTAGGATCAACACGAATCTGCCCAAAAACCCAGCCGAAAGTGCCGGAATGGTATTCCATGTAGCTTTTCATCTCCTCTGTCAATCCGCTTACTTGAGTCCAAGATTCTCCCTTATCATCAGAACGGTACACAGTTGCACCTTTAATAAACCCGCAAGAAGGAATACCATACGGATCATTCCTTTCCTCTTCGGTTGGTTCACGGGCTATCTCGTAATTATCGACAAAAGCATAAAGAACGCTTGGATTAGAGCGGCAGACGTCAATACCGATTCTGCCTCTATGGTTTGCATCGGGAAGCCCATTATTAATAGGTTTCCAGGTATTTCCACCATCTGTGGTCTTATATATCCCGGATCCGCTGTAACTCGGCTCAGTCCTTGGGTCATTCCACTTATTACGGACCCTTTCCCATGTCTCCGCATAGAGAGTATTACAATCTTTCGAATCCATTACAAGATCAATGGCTCCTGTCTTCATATCGATATAAAGAACTTTCCCCCAAGTTTTTCCTCCATCTGTAGTTTTGAAGACTCCACGCTCCTCATTGTCTGTCCACTCATGGCCTGAAGCAGCAATATATACAACATCCGGATTTTCAGGATGGATGACAATCCTTGCAATTGTAAGTGTATCAGCAAGGCCCATATGCTTCCAAGTCTTACCTCCATCTATTGACTTGTAGATGCCGCTTCCGACCTGAGAGCTTCTGAATATATTCGCCTCACCTGTTCCTACCCATATAATTTCAGGATTGGAAGGGGCAACAGCCAAATCGCCTATAGATGTTGAAGGCCCTTGATCAAAAATAGGCTCCCACGTTGTGCCCTCATTTTCTGTTTTCCAAACACCTCCTGAGGCAGCTCCAACATATATCGTATAATTCTCCCCTTTAGGAGTAATAACAGCGATATCAGTACATCTGCCGCTTACATTAGTAGGGCCAATAAACTGCCACTTTAAGTCTTTGAACTTAGAGCTTTTTTTCATTTCCACATGCTGGTCAAACCATTCCATCCTCAGAGCCGGGTCAGTCGATTGGATCCTTTTTTGAGGTTTGACCGTTTTTGCCTGAAGCGGCGAAACAATCATCGCTATCGATAGTACACAAATGCATAAAATTAGTATTTGATGCCAATAAAACTTGCGATTAAAAAACATTGCTTTACCTCCTTTCATTTAAAATGATATCAATCTATTTCTTCTTTTTACTTCCGCTCATCTCTTTTTCCCGGTTGAGTTCTACTACATCAACACTTTGAGAATAATCTCCGATCAAGTACCTGCAGAAATAATCCGATCTTAACCAGAAGAAATAGTCATTCATGTTTCCATAACCATGTCGCTGACCAGGGAAGACAAAGAAATCGAATCTCTTGTTTGCACGGATCAGTGCATTTGCCATACTTATTGTACATCCCGGGTGGACATTATTATCAATATCGCCTGTAGTAAGCAGCAAGTGTCCCTTAAGATTCTTTGCAAGTTCAGAATTTTTCTCAATATCATATTCGAATTTGATATTTCCTTCATCGTCTTTGACTTCTTTTACTCCATGATGTTTTTCACTCCACCATCTATTATAGATATTATTTTCATGGTTTCCTGAAGAGGATACCGCAACCTTGAAAAAATCGGGATAGACCAGCATGGCAGCCGTTGACATGAAGCCTCCTCCGGAATGTCCGAATATACCGACTTTGTCGATATCGATGAAAGGACATCTCTCAGCCAGCTTCTCGATTGCAGCCTTTTTATCAGCTAACCCATAATCACGAAGATTGCCGTATCCGTAATTATGATACCATTTGGAACGGCTGGGATGCCCTCCGCGATTCCCCACAGTGATAACAACAAATCCAAACTGAGCCAGCCTGAAATTTCGGTCTCCACTCGTGGAAAAGGATTTAGACACTGATTCAGTCTGAGGCCCGGGATACACATAAGCGATAATCGGATATTTTTTGTCTTTATCGAAATCAAATGGTTTATACATGACTCCGTACAGGTCAGTAATGCCGTCATTTGCTTTTACTTTGAACGGCTCGGGGAATTTAAAACCCGCCGCCATAAAAGTCGAAAGGTCAGCGGTCTCTAAATCAAAAATTTTGTTTCCCAGATTATTACACAATTTTGATTTCGGAACTGTATTGACCCTGGAATAATTATCGATAAAAAATCTGTTTGAATCGCACATGCTAATATAATGGTTGAAGTTATCTTTATTGAGGATCTTAAAGCCAGTTCCATCCAAATTTATGCGGTAAAGATGCAGATAGTAAGGATCTTCATCCTTTTCGCGGCCGTTAGCCGTAAAATACAGAACCCTATTTTCCTCATCGATACCAACGATATTATCGCAGTGAAAAGGGCCTGACGTGAGCTGTTTTTTCAGATTTCCTTCTCCGTCATAGAGATAGAAATGAGCCCATCCGTCTCTTTCCGACCAGTGGATAAGTTCCTTTCCATTATTAACTAGCCCAGGACGCCGGGTTTCAACATAAGTGTTAAGCCGTTCTTCAATCAGCACTTTCCCATCACCTGTCACAGCATCGGCTACACAGATATCGATACGGTGAAGGTCACGGCTTGTACGGGAAAAATAGAGCTTGTCTGGTGTCTCTGCAAGCCACAGGCTGGGATGGTTATCATCATCACGGTTCTTTGCCAGGGCAGGTGCTCTAAGTATGGAAAGAGACTGGTCTTTAAAACATTCGGCCTTAACCTTGACCTTTTCTTCCTTTTTTAAGTCAAAAACCAGGATTTCTTCTTGGGGGGACTCTGCCTCACCAGGCATAGTATATTTATATGTCTCAAGCGTAGGCCTGGGATCAGCTATAGAATTGATAACCCAGAGGTCCTTGACTTTTCGTGAATCCGACCTGATCATGGCGATTTTCTTTGAATCTCTTGACCATACGACTCTTACTGATTTACGCTTATCTTTATTCTTTTCTTTATCTACGTTGGTTTCACCTCTTTCCCCTGATCCATAGCTGTAATACTCTTCACCGTCCTCTGTCAACTGGTGCTCTACAATATCAGGGTCTTTCTTATTTTTCAGGTATTTTTCATAATTTGCTTTGTCCATCCAGTAGAGGTTATGATGACGTGCAAACAAAATTGTTTCTCCATCAGGAGAGATAGATGCCCATTTTGGTTTTTCCTCAGGTTTCTTATAATCTTTCAGCATAGTGAGTTTTCCGGTAGCAATATTGTACTCAAAACCAAATATTTTTTTCTTTGGTTTTTCTTTTTCAGCCTTCTCTTCTTCTTCTTCTTTTTTCTCTTCTTCCTCTACTACTTTGTCTTCTTTTTTGATTTTTTCTTCATACTGGGAGCTTTCAACTTCAAATTGTATCGCGGTGTCTTTCTTTACAAATTTTATTTTCTTTATCGGGAGATGTTCGGCATCATATGGGTCCTTTGTCATCATAGTGAGCAATGCTGCCATCTTGACATTATCAAAGAGAGGACTCTTTGACTTTTTTACAGGATCAACAATGTAATATGACTTTCCCTTAGGGGTTTCAAAGGTATACCAGAAGCGGTCGCTGTGTTTAAGCCAGTGAGGACTAACTGATGTACTGAATACCATTTTTTTCATCTTAGCCGGGGAAAATCTGGCTGCAAGCTTATAGTTTGCCTTCTTAATTGGTGTGTTTTCAGCCAGCAGGCTGCCAGCGTATAGAAATATTGCTAATACAATTACGATTAAAATGCGGCTTTTTTTCATTGAATATTTCTCCTTATTAAATTTATGTCACGAAAATAATGAATGAATGCGAGATAATAAATGGATGCGAGTCAGATAATAATGTTGGATAAGAAACAGCAATCATCATTTGGAAGTCCAAAATTATACTTCTGATTTGGATGGAACACAACTAAAAACTCAATCGATCAGATTATTGCCTGGAAACCCAATATAATAATAGCCTCTGGTCCGCCTGTTTATTTACAGAATCTTAGCCTGGAAAAGCAAGAATATGCCATGCAAAGAATCTTACGCCTGGCTAAAAGAGTTGACACATTGATTCTTGACCATCACCTTATGCGTTCCAAGGAAGGAGAACAGTGGCTCGATCATGTGTCAGCCATGGTTTCTCCCGAGCATAAAGTAATCTGTGCTGCTGACTTCATGGGAATTCCCCGCAATCTGCTCGAGGCTGAGAGGGTTTTCTGGTACAAGAAACTGCCAGTTCCAGAAGGCTGGCACCAAGCCTATGCTCGCGGTGAAATTGATTTGTCTAGTGAATAATACAGGCAAAGTTTTTAGTTTTATCTAGTAACTTCCAGGACTTTTCCGGTTCCCATTGGGATATAATCCCTGCCGTAAGCTTCTTTGAACATTGCGATGGCTTTGTCTCCAGTACAGTGAGTCGCACCGCATTTCATGACTCCAATCTCCTTAAAACTGTGGATAATCTCTTTCAATTCGGCATCTGATTTTGCCATTAGGTGAAACCCGCCAAAAACCAGGTAAATCTGCTTATCAAACATCTCCTGAGCTTTCTTTAGAATATTTACAATTCCCTGATGCGAACATCCGGTAACAATCACCAATCCCTTACTGGTATTTATGATTAACGATTGTTCTTTTATTCGATCTCCCATCTCGCCTGTGAGATAAACATCCCTGCATATTTCTAAAGGCTCATCAACACTTATGACTTTAGCTTTTTTATTCTCAACCCTACTGACAAACTCAGAAGGGAATGAGACCGGCAGATAAACTGGAATATCATGTTTAATATCCAGGAATGAAAAAAGTCCTCCTGTATGGTCACCATGATTGTGGCTGATAACAATCTGATCCACTTTTTTCAAGTCAACACCGAGCTGGGCAACATTATACAGGAGAATCTCACCATGGGTTCCAGTATCAAACAAGATAGTCTTTTCGGTCCCTTCTATCAAACAAGAAAACCCCCAATCTGCTTTTGTATCTTCATTAAACACATAGTTGTCATATAAAATTGTAAATTTAATTGGGTTAACGAGTTCTTGAGACATCATAAATACTCCAAACACAAATAACATTGTTAAAAAAACGATAATTTTTTTCCTTCTCATTATTTCCCTCCTCAATTAAATTCTACAGGTTTCTTTAATACATCAAGCAGGGTTCCATCCCTCCATTCAATGATATGGACTATTTCATCCGTCGTCTCTCTTCTAGGAGGAATTTCCCCTATCTCTTTTGCCTTCTTTACTGATAACTCATGAAGTTCTTCAATAGGAACAATTTTCAGTCCGAATTCCCCTGCATTTTCTATAAGCGCATCCCGGTAACAGCTTTTACTTTTTGGATTTACGGATGCATATTCTTCTGTCACTACAATATCCACAACTTCTCCGGGAGTTGAACGTGTATAGACTTTTTCAACAACCTTTGGAAATCCTATTCCATTTTTCCCTGTTGCAATAGGCAGGAAAATTACTGTAAGCTCCGCACCCGCAGCCACATCCTGCCCTCCACCGATTCCCCCAATAATCCGGCCGTTGGCACAAACAGTATTCACATTGAAACCCAAATCTACTTCAAGAGCTGACAGTACGGCAAAATCAAGCATGTTAACAGCACTTTCCTTGTTGGCCACCGATGCGTAACATCCTGCAGTCATTTCCACGTGTCCGGGATGGTAAAGTAGAGAATGAACAACCTTTGTACTTGGCTCAAAAAGCTGGCCGTGCAGTAAGTATCTGACCGTTCCCTCTTCAAGCATTTCAACATGCATGGAAGTAATACCCCCTATGGAAAAGTTAGCCCTGATCCCTGCTTTCTTGAGAATATTTCTTATATTATCAAGTACAATGAGACCTGCACCTGCGCCGACCTGGAAATTGAAATTATCTTTCACAACGCCAGACGCTTCCATTACTCTTGTTACGTTCTCAGCTATTCTTGCATTGAAGGGATGGCTCCTGGCCTTCCCAATGTCGAGTGTCCCTCCTCCTATCCCAGCAGCCAGTCCGGGTGTTTCAACCGGAACAACAAAATCTACATTTTCCATTGAAATCGAGGCGGGGACGATAAAGTCACTACTCACGGTACCTGCCAGTAAACAGATATAGTCGGCAAATTCACAATCAGCAGCGAATAAGCCTAAAGGACCGCAAAGTTGACTTTCCTTTCCCATTAAGCCATTGGCATTTCCATAGACATCAGCGATCGGCACTGGGCCAAAACCCACTTTGACCTTAACTTCGCCTGTCTGCAGCTTCCTGACCCTGTTCCCATGCGAAAATCCAACAGAAATCCATGGAAACAGATCTCCAGCCATCACATGAGTGCCAAATTTCCTGTAGACATTCCCGTACAGCCCCCCGAGTGTCCCATCCTGGAAGGCCTCGTAAAGCCATGGGTCTGTATGGTCAAAAATCGCATTGGCATAGAGTATTATCCCTTTCTTGCCCTGCTCCTTCAATTTATCAACTATAATTTTAAGGCCTTTATCCCCCATCCGGTAATAATGAGGGTAGGAAATAGTATCCCCATCCTGGATTATTTCGATAACACTCTCAAGCGTTACAACTTTACTTTTCCCGCAAGGGATGGGTGAAGCCCCTCGCCTTGCAACTATGGTACTTGAATAGGTTTCGTCATTAAATGCCGAAACAAAAGATTTGTAATCCTTACCATGTACTATCATGTTTTTACACCTCCCGATATTGTCTTTCTCTCCCCGTTAATAAATCTTATTATATCAATGTATTTTATTACATTAACTGCCAGTCTTTATTCCTTATCTTCAAGCTCTAAGGCCTATCGCTTTAAGTCTTTTCAGGAAAGAATTTTTTGAGCACTTCCTTTGAAGGAGGCTTTGTAAAATATGAAACAACAATCAAGCTGAGCAGGACAACAACCAACGCTGGGTAAAGAATCGGAATCCCAAAAGGATCGCCATTAGGATCACCGACAGGAACCATAATCGACGGCCAGATGTAACCTGACACTTTCAAGAATAAAATAATAATAGTGCCTGATATGATGGAAACAAGCCCTGCAATTTTGGTGACTCTCTTCGAGACCAGAGCAGCTAATAGAGGAGGGGTGACGACAACACCATATAATGTATATGCAAAATAAGCGCTCTCAAGTACTGATACCATTTTCCATGCCATGAAAAAGGCAATTAATCCAACAATAATGATTAAGCCTTTCTGCAGCCATATTAGCATTTTCTCTGATTCCTCTTTTTGCGCAGACTTTTTTGTTAAAAACCTCTGGTATATATCATGAATTAAAGTTGTTGTCGGAGATAACAGATAATTCATCCCTGTTGAAATGACCACTGCGGTTGCCGCACCTAACAACATAACTCCAACCGGCAGAGGTATCATTCTTTTTGCAGCCTGGACAATAACTTCAGCATGATCCATTGCTCCGGACTGCAATTCAGGCCAGAAATAAGAGGCAGCGAAGACCGCCATCACAACAGCAACACCTTCAATAATAATAGTACCGACTACCCAGATTCCTGCAGCCTTCCTAGCTTCACTCGGATTTCTTGCACTGTAAAATTTTTGATACATACTCTGTACACCTAACAACAGCAGCATTCCAGAAATCCCAATTGCAGGAATCTTTAAATAAGGGTTTCCCCCAAATTGGGAACTGAATACCTGAAAATGAGATTGGGGTAAAACTGCCTTTATTTTATCCCACCCTCCAGCTGCAAACATAACAAACGGTGTAGAAAGAATTGTTGCGCTCAAAATAATAATACCATTGGGAAGGTCGGTGTTAGCAATAGCGATCATCCCGCCAATAAATGTGAACATAATTACAAAAGCCGCTGCCATAAACATCCCCTGGTCTGTAGAAATTGCACCGTCTGAGATGGCATTTAAAACATAACCTCCAGCCTTGAACTGGTAACTTACGATTACAGTAAAACTAATGAAGATAGCAATTGCACCAAAAATTCTCGCCACAGGGCCGAATCTTTCTTCTAAAATATCTCCAACCGTATATTGACCGAATGTCCTTATTTTCGCCGCCAGAAAATAAATAATTATGATGCCAACCCACGCTCCTGCAGGCTGCCACATGGCACTCCATCCTGCTTTTGCCGCAAACTCTGCACCCGCTATAAAGGTTCCTGATCCGATCCATGTACAAATAAGAGTGAAGACCATCTTGTATACAGGTATTGACCTCCCTGCAAGCATCATGTCGTCCTGAGTCTTTACCTTCCTCGACTTCCAGAAATTCATGATTGTTAATGCTGCAAGATAAAGTAAAATAATAATTATATAAACGTTCATTTCTTACTCCTTTTTACAGACATCTCTTTTCTCACTTAGTAAAACTTTGTAAAAAAATATTCCATTACAGATTTTATTTTATCCTGACTCTACTGCGCTACTGCGTATATTTTTGAATCGGAGACACATCATCAATTACATACATTCCCCGTCCGTTTGTAGCGATTACCAGAGTGTTATCACGGGGGTGAATGATAATGTCCCAAACAAAACAATTCGGAAGGCCGTTTGCCAGCACCTGCCATTCTTTCCCACTATTAACCGTTACATATACACCTAAATCTGTGCCAACATAGAGCACATCTTTGTTTTTTTGGATCTTCTCTAATGACATTAACAGGTCCACCCGGAATATTCCCGGAAATATCGATCCAGGTCTGGCCATAATCTGTAGACTTATAGATATAATCTGTGAAATCATCATCTCTTCGACCATTAAGTGTCAGATAAACCGTGCCTTTTTCATATTTTGAAGCGACAACCCTTGAAACATGTTTATTATATGGAAGTCCTTTGACTATTTCTGTCCAGGTCTTGCCACTATTTTTTGTTATATGGACTCTACCGTCGTCCGTTCCAACATAAATAAGGCCGAATTGAAAAGGCGATTCAGAAATATCTGTCAAACATTGATGAGGAATGGCAAACGGAAGTTTTCCAATTCGATCGGGATCATTATAGGACAGGTCAGGACTGATTCTTTCCCATGTCTCTCCCATATCTTTCGAACGGAATAGATACTGCATACCGTGGTAGATGACCTTATGATTGTGAGGAGAAATTATTGTCGGGGCGAGCCATTGGCCGCGAAGAGGAGGTTCATCTTGGCCAGCCTTGGGAACAATACTCCTGGTTATCCATTTTCCAGTCAACCCTGGCTTATATTCAGACCTCTGCAGCCTTCCGTAAAAAGACGATGAATACATAATATTTGGATTTGTTGTGTCAACTGCAATTGTGGTTCCTTCCCCACCCGGCGCACTTTCCCACCGTGTCATAAGGCCACGCGGTCTTTGCCTCCAGGGAAGATTATGAGCCACATTACCCCTGTAAGTACCATGGTCCTGCACCGAACCGTAAACATTAAACGGTTTTTCCATGTCATAAGCAACATTGTAGAACTGGACAACCGGATGGATAGTATGAAAATCCCTCCATTTCTCGCCACCATCATAGGAGACATTAACTCCTCCATCATTGACATTGATAAGATAATTTGAATCCTCAGGGTCTATCCAAAGGCCGTGGTGGTCACCGTGCAGCCCGGTAAAGTACAGCCTCTTGAACGACTTGCCTCCATCCGTGGATTTCGCCAGCGCAAGACCCATTATATAAATCGTATTTTCATCATTAGGGTCAACCCGTATCTGTCCAAAAACCCAGCCGTAGGTACCTCCAAATCCCTCCATCATCTCGTTAGAGGGACTCACCTTTGTCCAGTTTTCTCCCCTATCATCGGAACGGTAAACTTCTGCGCCAACGATTTTTCTTCCTTTTTTCAACCTTCCGTAGGCATCCCTCTCACCCTCTTTAGGCATTTCGCCTGGATTATGATTGTCGACAAAGGCATAGAGTACTTTTGGATTGCTTCTGGCGATATCAATACCGATTCTACCTGTGTGTGCCAGATCAGGTAGTCCGTTTGTTTTCTGCTTCCAGGTCTTTCCTCCATCACTCGTCTTAAAAATCCCGTCTCCAGGACCGGGTTGAGGGTCACTCCAGCGCCTGCGGATTCTATTCCACATAGAAGCGTAAAGTGTATTGTGCTTTTTAGGATCCATCACAAGATCACATGCACCGATTCTTTCACTGATATAGAATACCTTCTGCCAAGTCTTTCCTCCATCAGTAGTTTTAAACACTCCACGATCTTCATTGTCAGTCCATTCATGCCCGGTCGATGCAACATAAACAATATCCGATTTCTTCGGATGGATCACAATCCGGCTGACAGTATGAGTGCCGGCCAAGCCCATATGCTGCCATGTTTTGCCTGCATCTATAGATTTGTAAACACCTGTTCCTGCAACAGATGCACGAAAAATATTAGCCTCACCTGTTCCAACCCATACAATGTCAGCATTGGACGGCGCGATTGCAATATCCCCAATGGATATGGAAGGAACATCATCCATGATGGGTTCCCATGTTATTCCTGAATTTACGGTCTTCCATACTCCCCCTGTAGCTGCGCCAACATAAATCGTTTGTCTGCTGCCCTTGGGAACAGCGATGTCTGTGCATCTTCCACTGATAACATCGGGTCCGATAAAACGCCATTTTAAGCCTTTAAAAATCGAACTTTCCTTCATGGCCGTATGCTGCTCAAACCACTTTAAACGCAGCGCAGGATCTGTCGACTCTATTTTTTTCTGAGGTCTTGCCTGCATCTGGACACAGGATAAAAACACAAATAACATCATACACAAAATCAAAAACGCCCTATATTTTGTAATAAACCGAAAATAAATCATATTTAATCCTCCTTCTGATTTTTCAGATGATTATCTTCCATAATACAAAAATTATGTAAGTAAAAAAACCGAATTCAATATAAAAAATTTAAACATACTTTATATCATCCCTGTCTTCCCTTTTTCAACACCTGAAGAACAGGAATAACCAAATAACTGTTTGCCAAAAAACGGCCAATAATAAGAGCCATAGCTGCTGCAACAGCACCTACAATTCCAAAAAAATCAATCGTGAACGGAAGAATTGTTATGATAGCAACTACTTCAATGACAGTGGCAACAGTTATCGGCTTTGTTTTTCTATTATTCACAAGCAATGCCCTCTGAAAAGAGAGCAAAACCACCAGGCCGGGCATTATTGACACTATTTTAGTTGGAAGATTGGCAAACCGTGTCAATTCCAAAGAAAGGCCGCTGACTTTATGGAACCAAAGAAAAGACAGCGGCGTAAAAGCTACGAAAGAAAGTCCTGCTGTTACAATGAGCCCGAGAAGAACTGCGAAATTTCTTAGTGGTTTATAAAATTCATTATTCTCACCAAATAAAGCTATGGCAACTTCTTGAAAGGAAAATCCAGTGCATCTAAAAATAAAAACAAGGGAATTTATAACAGGTAGTACTGCTAAAGATTCTAGTGCCATCCGGCTGTGCCCTATAAAAAAAGTCACCATTGGCTGAACAGACAAACTCAGAATAGAAGTCAGTGCCAGAGGAAAATAAAAGGTCGAAATAAATCTGTAGCTTAATGATTTTTCCTTCGATTTTTTTAACAAAAGACGATTAACCGATTTTTTGGCCATAAACTTGCTCGCTGCTGCTTCCGCCATAACTCCTAACGAAAGCGCCAGCGCACCCACCAAAGCACCAGTCAGGTTAAAAAACCAGTAACAAATTAAAGCTGTTATTGCCATTGAGGACAAACGAACCACTGTCCCGTAAGCAACCCTCTTTGGAAGATGGCTGCTGACTAGAATGCCCTGATAAAATCTCCTATAGCCAATAGCAGCTGGCCAGGGGAGTAAAATAATGCATGCATAATGTGTTAGCCGAGATACATTTTCAGGCAATCCGATCAGCTGGATTGTAATGAAGTTGAACACTAAAGGCAGCAAAAAGATAATCATAACAACAGTTATGACTCCATTCAATATATAAGTAAAATTTCTTAATTTGAGAAAAGAATCCCTGTCTTTGACAAGTGCATTTGATGCACTCATGATCATAATAATCGGTGACTCCATTAATATGGCAAAAGAGAAAGCGACTCCATAAGCAGCCAGGTTGAATTTTGGATCTGTCAGACGGGCAATGACCGCTGCTAAAAACGGCCCCTCTACAGCCATCATAAACCATGTAGCTGCAAGGGGTATCCAAAAGTGGAATATTCTTTTTAAAGTCAGCGTTTCCTCAGGCATAGTGCTCAAGTTTATCTATTCCTTTTAAAAGAAGCAAGCCGCAAAAAAATAGTCTAAATTAATGATTTAAGCTTACTTCCAAAAATGGTATTATATACACACGAAAAGGAGGCAAATAATGAAAATATTATGTATCCTGCCAGCATTGATTTTTTTGGTGGGTTTTAATATTCAATCAGCAAATGCTACAATAATAAAAGGAGATAATCCTATGGAAATGGTAAAAAATATCCAATGGTTTGGCCAGTCCGCCGTAAAAATTACTGCTGGAGGGAAAATCATCTATATTGACCCTTTTCACATTAAAAAAGCAGACAGGGCTGATATTATTCTCATCACGCACAGCCACAGTGACCATTTTTCTCCTTCAGACATCAAAAAAATAGCAACTAAAGATAGTGTGATTGTTGCCACAAAAGACTGTTCTTCCAAACTTGCAGGGATCGAGAATGCCAGGATATTGGAATCTGAGCCAGGTTTTAAAACCTCTGTCAATGATATAAAAATTGAAGCAGTACCTGCTTATAATGTAGTAAAAACTAATTTTCACCCGAAAGCAAATAAATGGGTAGGTTACATTATCACAGTCGAGGGTGTGAGAATCTATCATGCAGGAGATACAGAGCGCATCCCGGAAATGAAAACATTTGAATGCGATATTGCCATGCTGCCGCTCGGCCAGACTTACACAATGAACAGTGTCAGAGAGGCTGCCGATGCAGCATGTGATGTTAAGGCTAAAATCGCGATTCCAATTCATTACGGCCTGTATGAAGGAACTCCAGCAGATGCTGAAAAATTCAAAGAACTGTTGAAAGACAAAGTAAATGTTGTAATCAAGCAGTAGTACAAATCTAACTAAACTGTTATTCATGTAAAAAGAGAAATTACAATGAAAAAAGACTTACTTCAGTGGGTTGAAATTGATTCGTTTGCTTTAAAGCATAACATCCAGCAATTCAGAAACCTTATAGGCCCGGAAAGAAAGATGGCTGTCATTGTAAAATCTAACAGTTACGGACACGGTCTCATAGAGATTTCAGAGTTGGCCGCCAGATATGGTGCTGACTGGCTGGGAGTAAATTCTCTCGATGAGGCTTTGATTCTTAAAAAAAATGGAATTAGTTTGACAATCATCCTGCTCGGTTATGTCCCTCTCTCAGAACTCAGGATGGCAGTGGAAAATAATTTCCGCCTGACTATATACAATGAGGAAACAATAAAAAAACTTGGGGAAATCACTTCAGCAATCAAGAAAAATGTTTATCTCCATATAAAAACCGAGACCGGTGTCTATCGTCAGGGAATAGATAGGGATAAATTGTTATCCCTCATTATAAAAATACAGGAATATCCTTATCTCAAGATCGAGGGATTATCCACCCATTTTGCCAATATTGAGGACACTATCGATCACAGCTATGCTCAGAGTCAACTCGAAAAATACAATCAATACATCGATATTTTGAAAAAAAATAATATTGAGATCCCAATAAAACATATAGCTTGTTCAGCAGCAGCCATTCTTTTTCCTGAGACATATTTTGATATGGTCCGGGTTGGAATCGGAATATATGGCCTGTGGCCTTCCAGGGAAACCTACCTCTCCTGCATTCAGGCCCGGAGGAAGCCTATTGAGTTGAAACCTGTCCTTTCATGGAAAGCCAGAATCGTCCAAATAAAAGAAATCCCGGAGGATGCTTTCATAGGATACGGCTGTACATTCAAGACGACACGTCCGACAAAATTAGCTGTAATTCCTGTTGGATATAATGACGGTTATGACCGGGGTCTTTCAAACTCTTCCTATGTTCTAGTTATCGGGAAAAGAGCTCCTCTTCGCGGCAGAGTAGCAATGAACTTCATCACCGCTGATATTACAGACATTCCAGACGTAAGAGTCGAAGATGAAGTGGTCCTACTTGGTCGGTATGGCAGGGAAAAAATTACAGCTGATTACCTGGCTTCTCTATGCGGCACCATTAACTATGAGATTGTTACACGAATAAACCCTCTTATTCCCCGGATTGTGAAATAGAATAAATGTACCTGGGACTTTTTTTGTCAGTTAAACTTTAAAAAGCTGGATGGTCTCATCCTTCAGCAGAATCACAAAAGAATATATCCCCAGGGCTGTCCCTAACGGGAAATTCAGCAGGGATATAAATGCCAAAATCAGGGTAAGGATTCTTGCCCATTCCTTTTTTTTGGTCAGTCCAATACCGCAGATGATGTTGGGAATAGAAAGAATCACCAAAAACAGACCAATACCTAATCCTACACTTCTTAGAATAACAGGTGCTTCATATCCCATATGAGGGATAAAAGACACCCCAAATAGAATGACAAAAACCATAAATCCAGCCATAAAACTCATGGCACCTAAAGCTATCCACAGAATAGCAATCAGGTTAATATTCTTTTCCAATTTTTCTCCTCTCATTCCTCACCTTAGCAAGACTATTCACAGACTAAACTTCTTATTAGGTATTATATTTCTTTTGGAGCTTATAAATCAATCCAGTTTAATTGACGGCTTATTATTTCGTGTGATATAAGCAATATTAAATATTATTGAATGGAAATTGAATGAAATGGGGAATAAATAAGCATGGCTCTAAGCACACTTCAAATAAACACGATTCTAAATAATGCTCTGAGTCTTCTATCCAGAGAAAAAAACGTCATTAACAATCTCAATGTCTTTCCTGTTCCAGATGGCGATACAGGGCTCAACATGACTCTTACTCTTCAAGGAGCATTAAACAATTTAAAAACCTATAATCTTAACACCCTGAACATCCAGAAATATCTTAAATATTTTGCCCACGGAATGATACATAACAGCAGAGGCTGCTCAGGTGTTATTCTTGCTCTTTTCTGTAAAGGAGTTTCAGACTCTCTCCAATTGCCTGAAAATCTTGATAAAATATCAAACAACGAGCTGGCCAATGCCTTCTGGAATGGCTACGAATCAGCATTCCAAGAAACTGCAAATCCTGCTGAAGGGACAATCTTGACCATGATGAAAGTGCTCTCAGAATATTATGCTAAGTATGCAACCAATAATTCCGAGGCAATAAACATCATAAAAAAGACAATTCCAGCTTTAGAAGAGACTTTAGAAAAAACTCCGGAGATGCTGCCAGTTTTGAAAAAAGCAGGTGTTGTTGACTCTGGAGCACTGGGATTCCTTGTGCTTATAAAAGGATTAGCGACAGAATTAGAATATAACGGCAGCTTCCTTAAACATCTGATGACCACGGCTCACACTCTGGCAATCAGTAAATATGTGCACTCATTCGTTACCAAGAAAAAATATGGTAAACAAAACAGGTTGATTAAAACCATTATTGCAAATTTCCCCCCAAAAAACATCAATAATCTCTCTCTCGCAAATATAATCGGGCTGTTTAATAATTTTATGCAAAAGAAAGGGAGCCATAGTTTAGCTAATATGATAATCCAGGAAAGCGAAGACCTCCATAACTCTTGGAATCCCGATATCCAGTACAAATACTGCACTGAATTTATTTTAGAAGGAAATAAAATCACCAGTGAGGAATTACATTTCCAACTGGAACCATGGGGAGACAATCTCCTAATCATCAGATCCAATAATAGCTTCAAAATCCATATCCATACAAACAGACCGAAGCCACTTCTAAAACTGTGTGCAGAATTCGGACAAATCTCTTCAACCAAAGTCGATGACATGAAAAAACAGCACCGCAATCTCATCTCTGAAGATAAGGCATATTACAACAAGGATAATGCTGTACTGCTCATTGTTAACGGCGAGGGTTTTGCCAAAATTCTAAAAGGACTTGGAGCTACAGACATACTCGTCTATAAAAGGATTAAACCCTCAGTAAATCATATCAAAAATGCTATAATTAAAACCAGAGCAAAAAATATCATTACTGCAGCCGACGACAGCGATATTTTAACAAGTCTCAAATCAGCAATTACTTTCTGCAAAAGCAACATTGAATTAACTGAAACCCAGGATATCATGTCAATCATAAACATGATGTACAATTATTCAAACAATGCTGACATAATACAAAATTCAATGAAAATAAGAGAAAACTTAGAAAGCATAAAGTTTTGTAAAATCGCTCAGGCGAAACGAGAATACTATGGAGACAATTTAACAGTAAAAAAGGGAGATTTTTTTACTATTTACAAAAATAAAATACTCCTCTGTGCCGCACAAATTGATAAAGTTATAATAGAATCCATCTCTAAAATCCTGGGAAGCGAATCACTTATTACACTTTACAGCGGCAGAATGGAAAAAAGAGGGGAAAAAATTCTTTCACAACTGCAATCCGAATTTAAGGACATTGATTTTTGAAAAATATTATGGAGGGCAAAACAAATTTAATTTTTATATTACATTTGAATAACCCAAACCAGACTATATGGACAGCGATGATCTCAGCACAAAATTTCAGAAAAGGTTGATATTCTTTGTGCCCCAGACTGTTTTATGGTAAAGATATAAAGAATATCCAATGAAAAAAAATATTTTAATCCTAACAGGCGATAATCTTGGGATTTCGAATAACCAGATTGAGTGGAAAAATATAGAAATATTAAAATATCCCGTAATAATCAATGACAGAGAATTCCGAGAAAGTGATGAATATACTGCTCAATATTTGATAGACCGCTTCAAAAAAGAAAATGTATCTGCTCATTCACAAGCACTTGTCAAAGGAGACATGATAGAGGTCATCGAAGCTAACAAAGACAAGTATGATGCTATTATTCATGTAATTATGGGAAGTAACATTTCTGCTGCAACTTTCCAAACGGCTGAATCTGTTAAAAAAGAATATGAAAATATTGTGCCTATCATCAATATTGATACTAAACAGGTAATTGCGGGGGTTGGAACGATACTTCTTAGACTGATAGAGATACTGAAGGATACGCAGGACCCAAATGAGCTGTGCAAAACTATGGATGTTATTGTTAAAAACACTTTTTCTCTTCTTTGCCTTCCAGACCTGAATTATCTTTACAGGGGGGGGGGGGAGAATCGGCAGGGCAAAATCTCTTCTTGGATCGGTACTAAAAATAATACCTGTGGTTGGCCTTTTCGGCGATGATTGGGCCTCAGGAATAGTCCCCATTGGAAAAGGTAGAACACCCAGGACAGCCAATAAAATTATCATTGAAAAAATTAAACAAAAGATGGTGAAGAATAAAGTTGAAACTATTAAACTAATCACAATACTTGATTATGAAGATAATAAATCCCCTGCATTACAAGACCTTGAAAATCAGATAAAGGCCGAACTCAGATACGAAAAATTAATACACGGATACCCAAGATTGGTCGAAGCTATTCATACAGGCCCAGGTGCATGGGTAGCATCTTTTGCATTAAATTAATGGAAGATCCACATGGAAATCTATAAAACCATAATTTTAGCAATTGCGGCTTATTTTATCGGGTCTATCTCATTTAGTTACATTATTACAAAGAAACTGACAGGCAAAGACATCAGGAACATGCATTTAAAAAATGCCGGTGCTTTTAATGTTGCCATCAGCTTAAATCCAATTACGGGAATCATTGTCGGCTTGATGGACAGCATGAAAACATTAATAATAGTTCTAGCAGGGAAAGCATTTGGACTGGATCCCAGCCAGATCATCATTGCAGCTTCTTTTGCAATCATTGGTCACTGTTTTCCTGTTTATTATCATTTTTACGGTGGGAAAGGCGCCGCCTCTGTAACAGGGATATTTATTTATTTCATTCCTTTTGAATTCCTTATAAGTTTAATACCATCAGCTCTAATTGCAAAAAAATGCCGAGATATGGGACTTACACCTGTATTTTTTATTGTATTATCCCCTATCCTGGCGTATTTTTTTAAAAAACCGCCCTCGATACTGATCCCAATAATATATATTGTCTTTTTGATTGGTATAATAAACCTCCTTATTATTCTACTGAAAAGAGACCAGAAATTAGTGCCTGAATAATTTATTACGGCTCAGCCAAACTGAGTATATCGGTTTAAATATCAATATGTTCGCACAATCAGGTTCTGTATTTTATTGACCATATATTTTCTCTGTGATATAAGCAATAATGTATGACCCCAGACGAAATCCAACATTCATTCGCATAAAGGAGGACCACATGAAAAGACATTTAAGAACACTCTCAGTCGCTTTTTTATGTTTCATTTTACTATTTTCTCTGTGTCTAACAGCACAGGCACAAATCCGAGGCAAAGCCCTTTATGAAAAGCTGAGGACCGATAAAAATCTGGTTAAATTCGAAGGCTTATCCAAGGTCAGGTGGATTCCTGATGGAAAGGCTTATTATCTATACGAGGATAATACATTTAAAAAGGTCGATCCTGTAACCGGCGAAAAAAGCAGCCTGTTTGACGATGCGGAAATCATTGCATCCTATAACAAAATAACTAGTAAAAACACAGAAAAACTTCCCTTTAAGCAGTTTACTTTCATAGATAAAGGGGAAAAAATCAGGTTTAAAGCAGTCAATAAAGCATTTATCTATGACCTGTCTTCGGGCAATATAATATCCTATGTTCCAGAAAAAGAGTTTGCCGGTGTCAGGGGCAGAGTCTATTCTGAGGTCTTCTCTCCTGACTTTAAATACAGGGCATTTATCCGCAATTATAATATTTATATACAGGATCTGGAGGGAAATGAGACAGCCCTGACTAAAGACGGCCATAAAGACCTTAGAAATGGTTTTCCAGACTGGGTGTATCCTGAAGAACTTAGCCAGTACACTGCTTTTTGGTGGTCACCGGACTCCAGAAAAATCGCATTCATGCAGTTCGATGAGAGCCCGGTAACAAAATATCCCATTGTTCATGATGTCAATCCAAAGCCGGAGATTGAAATGCAGAGCTATCCCAAAGCCGGAGCTAATAATCCTATAATCAATCTGTTTATTGTGGATATCAAGACTCGTAAAATTACACGGCTGGAGACCGGGATAGAGACAAACATCTATCTATTCAAAGGCCAGTGGACACATGACGGAAAAGAATTTACATATCAACGCCTGAACAGGTGGCAGAATAGAGTAGAACTTTTTGCAGCAGATCCTGAAACAGGAAAAACCAGAGTGTTACTGAAAGACAAAGACGACCGTTACCTTGAACCTGACGATGCCATTTTTTTAAGCGATAATATTCATCTTCTCTGGACTTCTGAAAGAAGCGGTTGGAAAGAAATATATCTTTATGATCTCAAGGGAAACCTGGTCAGGCAGATTACCAAATCCCAACTACCTGTAAGGAGTATTCTCGGGATCGATGAAGAAGGCGGCTGGATCTATTTTTCAGGCTCTGAAAACAGGGGGCTTGAATCCCATGCTTATAGGATAAAACTAGACGGCACCGGATTCACTAAATTAACAAAAGAACCTGGCTTTCATTCTGTAAGCATGTCTCCCGGTTGTAAATTCTTCACAGATTCATTCAGTTCTTTTGACACCCCACGAAGACTTATACTCTATCATGCAGACGGCAAAAAGATAAGAGAACTGGGAAAATCTATAATGAGCAAGGAATTCAAGGATTTTAAGCTTATTAAACCAGAACATTTTATATTCAAGTCAGCGGACAAAAAATATGACATGGATGGCATCCTTTACAAGCCAGCCCATTTTGACAAAACTAAAAAATATCCCCTGATAATGTCCGTATACGGCGGGCCTGGAGCCAAAAGGATATATAACCGCTTTAATCTAAACGATGGAAACCAGGCTCTCGCACAACTGGGTTTCATTGTCATCTCGATTGACCATAGAGGCGTTTCAGGAAGAGGAAAGGCATTTCAAAACCTGATGTATATGAATCTGGGAGAGATCGAACTTGAAGATCACGTTGCCGGCGCAAAATTTATAAGCGCAAGGCCGTATGTTGACGAAAACCGGGTAGGTATTTACGGACATTCCTACGGCGGTTATATGACCTGCATCGCCATGCTTAAGGCGCCGGATACTTTTCATGTAGGAGTGGCAGGAGCACCTGTAACGGACTGGAGAAATTATGACACGATATATACTGAAAGATATATGCGCAGACCTCAGGATAACCCGGAAGGCTATAAAAAAGGATCATGCATGACATATGCCGAAAACCTAAAAGGCCATTTATTCATCCACCACGGCTCTGTTGACAATAATGTGCATCCTGGAAACAGCATTCAGCTCTTACAAGCACTATTAAAACTCGATAAGAAGTTTGACTTCATGCTCTACCCAGAACAAAGACACGGTATTAGATTCAAACGTTACGGTGAGGCACGGATCGAATATTTCATTGAACACTTAAAGCCCAAAATCAAATGACCTGGATTATCCATGGAAGCTGCAACCTCGACTATTGAACAATCCAGGTAAAATATTTCTTATGACTATAAGTCATAAAAACACAATAATTTAATTATTTTTATAACCTGAAGTCAAGAAAGACAGATTTACAATTTTAGGTCATGGAAGGAAAATATTGTGGAAACGCAGAGATAAAATAGAACTTCTACTTAAACTTAATTATCCATGTTAAGTAATCCGTCTCATTATTTCTTCAAGTTCCAGTTTCGCTTTTTCCCACCTTTCATAGGAACTCTGTAAATTCTTTCTTATATCTGCATACTTTTTTTGAAGAGAAACAATATAACCTGCGTTCTGATATGTTTCAGGTCTTTCCATCTCATTTTCAATCTCCCTTTTTCCAGCCTCTAATTCCTCAATTCTTCCTTCCAGACGTTCAATTTCATTATTCAAGCGGCTGCGCTCCTTACTGATTTCCTGCCTTGCCTCAGCCTCCAGGCGCTTCTGCTCTTTTGTCTTTCTGCTATCTAAATCTGAGAGGGATTTCTTTTCTTTTCTGTACGTCAATGCTTGTTTCTTCTCCCGTTTTTCCAGATAATCCGAATAATTCCCAAGGTAATCTTCGATCTGCGCATTATCTATTTCTACAACTCGGCCTACCAGTTTATCTAAAAAATACCGGTCGTGCGAGATAACCAGCAGCGTTCCATCGTATTGTGTAAGTGCTTCTTCCAATGCTTCAAGAGAAGCCATGTCCAGATGGTTTGTGGGCTCATCCATGATAAGAAAATTAACAGGTGAAAGCAAAATTTTTGCAAGAGAGATCCTTGCCTTCTCTCCTCCAGATAAAACCTTTATTCTTTTTAAAACGTCATCATCACTAAAATGGAAAATACCTAGAACATCTCTGACTCTGGGGATATTGGCATTTGAAACACTCGAAGAAACTTCTTCATAAACCGTTGCTTCCAAATCGAGTGAAGTTACCTGGTGCTGGGCATAGTATCCAATAGAAGTCTTCTTGCCGATTTTAATAGAGCCAACCTGAGGGGATAGGTCTCCTGCGATAAGTCTTGCTAATGTTGTCTTGCCTGAACCATTAACTCCTACCAGAGAAATCTTTTCGCCTCGCGAAATGTTTAAATTAACATCTCTCAGAATCCATCTCTCATCATATCGAAATGACATATTTTCTATCCCCAAGACATCTTTATAGCTAGGGACATCCACAGTAAGCTCAAATCGAAGCCGCTTCGCAGCAGCAGGCAATTCAACTTCGTCAATCTTTTCAAGCTGCTTTATCCGGCTCTGAACTTGAGCCGCCTTGGTAGCCTTATACTGGAATCGCTTGATAAACCTTTCCAGCCTTTCCCGCTCCTTTTTTTGTTCCTCCCATTTCTTCTGCAGTAGAATTAATCTTTGCTGTTTTATTTGTTCATAAAAATGATAGTTTCCTTTGTAACGGTTGAGTTTTCCATACTCTAGTTCAAAGATTTCGTGAGCAAGCCGATCAATAAAAAACCTATCATGAGAGACAACAACAATACTTCCGGAAAAATGCAGGAGATATTGCTCCAACCACTCCAAGGCCTGTAAATCGAGATGGTTTGTGGGCTCATCCAGGAGAAGAAGGTCTGGTTTTTGAACCAGGAGACGGGCCAGGTATACTCTCATGCGCCATCCTCCGCTCAGTTCGGATAATGGACGGGAAAAGTCTGTCCCTGCAAAGCCCAACCCTGAAAGTATGCCTTTTGTCAATGCTTCTAATTTATATCCCCCAAGCGCTTCATATCTATGCTCCAAAGCACCAAGTTCTTTCAGTAGATTGGCCTGGTCCACACCCGAAGAATCCAGAGTATTATGTAATTCTGCAATCTTTTTTTCCAGTGCGATTACATCAGGCTGCCCTTCCAATGCTGTTTGTAGTACTGTGCTCCCGCTTACAGCTATTTGTTCCTGTGGAAGATATCCAATTCGAAAGCCCTTTGACTTAATAATTCTTCCTTTATAAGAAGTTATCTCACTATTTAATATTCTGAACAAAGTAGTTTTACCGGCTCCATTAGGGCCGATAAGTGCAGCACGTTTGCCAGGATGAATAACCCAGTTGATTCCGGAGAACAATTTAAGCCCTCCAATCGAATAATGTAAATTCTGAATATGAATCATTGAATTACTATTTGAACTTTTTTTTATTCCGTTATATTATACTTTACCCGATCAAATGGGAAATATATTTAAACTAAAAAGGAGTAATTATGAAGAAAATTAATATTCATGGTATTTCATTGGTAGTGCTTGTTTTCACAATGCTACTTTTCTGCAATCTTACAATCTCGGCGGAAAATGCTGTTTCTACGAAAGACCTCAACATCTTCACATGGCGCAATATAGGGCCATTTACATTTTCAGGAAGAATCACGGATTTTGCAGTACCCCGCGGACAGAGCCAGATCTATTATGTCGCTACTGCAAGTGGAGGAATCTGGAAGACAGAAGACGGAGGCATCCATTTTGAACCCATCTTTGACAAATATGGAAATATGAGCATTGGGTATATCGATGTGGCTCTATCAAATCCTGATATAATCTACGTTGGTACAGGGGAAGCAATGCATGCACGTTCGAGTGCCCATGGGAATGGAATGTGGAAATCAACAAATGGAGGAAAAACCTGGACCCATATCGGCCTGGAAGAGAGCTATTTTATCCCTAAGATCGCTATCGACCATAAAAATCCGGACAAAGTTTACG
The DNA here is from genome assembly GCA_000493965.1 of Candidatus Aminicenans sakinawicola JGI OTU-1. GTDB lineage: Bacteria > Acidobacteriota > Aminicenantia > Aminicenantales > Aminicenantaceae > Aminicenans > Aminicenans sakinawicola. The sequence goes on from AWNV01000003.1 coordinate 95,242, forward strand.
TAGCTGCAGAGGGAAAACTCTATGACAACAAAATGGACTGCCAGCGCGGGCTTTACAAGACCGTAGATGGAGGAAAGACCTGGGAGAAAGTACTCGATTTGAAAGACAGAGGTGTGGGAGATTTTATTTTCGACCCAAACAATTCAGACATCATCATTGCAGCAGCTTACAAAACATACAGAAGAACATGGACGTATATCGATCGCCAGGAAAATAATCACCTTTACAAATCCACTGACGGCGGAAAGACATGGAAGAAATTGACAGATGGGCTTCCAATGAATATCAAAAGTGGATGGAACGGGCTAACAATCTATGAGAAAAATCCGAATATCGTTTATACCCGCATAGATGAAGAAGTCAACCTTGGCTTAAGCGAAAGAGAAGGCGCTGCAATATTCAGAGAAGGCAGGGTTTTTAAAGATGGATATTATTTCAACAAATTAAAACCATTTAAAATTCATACTGAAATAAAAAAGCTAGTGAAGTTCGAAGAAATCAAAGCAAAAGACGAAAAAGAACTTGTCGAGAATTTAAATAAGCTTATAGCGGACAGTGAATTTCAAGAAGAATTGGGAATTGACCTGAAGGCATTCAACACTGCAGCAAGAAAAATCTATAAGAAAAATAAAGATATTATCCAGAGCATCGATGAGATCGAAAAAACATTAAAAAGAGAAGAAGAAAAGCCAGACCTTTACAAAGATATTAACAACCTAGTTCTTATCCTGCTGTTTACAGATTCTGAAGGAATAGAGATTGCAGACAATGTTTTCACAGTAAAAGATATTGATAAAGTCCACATTAATCCTGCATTCAAATCTCTCGTAAAATTTGATTCTAAAAAAATCAAAGATGAAAAAGAACTTGCTGAAAAAGCGAATGAATTTGTCAATGATAAAGCGCTCGTCATAAAACTCGGCATTAATCTCAAGCAATTCACCACAGCGGCAAAAAAGACTTACAAAGATAAAAAAGACATAACGGCCGAGCTTAAAGATGCCAAGGATAAAATCGAGGAATTCGATGCAACTAAAGCAAGGTACCAGACAATAAACAGGTACATCCTCCAGGTAATATATGCCGATGCTCTAGCAATAATGGAGCCAGTGAAAAAATCAGGAGTCATATACCGCTCTGAAGACCAGGGCGAAACCTGGAAAAGAATGACAGAATACAAGCTTGTTGGGGGAAGCGCTAATGTGAATGACATAGAGGCAGGCTATGCAGGAAGAATCGTTGTAGATCCTAATAATGATAAAACCCTATATTGTGTTGAAACCATTGTCAAAATTTCTAAGGATGGTGGGAAAACATTTAAAAATGCCACATGGACAGGACGCAACAAGTGCCATGTTGATACACGAGGTCTATGGGTAGACCCTTTAAACTCCAATCATATTCTCAACGGCAACGACGGAGGAGCCAGTGAAACCTGGGACGGGGGAAAACACTGGTCCAAGAAAGAGACAATCAGTGCCCAGCAGTTTTATGATATATCCGTAGATAATGAAATGCCATACAATGTCATGGGTGGAACACAGGACAACGGATGCTGGATTGGTCCGTCAAGAAACAGGAACAGCTATGGTGTCTATCCTGCAGATTGGACATATCTTCCAACCGGAGATGGCTATTACGCCCTGAGGGACTGGTGGAATCCGGAATATATCTATTATGAGAGCCAGTTCGGCCGGTCAAGCCGAATGAATCTTAAAACCGGTGAAATAATCAGCCTTTCAAAAAGGAATAGTGCTGAAGAGAGGGCTGCCGGCAAAACACCACAAAGGTATCAATGGGATTCCCCTATCTTTCTCTCTCCGCATAATCCGGGTATTGTCTACGTGTGTTCCCAGCATGTGCATATGTCAAGAAGCAGAGGGGATAAAGATACTTTTATTACAATAAGTCCTGACTTAAGCAAGAATAATAAAGAGAGGATAAAGTTTTCTAAAGAGACAAATCTCCAGTATGCCACCATTTATACATTTGCAGAATCCTCTATTAAACCTGGAGTATACTGGGCAGGTACAGATGATGGCAACTTGCAGCTAAGCACTGACGGCGGAAACAGTTGGAAGAATATCACTGCAAACTTTTATGACAAAAATGGAAAGTTAAAGAAAAATATTAAAGGCACGATAATTCCTTATGACCGCTGGGTCACAAAAGTAGAACCCTCCTCGCACGACTTGAATACATGCTATGTCACTTATTCTGGCTACAGAACACATAATGAAGACAACTCCTATATTTACGTAACACACGATATGGGCAAAACTTGGGAAGATCTAAGCTGCGGGATGATGAATCCAGTCAGAGACATAGAAGAAGATCCTGACAACCCCGATATTCTATACCTGGCTACAGACTACGGCCTGTTCGTTACGATTGATAAAGGTAAAAATTGGATCGAAATGTCCTCATCTGCTCCTGACGTCTTGATCATGGACCTTGATATCCAGAAGAGAGAACGAGACCTCGCCATAGGCACATATGGAAGAGGAATATACATTGCTGACATCTATCCATTCAAAGAATTCAAGGAAGAAATCTTTGCGAAAGATGCATATCTTTTTGATCTAAAGAGAACGATCAAATGGAACATGTTAGAAAGAAGAGGCCAGTCATACGGCGAATTTGCAAGGGTTCAAAATCCTCCCATCGAGTCTTTGATCTATTTCTATCTTAAAGAAGCGGCTAAATCGGTTAGTATACTTGTCAAAGACCTAGAAGGAAATCAAATTCAGGAAATTATAGGCGACATTGGAAAAGGCATTCATAAAGCTTCCTGGAATTTAAGGAAAAAGGCAGAAGCTCCAAGTCAGGAAAGACGTTACAGGAGATCTGCACCAATGATCGATGCGGGCGTATATAAAGTCTCACTCGTTGTCGATGGAAAGGAAGTAATGACAAAGAAGCTTAAAGTTGTCCAGGACCCAATACTTAACTGAATACAGTAAAATTCATAAAACAGGACGAATAACATTCCAGTATTCCGGGGACACTATTGATGATGTCCCCAGAATTCAACTACTGGCGCAGCATCTGTTTTAATGCCCGGATATCATACTTAATCCTACTCTCACAGATTCGTGGCCATTCTTCCCGGTCAACAACAGATAACCGTCCAGCTTTTAAGGCATCATAGGACTGATGACACATCTCGATAAGATATGCAAATTCTTTAACTTCCAAATCCGGAAATTTCGATAGAAATTGGGGATCAAAAATTGGAATCGAAAAACTTCCACCGTGGTCTTCAACAGAAAGATTTATCTTCATAGGAACAGATGCTATTTGTTCAGCAATTTTTCGAATATCTATCACCCCTCTGCCAATTTCTGTAGGGAATGAAGTAAATCCCTCCGGGGCCAGAAGAACGGCACCATCTTTAACATGGGAACTCACTACCCAAGGTAAGATCCTTTCTGTTGCCAACATCGGATCTTCTAGCATTATTAAAAGATTCATCGTGTCCAGACAAATACCGAGATAATCACCGGGTTCGGTATCACAGAGTTCAAAAAGTCTGAGCAATTCATAGGTCGTAAACTCAAAATGTGTTTCAATAGCCAGAATTACATTGTAATCTCTAAGCATCTGCCGCTGCGAACACAAAGCATTTGCCGTTTCCTGGAGGAGCGTCTCCGTCATAGGACTCTCTGGATCCCAGCGCATCAAACCCCCAGAGCAGGACCTCATAATACGTGTGCCAATGGAGGCTGCCTCTCTGGCGGCTTTCTGGTTAATTGAAAAAACATCTTTTTTCTCCCAGCTTCGCATATCAAACGGGATGTGCTGTCCCCCACCCCATTCAATATACATATTATTGGAGGAAGCAAATTGAGCAAGGTCCTTCAAGTAAGCACCATCTATTCTCCTGCTCTCCTCAAAGCCAAGCCCTGAGAAATGGACACCTTCCCCCCCATTTTCCTTAGCCCACTGCATAGTCTCTAAAGCGCTTAACCCCAGAGGACTCAAGCCGTAATTATCAATTCCGATTCGTAATGTTCTCATTTCGTATTTCCACACCAGTCAAGAAATTTCTTAAAATCAGCAAGTTTGACTCCCAATCTGAATTTCTATCAGACACGTATTCTCTATTTTTGCCCCAAAATCCACATAAGAGCTTCTTTGGATTTGCAAATTTTTAAAATCTATGTTTGATCCATCTAGCTTTACAGCCTGTGCTTCTGAATTTGGAGGAAGTAAAACATGGAAAAAAATGTCCGATTCTAGCAAATGAACCTCTAGTAAAATACAATTCCCATTGTATCTAAAATTATAGCCGATGGATGCTCCAGAACTTTTATAACATGCCTGGACCTCGGCTTCATTAATACCTGTTGCAAGCCAGCGTGGAGAAATTTGTGCAGTACGGAAGAGTTTCAGCCTATCTTCCACCCCTGCCATCCCTTCTATAAAAGCATACAGCATTGCGCTTGATCCCCAACCATCTGTTGGGGTAGCTTCAGGGCTTGTGCTGGTCTCTTTGCTTGGCGGTGTTCCATCAGGAAAATACCATAAATAGGTTTCATTGCTCTCGGATATCAAACTCATGTAGCGTTTCAAAATATCCACACCATATTCTTCGAAACCATGGTCAAAAGCCGCCTTGGCCAATTCACCACCAACAAGGGGCATAATGCCTCCGTTCACATATGCACCTCTTTTTAACCTGCGGTCCCCAAAAACACCATCAGGAAAAGGGGGGTCTATTGAAAACCACTCAGCAAATGCCCCTGTTTCTTTCCTGCGCTTTATATACTCTCTAATAATCGAGCAAGCCATCCCATGGGAAGTAACCCCGCGGTTGATATCCATAGGATTGCTTAGACTCAATTGGGCCGATTCATCAACTCCAGAAATCTCAACTGGAGTGAGTTTAACAAAATGAGTATAAAACTTCCCGTTCCAACAGGTTTTGTTTATGTTTTCTCTCAGACTATTTGCACGTTTCCGCCACTGCTGTGCCTGAACAGGATCTCCAAAATACTCGTACAAAAGAGCCATAATCCGAAATACTTCATAATAGCCGCTGTTATCACCATGCATGATTCCCCAAAAAGTGTCATCTGTTATTTGGAACTGAAGCCAATCATGTGCTCCGGCGGTGTATGCAAAGTCCCATGTGTCAATCGTATATGCCCTTTTTATAAGCCTGAAGTCATTGTCCCAGCGCCAGGAATGAGATAAAACATAATGAAGAGNTTTTTCCATTTTAGGCAGAAGGCTTTTTATCCATTGGTCATCCCCAGAGGCCTGCCACGCAAGGAAAGCAGCCTTGATAAATCTGTATTCAACATCCGCTTCTACAGGCACACGCACATACTTTGTCCAGTTCTCCCGCTCACAAGGAAGCTTTTCAGGAAAGGTTGTAAAATAATCAAATATTCTTCCATTTGCGGCCTGTGTCTCTGCAAAGTGATCAACAGTGCTTTTGATGTCATCATCGATATATTTAACCACCCTCAACATGTCGCTGTAATCCCTGATCCAGATAGATTTTGCATCAGGAGTACGGTATCCTCTAATCTTTTTTCCGTCAATAACAACATCCAGAGAATCCTTATTAAGAAAGGAATGGACCTTCGGGATAAAATCGTCAAATTGAGTCTGGCCTGTCTTTATGAATGTTTCTTCAATCATTCTTCTTAATCACCATGCTGTCGAGGATTTCCTCCATAAGTTGCCTGTGCAGAGCATAACTGTCTCCCGGACACCAGATCCTTCATGTTGGCCATTTTCCAAAGGTATCACGGCCCATCCTGTCACGATGATTATCATTCTTATACCTCTGACAATCATTATACTACATTCTATATTTTTAAAAAGATATAGCTGATACCCCACCTGATATTCTGTATTCTATTCTTCCGGGGACACTTTACTTAATTCTGATTTTTGGACCTGGTTTTCTCTTTGGAATTAGTCCGGAATTATTGACTTTGTCTTTGATACACTGTAAAAAACAAGGGACTAGAGATTGGATGTGATGCATATTTGGGGCCTTCATATTTTAGATATTGCCATAATATTTCTTTATACAGTTATTATCCTCTGGATTGGAAAAAGAGCCAGCCGGAAAACAAAAAATACAGATGATTTTTATCTTGCTGGACGCAAACTGGGCAAATTTTACCAGTTCTTTCTGAACTTCGGCTGCTCGACAAATGCAGATCAGGCTGTTGCCGTCTCACGTGAAATCTACCGCCAGGGAATAGGAGGTATGTGGATACAATACCTTGTGTTATTCCTCACTCCATTTTACTGGTTTACAACATCCTTATTCCGCCGTGTGCGTCTAACGACTATCGGTGATTACTTCACAGAACGATTCAAAAGCAAATTCCTTGGAGGGGGCTATGCGGTTTTCATCCTTTTATTGGGATTTTTAGGTGGAGGAGTCGGCTATATGGTTGCTGCCAAGACAATGATGGCAATGACTCCTAAACCATTAGAAAAATGTACATATGAGCAGCGATTAAGCATAGAGCAATTCAGGGAGTACCAGGTGTTGAAATCACGATTTGACGAAGGGTTGAATCCTGAGGAAAAAGCACGCTATGAAATGCTAAATGAAAAAAATAAACATGGCGAACTTCGCTCTTTTGTCTCTTACACAAATCCACTCATGTTCTATTTTATCTATGCTGTTATCGTTGGAATCTACACGATGCTTGGAGGCTTCAGGGCTGCGGCTATTACTGATACAATACAGGGGATTCTCATAATAATTTTTTCTATTATTCTCATTCCAATCGGTCTGCATAAAATCGGCGGCTTCGCCGGACTCCATGCTTCTGTACCTGACTATATGTTTGAACTATTCGGATCAGTCACATTGAGCGAATATGCCTGGTATACGATATTCGCTATGGTGCTTGCAAACCTCGTTTCAATAATCGCTGTTGCTCCCGGAATGGCCACAGCAGGCTCCGCAAAAGATGAAATGACTGCCCGATTCGGCATGATCGGAGGCATGTTCTTCAAGAGATTCATAATGATCTTCTGGGCTCTTGCGGGGCTTCTGGCAATAGGCCTCTATACAGGCAGACTCCATGACCCTGACCTGATCTGGGGTTTTATGACAAAAGATCTGCTTTTTCCGGGGGCGATCGGACTGATGCTTGTGGGCATATTAGCAGCAAACATGTCAACTCTAGACGCAGGTTCTGTCTCATATGCCGCTCTTTTCATCAAGAATCTCTATCAGCCATTTGTCCCCGACCGCTCTGAAAAGCACTATTTAATTATAAGCCGAATCGCAATAGCAGGATTATTACTGGGGGGCATCTTTGTCGCCCTTTTCATTAATAATCTGCTCGTATTATTCAAATATATGATCTCAATTCCCGCAATATTCGGTGCATCTCTGTGGCTTGGATTCATCTGGAGAAAGCTGTCAAAATCAGCCGTCATTATCCAGGTCTCAATATGCCTGCTTATCTATGCAGTCATCCCTAATCTGTTCCAGACACTCGAGTGGTCAAGGCACAACGAGGCCTTCCTGCTGGAAACAAAACTAAAAACTGTCATGGTAACCGAAAGCGCACTCGCAGACGATGTGGATGCCGGAAAAGCCGACTATATCGGTCAATCGATTCAAAAACAGCATATAATAGAGCCTGCAGGAGTGTTTTTTGAAAAAGTTGCCCGCATCGATCCTTCTGATCCCAAATCGCCCAAGGTAGGAATAGGCAGGTTTCACGCAGAAATCTGGGTTTTGAGCTGGATGGGTATTGATTTTTCACATCTCAAAAAGGCTCAACTTGTCGCAGTCCGTTTTCTGTTTGATGCCCTTTTCCCATTCTTGCTGCTTTTTCTAATCTCATTTATAACTAAGCCGGTTGATAAAAAGCACCTCGACAGATTCTTTGCCAAACTGCACACCCCAATCCAAAAAACAGAAGAAGAAGAACAAAAAGCTCTTGAAGAATCCTACAATTATCCTCAAAGATTCGAGAAGGATAAACTATTTCCAGGATCTAACTGGGAAGTGCTCAAGCCATCTAAAATGGATTACATTGGTTTTGGAGGAAGCTGGATCCTTGTCGGAGTAATAATCTCCCTTCTTCTGTTTATGACATCCATAAAATAATCAAAAAGTTATACTTTTGTAGGCACTAAAGATTTTGAGGAAAAGATGAAGGCCGAGTTGGGTGTCAAAGTAAATAATAGAAAAATCATAGAATTAAAAGGAACTTTTATATTGAAAAAAGGGGGCGATATTTTAGTCCAGTTGTTCTTGAAGTAGCATTATTCCTTGAAGGGCATCATCGTAGCGCTCCTTATATTTTAAGAAGATTTCTATATCTTTTCTGGTGTAATATGGTTTGTCTTTGAGTTCCTTTCTAAGTGCTTCAATACTTTCCTTTGCAGCTTGTTTCGCAACTTCAGCCATTTTCTTCATATCTTCTTTCTGTTGTGATGTTAGATAAGTTTCTTTACTTAAATCCCCTAAATCTGAAGTCTTAAGACTTGTTTCAGTATTCATGAGTTCTGACCTTATAATAATTTGAAGGATAAGAAATTTCTTTCTAATCTTTATCAAATAAAAAATGGCCCCTTCAGCGAACGGGCTATATAATTATTCATAACTTATTTTTAGAATGAAAATTCGAATCCTGTGTAGAAAGATCTAGGTCGAGCTGGCCCGTAGACATAGCCTGCATCTCTCTCAATTCCTTTGTCCAGATCGCTCTGATAAGAATCAAATAGATTATAGGCTCCAACGAAAACGCTGGCTTGGTTGCTTTGACCCAAATTGAAGGTCTTTTTAAGAGTAGTATTCACGACCCAAAAAGTTTGGCCCGTTTCCAACCTATCTTTATCGATATACCCAGCGAAATGGGGGATCTTCATTTTTCCCGTGTATTCCAGGGATATATTTATACAGGCAATTCTTGAGTTTTCATAATTCAAGCGGGCATAACCATAAGAATTAGGACTCCTGAAAAAATCTCTAGATCTGAAATCTGGTTCGGGCTCATCGAATCTGCTTCGCTGGACTGTTAATCCAGCACCAAAAGATAAATATGTCCCAAATCCGTAGCCGAGATCAGTAGAAAGTCCAAACACTTTTGCATTCGACCCATTTATTCTTTCAAAAACCATTGCGTTTTCTCTCGGGTCGAATTCCTGTTCATGAAGAACAAAGGCATCTTTTAGCAACGTGTAGAAACTTTCTACACTGAATTGAAACACATTTCTTTCGATCTCTCTACCAAAATCAAAACCAGTGCTCACACCGTAAGACCCTTCTTTCTTTAGATCCGAGGAATTTTCAATGATCATTCCTTCACCTCCAACTTGGGTAATGTGAAGATCCTCATCAAAAACCTGAGGTGCCCTGTAACCGGTTGAGAATGTTGTTCTCCAGCTTAGATCCTTTGTAAGGTTTAAAAGAAGGCTCATCCTTGGGTTAAAGATTAGATCATCGATCAATGAATGCTTGCTTAATCTTATGCCTGCGAGAAGAAAAACGGTTTTGTTGAATTTGATATCATCCTGGGCGAAAAATCCAAACTCATTATAATCGTCGTCGATTTCTCTCCCATATCCCAGGGCTCTATCTTTGATTTTTTCTACTTTAAATTGAACTCCAGCAGAAATAAGGTGTGAACCCCCTTGATAATTTATCTGCGTGTTTAGAAAGGTTACAGGATTTTTTGTTGATCCGTAGGCATTAAGATTCTTTCCGGCTCCGTAATACGTATCTCTTTCTGCATACATATGGGAAAAGGAAATATTGCAATACATCTTTTTGGTCAGATATTGATTCCAATCCAAAGAAAAATCTAAAAGATCTGAGTTTATCCACTCAGCGATATTGGCTTCATGAGGAGGTCTATCAAACAGGTCTCCTCCTCGTCTGTCTTCAGTGATTCTGATCAAGCCTAGCTTGAGTTTACCTTTAATGTCAGGAAAATAATTATAAAAGTTTAATCCAAAGTTCGTACTTCTTAAACGGCCAATTTCAGAAAAGCCATCGTCGTTTAAGTCGACCGGATCTCTTCTTTTGTAGTTGGCAAAAAGGATACCCTTTGTATTTCCATCCTTGGTGACTAGACTATTTTGAAAGCCCAGATTTGTATAAGGCTCTCCATTATTTGATTCCTGATGCAATTTTATCTTTGTTTTATTTCCCATCGGCTCTTTAGTCAAAACGTTTATCACTCCAGCCACAGCATTTCCTCCATAGAGAGCCGAGCCACCGCCTTTTACTACTTCGATCCTGTTGAGCATTTCTGCCGGAATTTGTTCTAGTCCATAGACTCCGATCATTGAGCTGAAAATTGGGGAATTGTTAATGAGGATTTGTGAGTATTTCCCCTCCATTCCGTTAATACGAACCTGTGTAAAATTACAATTCTGACAATTGTTTTCAACCCTGATACCTGTTAAAAGGCAAAGGGATTCAGCCAATTGAGATGCCTGTTTTTGTTCGATTTCTCTTGCAGTAATGATTTCGGTTTTTACTGGAACCTCAACATAGAGCTTTGGAGTCCTTGTAGCTGTTACGACAATTTCCTCTGAGAGTTTTTTCAGCAATTTAACATTGAATATCATGTTGCTTTTTATTAGGTCAAATTGCTCAGAACGGAAATCCATATAACCGTCTGCATAGACCTCAATATGATATTTTCCGGGAGGGACAGCTCGAATTTCGAATGTTCCACTTTCATCGGTTTCTGTGGATTTAGCGATTTCCGGAATTAAAACAACCGCTTTTTTAATGGGATCGCCTTCATAGGCCTTAACAACGCCGGAAAGCTTTAAGAATTTAGCTTCTCCAATATGCTGCTTTCCAGAGCTAGATATTGTTGCTTGCTGGGCTTGGAGAAGCAGAGAAGAGATTAAACTTGTGAAAATTATTAATAAGATCATTAATTTTTTTATCATTGTTCCCTCCAAAAATTAATGTGTTGTACTTAAAAATTAACTTCAGAGTACTGACCACTCCTGTTCAGATAAATTAGAGTAGATCAGTTTATCAATGAAATTAAATCTCGGGAGGGGAACGAGAGGAGGATTCAATAATTGAGATGTAAATATAATGAAAAGAATATGATGTTTTCAGAATTCCTGTTATCAAAGGAGACCGCAGATGGAAGAAGTGAATCTGGCTGGTGGCAAGTGTGGAATTCAGGAACTGACAAGCAGGACAGTCATCTCTTTCCGTAAGAGTTGTTTCTGTGTGAAAAAAGTTGATAAATAGTGTAATTGTCAGAAAAAAGAAAAGGAAAGCCAGATTGAATAGCTTTTTTCTGTTTCTACGTGCAATTGTGTTTCTTTTCATGTGGATTGAAATTTATCTTTGTTTAACTTCAATGTCAAGAAGAAAAAAAACTAAGAAGTCCAGGAGCAGTCCTCTAAAACGAAATCATTTGAAAAATCCAAACAGTAAATCCTCTCAACGGATCTGAAAAAGTGTTTTGGGACGGTTCTATTCAGGCGCGATTTTCGGAGGCAGAATCTTAAATCTCAGGGATATGCTGAACAAACGGTAAGGTGAGCGCCTGAAAGTAGTTCTGTATTTAAGGAAAGTCCTGGTTTATAATGATTTACTATGGAACAGGATCCATATCCGAAGGGGTATCGTCACTGCCCCTATTGTGGTTCGGACAACATCGCATCGGCGGAACAGGAGTTCAAAACCGATTATCCGTTCTGGATCGTCCTTGTTGCGGCGTTTTTACTCCTCGGCGTGGCAGGAACTGTATTCATACTGCTCCAGCTTCATCCCGTCATCCTCATCCTCGTCCTCATCGCCATAGCCACCGCACTTCTTAACACCAAATCTCACAGAAAAAAAAGAACCAAGAAAAACGAGTTCATCTGCCTGGATTGTGAGAAAAGATTCCAGATAAAATAAGCAAAATCGCCCGATATATTACAATACTTACTCTATCCGTCACAAATTTATCTTTCCCATAACGAATTCTGAGAACATCTGATAAAGGGATAGGAACAATACCATTAGGGCTGCCCGAAATATTAACTAGGCAGACACTGATTGAATTTACTACACTGATTTAATCTTTTTTTCAATAACTTCAGCAGCTTTGATAATAGGATATGCAGTTGGCGGTGCAGAAAGTAGTGGATGAGTTCCAATCTGGGCAGTCAAAATGGAATTTACAGCCATTTTGTTTTGAATAGCAAGCCCAATAATATTTATCAATTCTCCAGTACTCGCTCCACCTATTACTTCTCCCCCAAGCATTACACCTGATTCCCGCGCAACGATTAGTTTTACTATCTGTTTATGCGTTCCAAGCAGTGTTCCAGGATGCTTATCAACACCTTTAAAAGTACCCGTGACAACACTAAATCCTTCCTTTACTTCTTGGGTCTCAGTTAATCCTGCTGCACCAAAACCAGTCTCTCCAATAGCAGTGGAAAAAATTACTGCATCTACTTTTGCCTTGTCTCCCTCCAGGCAATATCATCGTCTTTTTCCATTACTATTGACGTTATTTCCAAGGTGCCTCTTCCGTTGTCATCTTTCTGATTGGAGCCGAGGCTGTAAACGATAAAGCCGTCGTCCTGTAAGCGGTAGATATACGGCTTTCCGGTAAACGGGTCCAGCGGTTCCTCCGGCAGTATATCCGGTACCAGATCTGAGATTTTTTCCGGGAAGCGGCCTTCACGGTTCTGATAGATCTTGCAGCCTATACCAATACGGGCAGCATTAAGATCGGCTTCCAGCCTGGCTTCTTTAAACATGACGGTCTCAAGGTATGGGACCAGGAAATCACTCCATTTATATAACCAAGGGATGTCCTCTTGTTTTTTAATTAATCTTTCCCTGGTCTCATAGGTTTGGTTATAGGGCAATTCAGCCACTTTTTCCATTTCTGAAAATTGGTCAAGCGACCAGACTATGTCGGATTTTAAGACCGGTCTGAATATCCAATAATATATTTTATCCCAAAAACTCACATCTACACCTGTTATATTGTATTCTCCCCTTAACCATCTTGTCCGTGTTTCTAAGCTTAAGATTTTTTCCACTTCAAAACTTCTTACCAAGCCTTTGCGCCAGAATTCTGTATTCAGTTCTATCAAAATATCTAGTAAGGTTTCTGTGGCTATCTCTTTTCCGTCAGCTATTTTATTAAGAAAAAGGATCTGGGCCCTCATTTGTGCAAAAGCAACTAAAGTGTTTATCAGCAAAGGCTCGTCCAAATATTTACGAGAAAACTGCATCCCGATGCGGCTTTGTTCCAGAGCCTCCGTCAGTCTGCCTTTTCCCGCTTTGATTACGGCATCTAAACCATACAGGCGGAATGCTTGAATGGCCTTTATTGCTCTTGGACCCAACATTTCTAAACCATATTTATTCCAATCCTCATTATATTTAAAACAAGGTTTTTGCCCTGTATCCTGAATCAGCAACATGGCCCTCTGGTTTTTTTCTACCATTATTTCTATTTTCTTCCGTGTATCCTCACTCATTAGCTCATTGTAAAAAATATCTTTCAGGGCTTTGCTCAGGATAGCTCTTTGTCCAGGCTTTATTTGCAGAATTGCTTCTACGCCTTTCCAGGGCAGTGCAGCATTGTCATCATCCCTGCAGTCCGGTTCAAATTCCGCAAACTTCATTATCTTGTCCGCAGCTTTCATTTTTTCTATAGTTTTTTCCAGTTTTTTTCCAGTCATGTAATTAAAGATCGTACGAGTCACAAGACATATAGTAACAATTATCATGAGTACGATACCAATTTTAACCAGAATCCTTTTAAATTTTGTTCCCATTTAATTCCTCCTTTAACCGCAGAAATTCATCAACACGGCTATTTCTATCCGATTTATGCTTTCTTAATAATCTACCTTTCAGCCAGGCCATATTTTCAGTCTCCGGTGACACGTATAAAAGCCGGACCAGGCGTAAAACAGAGTCATCCTGTTTTTGAACTTGGGTAATAGGTTGTATACCAACCAGAGAAGCGATGATCTTTTTCTGGTGGTAGGAGATAATAGTATCTAGCAATAGAAACAATAAAATACAGGTGGTACAGCATAAAACAACCTTCCACAACCCAGAGGTCATTATCCTGGTTTCTGCTCTTTCCCGCTGGGCTGTATGTAATATCTTTCCCTTTAGCGCAGGTGGAGCCGGTTTGCGGGAAAAACTACTTAGAAAATCTTCTATCTTTTGGTCGTTTTGGTTTTTCATAATTTTCCCTCCAACAGAGAGCGGAGTTTTACTATGCCATAGCTGTACCGGCTGGCAGCAGTATTGATCGAAATGCCACAGACAGAGGCAATCTCCCTAAAGGTCAATTCTACAAAATATTTTAAAACAATGACCTCGCGCTGCTCTTCTGGCAGCTGCACGAGAGTCGTAGATAAAAGGTTTTCAGATTCTTTATCAGGGCCTGATATCGAAGCCCGTATAATCTCATGTAGTTCAGGATTATTCCGGCAATCAGACCGTTCCCGCATCTTTTTACCAAGAAAACGGTTGGCCTCATTACGGGCGATCTGAAATATAAAAGCTGCATGCCCGCGGACAAACTTTAAGCGGATGGAATATCGCGCTAAACGATAGAAGACTTCCTGCAATACATCTTCAGCATCCTCTGCTGAGCCCAATTTAACAAAGAGATAGCGGTAGAGTCTGTCCCCAAATCGATCATAAAGTTCTTCCAGGTTCATTACTATAATAATAAAGACCCTTTTCCCTTGAAATTTTGTCTATTTTCCCCAAAAAAAGGTTTATCTTGTTGATTAAATTGGAATTAGCACGTCGCATCCCCAAAATTTTATTGATCTTCTGCCTCTAAGTATATCTTAGCATTAGGGATAATCTTCTTTATCTTTCTTTCAATTCTGTCATTCACCTTCTCAAGCTCATCAACAATTATGTCATCTCTGTAATTAATTTCGACTGTAACCAGCACATCATCCGAGCTGAAATGCATTGTTTTAAGGCTTATAACTTTATTCACTTCATCAAAGGAATTGACAGCCTTTAAAATTTTTTTCCTTTTGAGCGGCGTTACCGATTCCCCCACCAAGAGATTCTTTGTCTCATATGCAAGAAAAAGTGCAAAGATCATGAGCAACACCCCGATTACAATCGAAGCAATAGCATCTATAATCAAAACTCCTGTAACTCGAACAAGGGCAATTGCCACTGCTGCAATCAAAAGTCCGGCTAATGCAAGCGAATCTTCAAAGAGAACTGTTAGAGTCGTTGGATCCTTACTGCGTTTTATCCCTTCAATGAGGTTCTTGTGCTTTTCAATCCCCATTTCTCTTTTTAAGCTCCTGACCGCAATGCTTAACGAATAGCTTTCAAATATTATCCCTACGGCAATTGCAAGATATGCAAGTCCAATACGGCTGATCGGTTCATGGCTCAGTAATTTATGATAGCCCTCTCTTATAGACAGAGTCCCAGCAATTCCAAACAAGAGAATTGCAACCATGAATGACCAGAAGAACTGCTCTTTTCCATGTCCAAATGGATGGCTCTTATCTGGGGCTTTCTTACTGCGACGCAAACCGTAAAGAAGGAGAACTTGGTTAAAGGTGTCTGAGATAGAATGGTAACTCTCCGCAAGCATCGAAGAAGAACCGCTTAACAAAGCTGCTACAAGCTTGAATGCTGCAATACTAAGGTTCCCAAACAGTGCAGCAATAACAGCTTTCTTGCTAGTGTTACGCATATTAATAAACTATAAGAATTTCCTTTTTGGCTGCCAGCTATTTTCTTTCCATGACAATAAACAAGATAAACTGATTTTCACCCTCCATTGCTGTAATATCTTAATATTCTTTCACTATCTTCATTCTTCTTGTCGCCCTTATAGTAAATCTCAATAAATTCCACACAATCCTCATCTTCAAAATAGGCGTAAATTACCCTAATGCCACTTGCATAACCTCTTCCTTTTAAGGATCTACATGCAAATTTTCTTGCTTTATATACTTTCGGGTATGCGATGCCAAGATCTGATATTTGGACTATTCCCTTATTATCTACGCCTAATTTATGAAAAAGCCGAAGTTGTTTTTCTGTAAATATATCTAAATCGTCTTTCAGCGTTCTAAATCTTTTGATGAGTTTCTTTAAATCCTTTTCAAATTCTCTGAGGGACCTTACTTCATTGAATATCTTCTTCACTGTAAGACCTCATGGAGTATTCCGGGGTGCGGTAAAAAACAGATTCGTAATCTATTATTTCACCGTCATCTGTAGTAAGCCAGGGAACATCATTGTGGGAATATTCGCTTATCTGTATCGCATTCATATCGGAAAGTTTCCATAAAATAAAATCTATCATATTTCTTTCGTCTTCATTTAGCTTAGATAAATCTGGTACCCTTAAAGGAAGGTATTTTCTTTGTGGGTACTGAAAATATTTGCCTTTAACTTTAACTATCTCCTTTTTGGCCTCCATCTCCTCAATTACCTTTAAAAATTCTTTAGGGGTGGGGGCCATAATTATTCTTTATATAAGTGGCGCCTATAAGCTGTTCTTCATACTTTTCGTAATAATTAAAATCAATAAAATAAAGGATTTTGTATAACACAGACTCCCCTATATTCGGCTTTGAACCCACTTTATTAAGGATATAGAGCAAAACCTCCTTAAATTTTTCTAAGTTCTTTTGCGGTACGTTAATACGAATTTCTGGCTTTGTTTTTGTAGGTTTAGTCTTTTTTTCTAAGACAACTTTTATATCCTTTTTTAAATCAAGTAAAATATCTGAAGCAATGTTAAATATCTTTGAGAGCTCCGCTATTTCCCCGGCACTTATTTTTCTACCTCCAGTTTCAATTTGAGATAGTGAAACTCTGCTTATCTTAAGTAAATCAGCTAACTTCTCCTGTGAATATCCAGCTTGCTCTCTTAAGGCTTTAATCCGTGTACCTAATTTTTTATAGAAGGTATCCGCCATTTTGCACCTCCACTTTCAAGGTCAATATAAATATAGCACATGTAATAAAATCTGTCAAATTATTGTTTTAAAATCTTACATCTCTTCTTTTTGGCAATTTTTGCAAGAAGTTTGTCGGCCGGCTCATCATTGGGGTCTTGTTCGACTAATCCGTATCTGAACGCTTTATTTTCTTTAACGTCTTGCTAAGGCTGACAATAAACAAGACAAGCTTGACCAAGGTCTCTTTTACAAAATTTTTAAAGTCATCACCGATAATTTTTAATTTAATCGCATCTACTACACCTATAATCCTGTTCAGCTCATCAACATTGATGCCCAAAGTTATATCAATATCCTTAGTCAACCTAGGCTCACCATAGACCATCACAGCCTGTCCTCCAATGACCATGTAAGGAATCTTAGCAGAATCTAATTCGCGGGAGAGATGTTTAAGGAGTCTTTGAAAGATTATTAATAACCTTTGCTATTTTTATATCGACCTCTAATCCATCCAGCGGGTCTAGGCGTGAGAAAGTGCCAAGGTAAACCGCCTCGGCATATAAGGATTCCACAATAAGAAAATTGTGAGCTATATCAACCCGTTGTTTTCTCTGGTATTCTCTATCGAATCGGGCAAGCTTTTCCGGGTTCCTGATCATATTAGTTTGACTTCTTTGCTCTTATACCCCTGTTGCTTTCAATATTACCTATATATTATTATAGTAAAATCACACTAGGATATCAAAGATAAATTCATAAAAAGAACATCGTAGTATTGGAAGAGAATCGGGTCCTCCTACATCGGTTACCTTCTTTGTGCTGTCTCCCTCTTGAATTTGTATTCCCGCGGCGGCTCCGCTCCCATCAGGTATTTGACGAAATAGTCCCACCGGCGCTGAATCATGTACGGCTCACTGCCAAAGCCGTGGCCCCGGTTTGGTAATAAAATGAGAACCCAAATAATCAGATAAAAAACGTTAATATGGCTAATTTTATTATCTCCCCTTATTAGAGTTTAAATCTAATTGAGAAACTTAATACGATATCAGAATATCGGATTAAATAAATATTTCCCATATGAATTTTATAAACGTTGGGACACTATTGATTGTGTCCCTAGATTTATGGTATTAAAAAATAAGAAAAATATTAAAATATTGATTAAGGGAGAAAAAAACCATGAAGAGATCTTACATTTTTCTCATTGTCTTATGTACAGCACTGCTGTTCTATCCATCCGCCTTTCTTTCTGCTAAGTCTCCATCGCTGGAAGGCCATTGGGAAGGGTCTATCGACATTCCAGAGATGACTCTCGCTATCAACATAGACTTCAGCCATAAGCCTGACGGATCCTGGGCCGGGGATATTTCCATTCCCGCCCAAAAGGCCAAGGATCTTCCGCTTGCCAGTATCAGCATTGACGGAATGGAAGTAAGCTTTGAGATATCCGGCGTGCCGGGCAGCCCGACATTCAAAGGGACTTTCAGCGATGACAAGATGAAGATAACCGGGAATTTTATACAGAGCGGCAAAACGATTCCGTTCACTCTGAACCGCGAAGCCGGTCCCGCGGCAAAAGCCAAGAAATCTCTCGCCGGTTTTGATGCGACAGTCGAAAAGGGATTGAAAAGCCTTAATGTACCCGGAGTGGCCATAGCCATCGTGGCAGATAATGAAGTCATCTTTTCCAAGGGCTTCGGTTACCGCGATGTGGAAAAGAAAATTCCTATGACTAAAGACACTCTCCTGGCCATTGGCTCAGCCACCAAGGCCTTCACCACCTTCACCATGGGCACCCTTGTAGACGAAGGCAAACTGAATTGGACAACCCCTGTGCATGAGTATATCCACTGGTTCAACCTCTACGACCTTTTCGCCAGCGAACACCTGACGCCCCGAGACCTGGTAACTCACCGCGCCGGCCTACCACGTCATGACCTGGTGTGGTACAACAATTATACGGCCAGCCGGCAAGAATTTGTGAAGCGGCTGGCGTATCTCAAACCCACGGCAGACCTGAGGGAAAAATTTCAGTACAATAACCTGATGTTTCTGACGGCCGGCTACCTCATAGAAGTCATCACAGGACAGAAGTGGGAAGAGGCGGTTCGTACCTGTGTTCTCGATCCCCTGGAAATGAAGCGGACAAATTTTTCTGTGCTTGATTCCCAAAAAGACACGGATTTCGCCTTCCCCTACCGCGAAGAGAAGGGCAAAATCGAGAAAATTCCCTTCCGCAATATCAGCAATATCGGCCCAGCAGGGGCCATCAATTCCAGCGTGAATGAGATGAGCCACTGGCTCATAGTGCATCTCAATCAAGGGAAGTATAATGGCAAGTCGATCATCAATGCCCAAACGATTGAGGACATGCATCTGGCTCACATGCCCACAGGAAATACGCCTGCCATCCCGGAAATCACTCCGGCTGATTATGGAATGGCGTGGTTTGTCGACTCCTACCGAGGCCACCAGCGCGTCCATCACGGCGGCAACATCGATGGATTCTCTGCAATGGTTTGCCTCATGCCTCAAGACGGGATAGGATTCGTGGTACTAGCCAACAAAAACGGGACTGGCCTGTCTGAGCTTCTCATCCGGCATGCGGCAGACCGCATTCTGGGTCTCGAGCCCAAGGACTGGATTGGAGAGGCAGCCGAGAGAAAAGCCAAAGGTGAGGAAGCGCAAAAGGAGGCCGAGAAGAAAAAACAGACCAGGCGCAGGCCCGGCACTCAGCCGGCGCACAAACTGGAGGAATATGCTGGCGAATACAATCATCCGGGTTACGGAGATTTGAAAGTCTTTCTCCAGAAAGGGCAGCTGGTTTTTACTTACAACGGCATCACCACGCCTCTCGATCACTGGCACTATGAAACTTTTAATGGGAAAAAAGTTGAGGATCCCACATTCGAAGACATGAAGCTGACATTCCGCACCGATTTCAACGGATTTGTGGCGGCTTTGGAGGCTCCTTTCGAGCCAACACTGGAAGCCATAGTATTCAAAAAGAAACCCAATGCACAGCTTTCTGACCCCTCCTATCTTCAAAAGTTTGTCGGGAAATACGCTTTGATGGATCAGACAGTCACGGTGAGCCTCAAGGGAAACATTCTTACCATGATGGTACCAGGACAGCCGGAATACGAACTAGTTCCAGCGCTGGGAGATGAATTCATCCTCAAACAGGTCAAAATAATCAGCGTCAAGTTCAAGATGGACGAAAATGGTCATGTCACAGCCGCCGAGTTCAATCAGCCCGACGGTATATTCGAAGCCAAACGAATCAAATAAAGAAATGGTGCATTGATTTTAAGGGTAAAAAGCTCCATTTAAAAAGACTCGGAACATCTCCTATCAGATAAATTCATTTTTTTATTGAACAAATGGAATAAATGTAGTACAAGTAATATATAGAATATAATTAATACAAGGAGATTTTTATGTCTATAATTACCGTTAGGCTGGATGGAAAGACTTATGATCAACTTAACAATCTCGCTAAAAAAACAAAACGAACAAAAAGCTCGTATATAAGGGAAATGATCGAATTGTATCTTGAGGATTTTGATGATGGCTATATTGCTCTGGAGCGGTTGAATAAAAAAAACGCCAGATATCTGAGCACAAAGGAAGCAGAGGATGAACTTGGACTTTAAAGTCATATGGCATGAAGATGCAATAGAAGATTTAAAAAAACTGGATAAACCAGCAGCCAGAAGAATAATAAATAAAGTAAAAAGTCATCTCAAGAGCAGCCCTAAAAAAATGGGAAAACCACTCAAAGGACAATTTCGGGGCCTTCTCAGGTATAGAGTTGGGGATTACCGTGTCATTTTCGTGCTGGATTATGAAAGTAAAGAACTTATGATTCTCGCAGTAAATCATAGAAAAAACATATACAGAGACTAATATACAAGGTCATTCCGAGGCCGGAGCATTTACGGATTGCATTTGCGGATTACTTGCATTTGCGTTGGCATATAGTTGATATCAGTAAAGTTACTTTTTTCACAAGCACTCACAAACCTTAATCGGAGCTTAAATTAGATCCTTTGAATCCAAATGTAATGATAGAGGAGGCACAAACTCTCCAGGTCCCTCTTCGGATGACACTGAAGATATACCCTGCCCATGACAGGGATTGTGATTCAAGAAACACGCCAAAAGGGTTAGCTGCCCTGTATTCCCCTGTAAGCAGCTAAGCTAGGCTTTAGGCAGAAGTTAGAAGATGTAAACTGCTGTTTACTTTATGAGTGGCAAAAAAAAATAAAGGAAGAATTAAAAGAGAAATTAAGGTCAATTTTCAGTTAAGGTAAAAAAGAATCGTAAGACAGAAGATAAATTCATTTTTTTATTTCCTTAGAATAGAGAATGAGGATATCTCCAAACCACTCGAGTAAATCCTGGGCTCTTTTCGTTGTCCAGCCAACGCCATAAGAATTGCTTCACCCTCCTTTTATGTGGATTTTAACTTATATGAAACAAATAGTTTCTTCTTACGATCAAGGATGAGACGCCAATTTTGTTTTACAGATAGTTTACGTTTTTTCATCTTAACTTTAATTTCATAAAGTTATAATTTTTATCACCTTTCTTTTTTAGCTGTGCGTATACATAATTCTCAAAAAAATATGTGGGATAAAAAGGCTTCAAATTGCCAAAATTTATTCTTGCATCACATATATGCTGTCCTTCTTTTGAATATATCTGAAACTTAACTTCATCAAGCTCAAATGGATCTTTTCTAATCTTTACTTTTTCAGCCCATATATTCTTATAAACAAATATGTTATCTTCCGAATCAACAACGATTCGATTGTAATAAGGGATATGATCCGGGAACACATCTTCTTTTCGCATTTTTTGTATCCATTGTTTTAATTGAGTTCTTTTTTCTGCCATTCCTTCAAGCATTCTAAAATATGCTTCTTTCATATCGCCAGTAACTCTCTTTCGTTTTAAATTCACTTCAAAGGAATTCAATTTCTGTCCATCCAGAGAATAAATAGAGATTTCAGGAATATCTGAAAATCCCACAAGCAATTTATCATCATTAATTTTTGAGATGAAAACCTTGCCGCGAAAGGGACCGAGTGTAATATTTGTCTTTTTTACCTCTTGTACAAAAGGGACAACATTAATATCCTTTTCAGCCATAATATCTTTTATAATTACACGATAATTAGTGATATAAGTTCCTTTCCCGGAAGGTACGGATTTCTGTGTCAAAATAGCAATCTTATTGTTTTTTAAAGCTTTCAAATCAAAAACAGAATATTTTGTTACAAACAGTTTCAAAAAGTTCCCGTTCAAATCTAATATGCTGATTCTTCTATTAAGAGCATATTCTCCAACAACAAGGTATTTGCCATCCAATATTGATAAATCTTGAGGACGAGTGAAATCTCCTGGACCTTGACCACTTCGGCCGAAAGATTTAATCAAATTTCCTTTTTTATCTAGTACATAGATTTTATGCTCGTATGAATCAGATGCAAAAATTCTTCCATCCGGTGCAAAGGCAAAGTATTTTCTCGTAGAAAAATTTAGTGATTCCCAATCTGTGGCTTTCCCAAATGCTGGATCAAGGACAATTGTCACTTCTCCCTTTTTATATATATCGATCAAATTAGGCTGAAGAAAACAGTAAAGGCTCAGTAGGATAAAAAATATAAATAGTCTTTTCATCATCGGTCTCCTTTCTCAGGATTAGTTTCTTTGAAACCGAAAAGCATGATAATGAGAAATTTTGTTTTTATGATCTTACCTCCTTTATTGCTATTAAATAATATATAGAAAATTATTTTTGTTGTCGACAGGATTCTTTAACCAAGATCCACTGCCTAATTTTTTTTCACCTCAAATTTAGTGTTTCGAATGAAAGATTTCTAATCTTTTTTAGTTATCTAACTCATTGTAGTGGAATTTTGCCTCATATATAACTTTTTCCTCATAAATCGTATGTTTAAAGAAGACTTCTCCCTTTATCTTCTCTTCATCCATCTAGATTTTTCACCTTTCTCCGGCACAAATCTGCTCCTCTCATTTTACAATCATGTTCATCATTTTGTTAGACGAAGTTTTTTGTAGAAACGTTTAGTCATGGGAGAATCACTGTTTTATTGATCAGATCAACTGCTCAAATTCTCCTAGAAAAATCAATCATTCTTCATTTTTTTTGTGATCTTCAATCTAACTCCATATCATTCTGAAAAGTTCCATTAAGAGTCTTTCCGGATTATTTATAAATCACCTGAGTCTCCACAGTAAAAAACTTGTAATCTCTATAACGAACCTGCATTTCTGATAGAATATACCTTTCCCCCCTCCTTCCCAAATATATTTCTTTGACAGAATATCTGCTGGGAAACATGATCCCATTCTTCTCGTACTCATACTCGGAATTACAAATAATATTGGGCCGAGCACGGAGGTCTTCTGCTTTCTGTTTGATTAATTTGTAATTCCCTAAGGACTCCTGGACCCATTCGATATTCAGAATGTTGAATTTCTCCACGCCCATCCATACCTTTCCATAAAGATGGTCAAACTTTTGAGTGGGTTTTGGAATGACTTCCAAAATATAAGCCTTTTTCCCGTTATGAATTGTTTTCCCAATTAGGCGATAATCATGAAACGACTGCCAACCTCGGCTGAGAAGACCTATGGGGCCGAAAAGCACGTATCTATAATCAATAATCTTTGTTTTCAGCAAGGCTCCCTCCACATGTTTTTTTTCACCATTCTCTTCCAGAAGAATCCTCTTTTCTTGGACAGTGTTATTCTTCCTCACCAATTGATAATCATAAAGATAGGTATTCTTATGAAAAAAACGATACGTCCCATCTCTTGAGGGATAATAAATCTTTTCTTCAATGCTTTCCAAACAAACAAAATCCAAGGATGTGTTTTCTAATCTTTCACAATAATCAGCTAATTCTCTCAAAATGTGTGATAATTTGAGGGATTCTTTTTGCTCTTTGGATTTTTCTGGAGCAACATCCATTCCCTTTTTCACACGTTCGTAAACAAAGACTGCCTTTGCCACGGACGGACTCAAGAAATAAAATCTTTGGTAAAAGTCTTTATAAATCTTTTTACAGGGAATCGGTAGTTCCACCTTTGCCAACAATTTCCCTGAAATATCGAACGTGTATAAATCACATGCCTCTTCCTTGTTATGGTTCCTTGCTACTAGAAGAAGGATATTCCCCTCACCATCACAGATGACATCAAGACAAACAGGGTATTCCTTATCACCATATACAAACTCTCCAAATCCTTTTTCTCCTTCTTCTGTTTTTTCTACATAAGTAATCTTTTTTTCTAAAAGCACTAGAACAATAGGTTTCTTTTTGTTTTTTATTTCGGGGCGATATTCAAAATAAGATATACATTCTCCCTGGAGATTAAAAATTTCGACTTTTGGTAAAAACCGGTAAGCCACGATTAGATTACCATTCCGATCAAGACAAAAGAGAGTTTCATTTTGTGCAGTTCGACGGAGACGATTCGGTTCTTCTCCCACCACCTTTCTTACGTTAGTCAGATTAGTACCATCCTGAGAAATTTTATAAATATTATATTCCCAAATCCTTCCTGGGAGCACGACACAACTGGATACAAAAATACATCCTTCCCAGCATACTATCTGTTTGGAGTCAAAAGGCACCTGGACTTCCATATTGAGGAAGGTCCCATCATTGGACCACTTTTTCACATACCCCGACTTTTTTTCAGGGATAATTTCCAACACATAGAGATTGCCACTCCCGTCTACAACGATATCCTCAGGATAGAAACATTCCACATAATGAAGATATTCTCCTTCTCTTGAAAACACATGAACTTTATGATTTTCTCTTTCAGAGACATAGATTCTCCCATTTTTATCTACGGCTAATGCTGTCGGTGAGTTGAATTCATTGCCTTGGTTTATTTTCTTTCCTAGAATAAAGGCCGGTTTAAGTAAAGAGCTATTCAATCTGATTTCAGAAAATTTCTCGGCAGGAATAAGATTCTTCTCATAATAACTTTTACAACAGAAAAGCCCCACCCATAATGTCAAAATAAGAAAGAAAACTTTTCTTCCCATTCTCTTCACCCCCGATGGTTTGTTATTCAGAGGTTATTATATATTTGACTACTTCAATCATACTGCTAAGACTTTCTTTTATCATCCAGAAAGACTGATCCAGTCGACTTATGAACTTTATCTGAGAAAAATTTATCTCAGGACATAAGTCAAGTTCATAAAGAAAGATCCCTTCTGGACTGAAGACATCGCAGTAACTCTGCATCCCTTCTTTCCCTCTCTTGTACAGCCCCACGAATATACGTCCGTCCTTATCCACAAGAATGTGATTAAAATATGGTTTTAATTTCGGGAAGTAAACATGCTTTTTAGTAAAATCCGGAGCTCCTTTTCTGGATTTTGTTCCGAAAGATCCGAAGCCTAGATGTTGGAAAAAGACCTCTTTATCCTCGGCTGTCACTTTTTCTAGTGGGAAAGAATGAGAAAATGTCAAAATCCTCCCTTTCTCCACATCATATATCTCAATTTCATCCTTCCCCGAATATCCCACAACAATCTCTCCCTCAGGGGTTATATCCCAATGAACGTCCGGCTGGAAAGGCATTGGAATATTTGTCCGTAGCGGCTCCGTGATGTACTTATTCCGTAGAACATCCTTCGTATAAAGCGTTTTCTCTTTTTCCAGTTCAGGAGAATATATTTCAATCCTGCATTCTTGTAACTTATCTTCAAAAAAGTGAGATTTTTCGGTTTCAATCACAAGACAACCATCTGGTAAAACTTTCATCTTCCGTGGAGAGCCTTCTACGAAATAGATTCCTTTCGCTTTTATGAATTCCCCCTCCAGGTTAAAGATATTCAAGCGACTTTGGGGGTGATCCCAGACAAAAAGCCTCTTGTCGCTTACAGCAAGAAAAGATGGTGCCCCAAATTCTCCGGGACCCTGTCCTTCTCTCCCGATTATTTTTGATAATTTTCCCTGAAAGCCATATTTTAATACATATCTTCCCTTAAAGTCGGAAACATAAATATTTCCATTCGGGTCTTCTGTGACATCGACAGGATATTCGAGAAAAACACCCTCCTGCAAAGATTTATCATTAATGACCATATCCCGACGGCACTCCAGTTTTTGCTCTCTGTATTTATCAGGCAGGACTAATATACAGAACCATAAGAGAATAATAATTGACAGGATTATTAGATTACGCTTCTCCTTCATGATTTAACCCATAGCATAAAAGAATTTTTCACGATAGAAATTTCTTTTTTTGTTCATGACGATTTTCTCTAAATTTCATCAAATTTCCACCCTCTGAGCCAAGAGGATTATTATGGCTAATAAATATTCTCTTTTCATTTTAAATCACGAAAACAGAAAATTCCGATTTTATATTCCGGATCTTCAGTTAAAACGTCGTCTTCATCAGTGAATGTTAAAAAATATAACTTATTATCATAGTCAGCATATAAGAATTGATAATCTGTTGGGATTTTCCCAATAAGAAGATTTCCATCCAAATCTAAAACATCAATAATGTATTTAGTGGAAACATCCTTAATCAAATCATTTGTTTCAATAAACAATAAAAGATATTTCTCATTGAAACATTTTATCCGCAGTATCTTATTCCATGATTTCGATATCTCCTTAAGTTTTTTTATCATTTCGTTTGGGTTTTGATACTTACTGCGGCTAAATTTTATTTTAGAGTCTAATTCTTTAATATACGATGGCTTTTTTTTAACTGTCTTGATTAATTTACCGGTTATTTTAAAGATAGAAATTTCATATTTGTTTGGCATAATCGCATAAATTTGATCATTGTATATATCAAAGTCAAAACGGGATATCATTCTTACCCAAGCTTGCTT
Organism: Candidatus Aminicenans sakinawicola JGI OTU-1; assembly: GCA_000493965.1. Classification (GTDB taxonomy): domain Bacteria; phylum Acidobacteriota; class Aminicenantia; order Aminicenantales; family Aminicenantaceae; genus Aminicenans; species Aminicenans sakinawicola. Next base: position 122,057 of record AWNV01000003.1, read on the forward strand.
TAAGTTATCATTATAAAAGGATTTTATATATTTACCTTCTCTAGTGTATTTATTAATCCATGTGCCGGGACTGTTATTAAATTGGTCCGGTTTTAATCCTCCTAAATATAAATCTCCATTTAAATCTGCTCTAATTGATATGGCTTGCCAGTGTCCTGAAGTTGTTATAAAGGAAGAAATGTAGTCACCATTTTTATCATATTTATTAATTCTTCTAGTGCTATGATCACCGATAAATACATTTCCCTTCTTATCTGACCATATTGTTGAAGGATTTTGATGCTCTCCAGGGCCTTGGCCCTGTTTCCCAATTCTTCTTATAAATCTCCCATCCTGATTAAAAACTAAAACCTGACGCCCCTTAGCATCGAGTAAAATGATATTCTCATTTGAATCAGTAACAATGCCCCAAAATGTACCAATATTTAGATTTTCCGTTTGAAGTGAAACCTCTTTTTCTTTTATGAAATATTTAGAAAATAGATTCTTATCATAATTTTGAGAGAATATGGTGGTTATAAATATGGTGGTTATATAAAATATTATTCTTAACATTTTCATAATTATTTCCTCCAATGAAAGACCATAGGAATTTCCTTTTTTGGTCTGCTGAGATTTCTACTCACGATAGGAATTTCTTTTTTTATTCATGATGATTTTCTCTAAATTTCATCAAATTTCCACCCTCTGAGATGCTTCATTAACAATGATACATAGAAAAAATATATACTGTCAATAAGAAGTCCGTAAGAAATAGAGAATTTCAATACCGTCCTCTCCGGATGACGCTGAAGATATCCCCTACCCATGGCAGAGATTGTGATTCAAGAAACACGCCAAAAGGGTTAGCTGCCTTGTATTCCCCTGTAAGCTGCTAAGCCCAATTTTAGGCTAAAGTAATAAGTTGCAAACTGATGTTTACTTGCAGAGAATCAATCGTCAAGAGTCTGAATCCAAAAAAAATCAATACAAATTTCTGGAGCTTTTATTTCGTGTGAGGCGCCTAAATATTCAAGAGTTAGGTTGTGTTTACCAGTTTCCAATTCAACCGGTCCAAAAGAAAAATTGCGGAGGAGTGTCCGGTATGATCTATGAAGATTGATGATTCGATCGTCTTTCGCTATGGGTTTGCCATCCAAAATTACCCGGATTTTTCCCGATTTGGGTGTTAAGGCTGCTGTTAAATAAATCCGTTTTTTTCCTTTTTGCGCAATAGGGATTGTAAAATTTTTACTTTCTCCTTCTTTTTGAGGATTCCAAACAAGCAGCTGACTATCGGCCCAGAGACGACCTTTTCTTATAATAGTCGATTCCTTATTAAGGATGATTTCTTCTGCCGAATAAAAAACGGAATTCCGCGCACCGAACCTTGAAGCCGGGTGCCATTCGTCGGGAAGGCTTAAATGTCTTAAATCTTCTTCCATAATCGCTTGATGATCGTCAGTAAGACCTGGTTTGGCATAATGATAAGCAATACGAGCATACGAGACTCCGTGTGTTCGCTCGTGGCTAAATAGCTCCATAAAAAATCTCATATTTTCATGAAATGGGATTGGATCAAGAATGTGCCAGCGATAATTGGTGACAAAACCTCGGTTACCCGGTCCGTCATTTCGTGGTTGACCACAATAGGGAAAGCAGAAAATATCTGGAGATGACCATGAATAGTTATAATAATCTTCTGAACCAGTGCCAAAAATGGAAGGAACAAAATCGTCATCAACGAATACTTTTTCATCACCTTCTCCCCACCAGTTACCCCACGGTGTCGGGATTGGAGATGGGTTCAATAAATATGATGTTGTGCCAACATATACACCTTCTCCGTTGGCCAAAAGGAATGGCAAATCTTGAACATCCTGGTTGGAAGCAACAATATTATGATTCACTCGCCACCTAGCTCTAAAGTGCATACTGTTATTATCCCAGGTGAAGTCCATCGGTAAAACCTCTCCTTTAATATTTACTGTTTCCTCACCCTGGTTTTCGAACATAATTTGGATAGAATCTTGAAAAGGCATCACATAACGACAGGTCATTTTTCCGTTGGATGTTACGCTAAATGGCAACGATTTGTAGGGATTAACACCCGGCGCAGCACCGAAAAAATCACCTACAGGCGATTGAACTTGTCCCCAAGAATAGCCATCACATTTAATATGGAGAACCGTTTGTCTTAATGCTTTATCCAAATTATCTCCCGTAAGGCGCAAGGAAAATCGCTCAATGGCTGCGGGACCTTCCATCAAGAAAGCTTGTAGTTTTTCTCCAGCCGGAACAGTTACATCGAAATTTTGGGATTGTTTTTTTGATTTAGTTGTGAAATTCATATCCGGATCAGAGAGTGCCAGAGTTATTCTATCAATTACATCTTTATAAGTTAAAATATCATTTGGTTGGAATGAAGTAATTGAAATATTTGCTGGATACAGTCGAAACTGAATTTGGTAAAAGTGAATTTCTTTTACATTACCTATCCATTCTATACGGATTCGCTTTGCAAATGGAATCGGTGCATAAGAGGCATCCCGTTGATAAATTGTTTTACCAAATCGCTCGCTGTTGATTTCTTTTATTTCCGGGAAATTACTATAAGGTCGTCTGAAAAAAGAATCGGCTTCGCCTTCATATAAAGGATTATTCATATCATCAATATAAACTCGAAGTTTTCCAGAAATAGAAGCTGTCCAAAGTCGAACAATTGCACCTGATCCTTTAACATCTGCCATAAGATATTCTCCAATACCAGATTCATCAGGTTCTTTTAGAACTTCTTCGAAATTTGGAATTGGTTCGCCACCGAAACCATCAGAATTGGCAAACCAATCTGGACCACCGGGAAGTGTGCTTCGATGGTCAAATGATGAGAATTGAACCATGCGAAATTCGGGATTAGGAAATTTTGCTAATGCGGTCATATCAATCATCTCTTCAAATAGAGATCCAGTTGTTATGATCGAACGATTCTGACTGAATCCATTTGATAAGATAGAAGCACAAATAAAGGTCATTAAGACTAACAGACTTTTTCTCTTCATTTCAACCTCTCTTTTGTTTAGTAAAATTGTAGCTGATAAATTCTAACAATACAAATTTTCACCTTCTGAGCTGCTATATTAAAAATAATACATAGAGCAAACATAAACTGTCAACAAGAAGTCTGCAGGAAATAGAGAATCATCCATTCACCCCATTCATCACGTCTCTTGGCATGACAAGATGGACAGAATCCCCGGGTCCTGCAGGAAATCGGAAATTAGCTGGTTACTATTAAACCAGACAGCATGGGCCTTTTCCCGCCAGATGTTGTTCCCGGGTTCCGGCATGTCCGTATGATCCTGAAAACACCATCTTTTATCCTCTCGATCTTATCCTTCGTTTGGATGGTTGTGCTTTTATATGGAACCAGTTTACCTATCCGAATATCATCTTCGATCAAATACCAGGAATTTTGATATTCTTCCCACATGAATTTGCCAGCAGGCTGCTGGAAAGTCATAAAAAAAAGCAAGGATTGGGATAGCTTTGAAACAGGTGTATTTGATCACTCATTTTTTTTGGTCAGGCGTAATAATCCTGTCAGAATTCTCCAAAAAAGAAATACTCCAGTCGACTAAAGTATCACTCACGCTTAGAATATGGAAATCAATTATGTTTGGTCGAACCGTATGAAGATCATAAATACCCGAGCTCAGCAATGCATGGTCAACCTGAAATCTATTGGGATAATAAATCTGTATAACATAACTATCGTCTGGAACAACCTGACTTGACCCAGAAAGTATATTTGTGGAATTATCATAATTTAAATTTTTCAGACTAATCCCACCCTGACTTATATGCCTATTAATTGATACAACCCATGGACAATCCCGATTTTTATGAATAGAGTAAACATCAATATCATGATGATTAGGAGGTGAACAACTAAAACCCTGAGAATAAACTCCAACTAATTCCTCTTTCCAGAAATCATAAACAATATATTCACCTGCTGAGTCAAGTCCTAATTCAGTAAAATCAATACAAGTCAAATTATTTTTAGAAAAATCAGTATTCGCAACTACCAGCCAGTTATCAAAGGATCTATTAACTTCTAAACACAACAAGGTTGGAGCATTGTCCATTTTATATAGTTCCAATGGTTTTGTCTTAATAGTCGGCAAAATCTTCTTATACATTTCAACTTTTTCAGGGGATAACTTCTGTGGAATATCGCTAAATGTGAACATTGTGCCTGTTAATCCAATAAGCGTAATCCATGAACGGCTCTCCGCTAAATTACATCCGCTTAATACTATATGATCGGGATCGTCAATCCAGCATATATTGTGTTCATACAGATACTTTGCAAGATCATCAGCAGCTGGTTTTGGTCCTCTATTCCATCCAGTATCTTTATCGCCTCCAATTCTAATTGCATGCGGATTTCCTATATTTTCCGGGATTCGGCTCCAGCAGGAAAGTACAAATTTGTCACCAACTGAGTTAACTAATTTTCCCCATGCATATCGATATGCATCCTGCCAGGTTGTCCCTTTTGAAAGAAAATAATCAGATCCCTGGGTATATGCCTCATGAGCGACATGCATTTGGCCATCAATTTTAAAAAAATCATAACCATCAGTATCCATAGCATAGATACCTTTTAAAATCCAGTTTTCAAGCGCTTCATCAACAGAGCCATCAGCAAACCAGGGACCGTGCCATCCTATATTTGAAGTTGCAAGGGGACCATCTTTGTTTTTTCTAACCCACCAGTCTGGATGATTTTCAACAGTATCCGAATTTGAAACATCAAAAGGGCTTAACCATATCCCGGCTTTAAATCCTTTTTGGTGGATATAATCAGCCAGATTATCCATACCGCCGGAAAACCGTTCATTGCCTCTTGTCCAGTCAACATCAGTGGGAATCTGGTACAATCCACCTCCTCTACTTCCGACAAACCATTCATCTTCACTTATCATAACATAACGATTGCTCTATTTTATTTCAATCATTATCTCTTTGTGCCAAGACCACCAAAAAGGAAGGTTTTCTTTTAACATCCGAAAGATGATAGTCAACATACGCCTTGCTTCAGCGGCCTCTGCAGGATTTGGACCTTTTATCTGTCTTTATCTTCGCCTTGGCTGTAGCTTTTACCTCTTTAGGATGGGTAATAGTAACATCAATGCTTAATTCATCCGGAAGATCTATCATGGTATAGCTCGAGCGGTTTGGAGATATCCTCATTCTCTATTTCCTGCGGACTTCTTGTTGACAGGATATATTTGTTCTATGTATTATTGTTAATGAATCAGCTTTATCGGAAAATGTGCCGAAGAGACCAAGGTCGGTGATTATAAGGCGATAGTGCAGTCGATAAGCGGCAGGGCCTGGGTGACGGGTATTCAGGAGTTCGTGCTAGACCCGGATGACCCGTTCCCGACCGGTTTTTATTTGGGGCATAAAGACCCGTAATACGGCGGAATGTGAACATCTGCTGATCAATAGTCACTGTTTTTACAAGTTAAGAGGTGTAATATGAAAAAGATTACTGCAGTAATTGTTTTTATGATTACGTCTGCTGTTCTTTCTGCAGGCGAGAGTATCCGCTTCGATGATTACTTTATCGATAAGACTATGCGGATTGATTTTCTTATGACGGGTAACACCGACTGTGAAATAATTACTATCGACCAGATCTATCAGCAGGGGATATTGGCGGGCAACCCGGATAAACTGATAGAGGAGTTCAATAACGGATCATACTATATAAAAGTTTACAGTATAAACTCAAACAAACTTATATATTCAAGGGGCTTTAGTTGTCTTTTCGCAGAATACAAGACAACAAAGCAGGCTAAAAAGGGAGCGAATAAAACATACCTGCAGTCGGCTCTTATTCCATTTCCTAAAAAAGCGATCATGTTCGTTGTAGAGGCAAGGAACAGGAAAAATATTCTGCATCAGGTCTTTACAGAGAAGATTGATCCTGCTGATGCCAATATTATAAAGGAAGAGGCTAATAAAAATGACAGAGTATATGAGGTGTTAAAGAACGGCGACCCGCACAAGAAGGTTGATTTTGTTTTCGTAGCCGAGGGTTACACGGCGGAGCAGTGGGATAAATTCACAAAGGACGTGGACCGTTTTACGGAAGTATTATTCACAGTAAAGCCTTACAAGAACAATAAGGAAAAATTTAATATTTACGGCGTACTGAGGCCGTCGTCTGACAGCGGAGTCGATGAGCCGAGAAAGGGAAAATTCAGGAATACTGCCGTCAGCGCCTCATATAACGCACTTGACCTTGACAGGTATTTATTAGTGGATGATATGAAAGCGATGAGGGACATTGCATCGGCTGTTCCGTATGATGCTCTGATAGTCATAGCAAATATCGACCGTTACGGAGGCGGGGGGATATATAATAACTATACTATTTTTACTGCTGACGACGGCAGAAGCGATGAAATTTTTATGCACGAGTTCGGCCACGGATTCGGAGGACTTGCCGACGAATACTTTTCATCGAGCGTCTCCTACGAAGAATTTTACCCCGCCGGATTCGAACCTACGGAAGGCAATATTACCGCTCTTCTCGATGTAAATAACGTCAAATGGAAAGACCTTCTGACGCCCGGCATACCGGTCCCGACGCCGTGGGGCCAGGAGGAAACAGCACAGCTCGAAGTAGAAAGAAATCAAATCCGTCAAAAGCTTCACTCCGATGATATTACAGAACAGCAGCGATCAGAACTCAAAACCCAAAGCAGGGAAATCCGTCAGAAAATCAGCGAAGTCCGCAAAAAATATGGTGAACTTTATGACGGCAAGATAGGCGTTTTCGAGGGAGCCGGTTACCAGGCCAAGGGACTCTACCGCTCCGAAATTACAATCGCAATGTTCAATGCGAAAACTTTCAGCTATGGCCCGGTAAGCGAACGATGTATTACCAAAGTTATCGAACATTACACGGATTAGGTTATTAAAAAAATAAAGCAACTCAAAAAAGCAAATTCTTATGTTTACCAAAGATAACAGCTTTGCTTCAGTCAAATTGAATTATCGCTTTTACAACACCATCACGGTAATCTGCAGCCAGTTCAAATGCCTCTACCGAGTCTTCCAGGGGAAAACTGTGCGTTGCCATAAAACCTACATCAACCCGCCGTGTCTCAACGAGATCAATTGCAGTCTGAATACAATCGTTCTGCCTGCGGACATTCTGAATACAGATTTCCTTCCGCCGCATCTTATGAACATCAAAAGATATCCGCTCAAGCTCAGGAATGCCCAGGATCATAAGCTTCCCTCCGGGTTTCAATAATTCTACTGCCTGATCGACAGCAGCCTGGTCTCCGCAGCACTCAAATACTGCATCCAGCAAATCAGGCTCTCTTGCCTTAATATCTTCAACCACATCGATTTTGTCTGTATTACCTGCCCAGGATGCTCCGGCGTTCATTGCAGCATCAAGTCGTTCATCAATTCTATCGGTCATATAGACAGAACTGATCCCAGATGCCCTGGCAGCAAGCAGGACACTCAATCCAATAGGCCCGGAACCGAGAATTCCTGCTGTCTTTACTCCTGTTTTATTCAATAACTTGACTGAATAGACACCAATCGATAAAGGCTCTATTAAAGCACCCTGTTTCAGCGTTGTGTCTTCTCTAATCTTATAGCAGTTCTCCTCGGGTACAACGATAAATTCTGACAGGCAGCCTTCCATTTGTCCCGGACAGCCCAGGAAAAGAAGATTTTCGCATGTATTAGGCCTGCCCATCAAACACTGACTGCACATTCCACAGGATATTGCGGGATCTACGACAACACGGTCTCCACGCTTCAGTTGTGTTACTCCGGCTCCGGTTTTTTCTACGGCTGCTGCACATTCGTGCCCGACAATAAATGGATATTTTACAGTTTGGTCACCGATTCGGCCCGACAAATAATAATGAAGATCAGAACCGCATATTCCAACAGCACCCGGCTTAAGCAGGACATCCGTGTCTTTTTTAAGCTGCGGACAAGGAACCTCCCTCAATTCAATGCTTCTAATTCCAGTTAAAACTGCGGCTTTCACTGACTGCCAGTCTCCATTCCGGAATTCAATACTATAAAATTATTCATGCTTTCCTGAACGGATTTTCATTCTTGTACAGCATGCCTTCAGGCTGATTAAAATAGATATCATTAACACCCAGCATCCTGACTGCTGCAAAAAGCGCTTTCCCGGCATGTTTAAAAGCAACTCCGGCATGATGAGGAAAGCCTTTTTCAATAAGGACATTGCGGTAAAAGCGCCCCATTTCTTCCACGGCAAATACTCCTATACTGCCAAACGACCTTGGATCAACATCAAGCACTTCACCCTCTGCAACATACGAACAAAGAGTTGCATCTGCTGCGGACTGCAGCCGGAAAAGAGTAATATCTCCCGGTCTTATTCTCCCTTCAAGCGTTCCTCTTGTAATCATCGGGTCTCTGCCAGACTCTATGAGTCGATTCATGATGAGTTGATATTTCATTTCAAAATTCATCATGCATGAAGAAGCTGTATTTCCGCAGTGAAACCCCATAAAAAGGTCATCCGGCTTATATCTTCCGATTGTGTCTTTTGCCTCCTCATACATATCGTAAGGTACGCTGTTATTTATATCGAGGAGTGTCGCAGGAAGCTCTGTTGCACATGTGGTTATATACTCGCTTAAAGCCCCATAAATATCTACTTCACAGGAAACAGGAATGCCCTTGGAGGCAAGACGAGAATTTACATAGCAGGGAACAAATCCGAAATTGCTCTCAAAAGCAGGCCAGCATTTATTTGCAAAAACCGCATATTCCGAAGCTCCAAGGTTTTCATCCATGAACCTGGTCAAAGCTATCTCATACTGAGCAAGTTTCTCAAGAAGGTCAGGATAATTATTCCCTTTCCCAAGTTCCGCTGCCATATCTTCAGCAACTGCTTTAACAGCAGGGTCACTACCTGCAGATTTGTAAATATCATAGAGATCCAGTTCGCTGTTTTCCATGACCTCGACTCCAATATCATAGAGCGGTTTAATGGGAGCATTGCATGCGACGAAATCTTGAGGCCGGGGGCCAAAAGAGAATATCTTTAATTTTTTTAAACCGAGTATGACCCTTGCAACAGGAAGAAATTCCCTGATCATATCTGCTACTTCTGAGGCTGTGCCTACAGGATATTCCGGAATATAAGGCCTGAGATGCCTCAGCCTGGAATTGTAAGATGTATTTAACAAACCACAGTATGCATCTCCCCTTCCCTCAATTAAATTCTCTTTTGTTTCTTCTGCAGCAGCGACAATCATGACAGGACCGTCAAATTTTTGTGCAAGAATTGTTGTCGGCCCTTCCGGACCGAAATTCCCAAGAAAAATAACAAGAGTATTAATATTTTTTTGCCTTATCTCTTCGAGAGCTTTCAGTGTGTCTTTTTCATTTTCAACAATTGTTTCTATCCCTGTAATCTCAACATTCTTTGCTTTACATTCTTCAATGACTCTTGCTTTCCTCTTATTCGACAGGTCTTGTGGAAAACAGTCTCTGCTTACACCCGCGATTCCCAGGTTAATCTTTGGTATGTTATTCATTTTTTATCCCCCTCGTTTTCCTGCCCGTAATAAGCATCCGGACCGTGCTTTCTTTGATAATGCTTATGCAAAATATATTCCGGCAGTCTGTCACTCTGTGGATTGAGCAGCATGGTCCCAAGTGCCATTTTTGCGACTTTTTCTAATGCAACATTATTCATCACGGCTTCTTCAGGTGTTTTCCCCCAGGAAAACACACCATGGCCAGCAACAAGAACAGCAGGCATTTCCAAAGGATTCAATTTGGCAAAACGTTCGACAATGACCTTTCCTGTATTCCTCTCATAGCCTTTTTTAACTTCCTTCTCAGTCAGGAACCTTGTTAAAGGAATGTCTCCTTTGAAATGATCGGCATGAGTAGTCCCAAAACAAGGGATTTCCATGCAAGCCTGTGCAAAAATAGATGCATATTCACTGTGTGTGTGAGCCACTCCAGTTATGTTTTCGAATTCTTTATATATTTCAAGATGAGTAGGAGTATCCGAAGAAGGATTCAACTTGCCTTCGACTACATTTCCTTTTAAATCAAGCACTACCAGTTCTGACGGCTGCAATTCTATATAAGATATCCCGCTCGGTTTGATTACAACTAATTCTTTCTCCCGGTCATATCCACTGACATTTCCCCAAGTTAAAGCCACCAAACGATATTTGACAAGATCTAAGTTCGCCCGCCAGACCTTTTCCTTTAATTCGGTTAACATCAATTCTCTCTCCTCTGTTTACCGCGGATGGCAAGCAGATCCTTCATGACATTATACATGCTTCCCGACCATTGTGTTGTACCAAATGAATCATGCAGTTGGCAGTACAAATTGTACAATTCTCGATATACCAGATTATTTCCATGGTCCGGTTCATACACTTCTTTTACTCCGGTCATCGCCTTCTGAGCTTCTTCAACACTCGAAAATCCACCTTCCTCTTTGGAAGCCACAGCCCCAAAAATCGCAGCACCCAAAGCGCAGGTTTGATCGCTTGCAGATACTTTCATCGGGCGTCCCGTTATATCCGCATATATCTGCATCAAAAAAGGGCTTTTAGAAGCCAAACCTCCGCAGTTTACAATCTCCTTGACCTGCACCCCGTATTCTTCAATACGATTTATTATGGTAAGCGCTCCAAATGCGGTAGCTTCAATCAATGCTCGATAAATCTCGTGTGCCTGTGTCTGCAGCGTTTGCCCTATAACAAGACCGCTCAGGAGAACATCCACAAGAATTGTTCTGTTCCCATTATTCCAATCCAATGCAAGCAGACCGTGCTCACCAGGCCTTTGTTTTGCAGCTTCAAGCTCCAGGTTTTTAAACTTCTCATCGATTGTTTTTCCATATTTATCAGGGGCAAGCTGATGAACAAACCATAAAAATATATCCCCCACAGCAGACTGCCCTGCCTCGATTCCAAAATAACCGGGGATAACAGACCCATCAACAATTCCACATACCCCAGGGATATCTGCAAGTTCTTTACTGTTCGGCCAGACCATTATATCACAGGTGCTTGTGCCGAGTATTTTAACAAGAGTGCCCTCCTTAACTCCTGCTCCAACAGCACCCATATGCGCATCAAAAGCTCCAACTGCAACGGCAATTCCCGGCCTTAATCCCAGCCTTTCTGCCCACTCAGATGAAAGCCGCCCGGCCAATCGATCCGAAGGAACCGCCTCTTCATATAGTCTATCCCGAAGCAGTGCGAGATCCTGAGTCAATGTAGAAAGGAACTCTTTATCCGGCAGTCCTCCGTAAGCATCATTGTACATTGCTTTATGTCCTGCAGCACATACACTCCTGACAATACTGTCCGGTCTTGTATCTCCGGCCAAGACCGCCGGAATATAGTCACAGACCTCAACAAAACTATATGCAGAGTCATATACTTCCGGGGAAGAATTTTTACAGTGAAGAATCTTACTCCAGAACCATTCGGATGAATATACTCCGCCTATTCTTGTTAAATACTCCGGCCGCATTTTCTTAGCCAGTTCAGTAATCTGGGCAGCTTCCGCATAGCTTGAATGATCCTTCCAAAGCCAAACCATTGCATCCAAATTATTTTTGAATTCCGGCAATAATCCTAACGGAGTGCCTTCTTTATCGACAGGCATCGGACTGCTTCCTGTCGTATCCACACCAATCCCAATAATATTCCCTGCATCAAAATCCGAAAATTTATTTTCAGCCAGATGGATGGCCTCCCTGACTGAAACACTGATTCCATCCAGATAATCCTGAGGATTCTGCCTCGCAATATTTGGATCGTTCGGGTCAATAAAGATGCCATTCTTACCCGAATGATAGGGAAAAACAGAACTCGAAAGTTCAGTGCCGTCCTCAATATCTAAAATCAGCGAACGGCATGAATTCGTCCCAAAATCTAAGCCCAAAGCATATTTCTTCATTCTTTACCTCGGAAAAATCTTTGGCCCTCACTTTGCAACAACCAGTGGAGAAAAGTAGATCAATATTAGCGCTATAATGACAAGAATAACAATAGAAAGAATAACATCTCTCGTATTCCAGCTTGCACGCGACGCTTTCTTATCTTCGGCAACGGTAGTGCTGTAGGTAAGACCCTGTATTTTTTCGTACGATGGGGCCCTTGTAAAAAGGCTGACAGCAACCATCGCAGCAATACAAACCAAAAACAGATACACACAGAAATACAAGAAGTTGATACTAGCAAAAGTGTACAGCCACCCGCTTAAATGTTCCTTGTTTAATTCTGCAACCAACCGCAGCATGCCGATCCCAAAACCGCCGATCAGTGCGGTAAGTGCTCCTGACGAATTAATCCTTTTCCAGAATAAACCCAAAAGAAAAACAGCAGCAATCGGCGGGGCAAGATAAGATTGAACGCTCTGCAAATAATGGTATAACTCTCCAGAAATAAATTTCATAAATGGAATCCAGAGAATCCCGCAAATGACGACAACTCCCGTGGCAATACGTCCCACAAAAACGAGCGACTTCTCGGACGAGCGCGGTTTTATCTTTTTATAGATATCCATTGTAAATAATGTAGAACATGAATTGAATACCGCAGCAAGAGAGCTCATTAGTGCAGCTAGCAGGCCTCCAGCCACAAGCCCTTTAAAGCCTGTCGGAAGAAGTGCCTTTACCATTGCAGGAAAAGCCTGGTCAGATGCAGCAAGATTGAGCTGATTGGTTTTTGTCAGGGCATAGGCAATTACTCCCGGAATAATGAAAATGAAGAATGGAAGGAGTTTCAAGTATGCTGCAAAAATTGTCCCGCGTCTTCCCTGTGTTTCATTTTTTGCCGCTAGAACACGCTGGACAATACATTGATCTGTACACCAGTACCAGACCCCGACGATCGGAGGTGCCAATACCATTCCGAGCCATGGAAAATCCGGATGATTTAACGGCAAAAATAAGTTGACATGATCAGCCCCTACAACAGAAACTAAATTTCCCCATCCTCCAATTTTTATTAACCCCATTATTGTTACTGTTATCGACCCCACAATCAATACTACAGCTTGCAGAGTTTCTGTGTAAACGACTGCCCGCAGTCCCCCCAAAACAGTATATATCCCAGTCAGTATTACTATAATCAAGGCTCCTGTCCAAAATTCAATTCCCAGCAGGGCTTGGAATACTACTCCACCTGCATAAATTGTAACGGATACTTTTGTCAGAACATAAGCAACGAGTGACATTAACGATAAAAACCAGCGTGCTGTCGGAGAATAACGCATCTCCAAAAATTCAGGCATCGTGAAAACTTTACTTCGCATGTAAAATGGGACGAAAACCCATCCCAGAAGAAGAATGACCCAGGCGTGTAATTCGTAATGCCCCATCGCGACCCCGCTTTTTACAGCAGTGCCGGCAAGTCCGACGATGTGTTCAGAACCAATGTTGGATGCAAAAATGGATGCACCAATCACAAACCAACCGATATGCCGGCTTGCTAAGAAATAATCAGTCGTATTTACCTGCTTTTTTCTTATAACCCACCAGGCAATTCCGAAAAGGACTAAAAAATATAATGAAATGATTATCCAGTCAAACAGCTGAAATCCAGACATGAATATTATCCTTTCTTCAAGATTTTTATAATCATATCAAATCTTTTCTTAAATCAAACTTTATCCTGACTCTATCAAACTTCTGCTGTACCTTGCCCCAACCTAATCACTACGGCAACCGATGCGTAGGTTAGGTCGGATCGTAAATAATCCAGCTTAATCATTCGATTCTTTACTTTTTTCTTGGAATCCACACTGCCATCTCCCCTGCTCCGCGGTGCCCCCACACATAATAAGGAATCGCTGTAAATTTCTTCCTTAACTGCTTTCCTTCCTTCACGCTGTCCAACGCAGCACATTCGCCCTTTATCAGCATAATGCCTCCCAACTTATCACCACAGTATTCAGCCTCAAGAACCGAATCATCAGGCAGAGAAAGCTCAAGCACATGCCCATTATTGTCTGCACCCTCTAAACAGTAAACAACAGGCCCCCTCTCCAAAGCCACTTTCCCTAAGTTTTCCTCCACTTTCTCATTACACAACACTCGCCGAACCTGTATTGGAAATAATATTTCAACCTTATCCCCTTTCTCCCACCTGCGCCGAATACGTGCGAAACCTTTATTTGTATCAATCCTGCATTTTTTACCATTTACCTTGAGAACTACTTCCCCTTTGCTCTTCTCTTTATAGCTGTACAGATCCCCTTGTACAGGATTACCCTGTGACCACCCGGGAATACGTATGTGAAGCGCAAACTTACCGCTGCGTTCCGGATCAACCGCAATCTTTACTGCCCCATCCCAAGGATAGCGCGTTTCCTGCCCTATATTAATCCTGTTCCCATCAATCTCTATCGTGCTGGAGCTTTGAACAAATAGGTTGATATAGATAATATCGCCCTTCTGTGCATAAATATACCCTGGAAATGAAGGTAGGAAGCGAGTTATGTTTCCAGGACAGCAGGCACAGTCGAACCACGGCTTGCGTGTAAGTTCACCCTGGTTAAATTTGTATTTCCCATCAGACTCAAGAGGATTTGGATAAAAGAAACGGTCACCGCTAAGGGACACACCCGAAATTAACCCATTGTATACTATCCTCTCCAGGACATCGATGTACTTTGCATCGCTATGAAGAAGAAAAAGGCGGTGGTTCCACATTGCATTTGCGATGGCTGCACAGGTCTCATTATAGGCAGTGCGATTGGGCAGTTCGTAGTTATCCCCGAACGCCTCTCCTTCATGCCTGGCGCCTATACCTCCGGTAAGATAGAGCTTTTTTGTAACGACGTTTTCCCAGATGCGGTCTATCGCATTTATGTAGTCCTTATCACCAGTAAGCGCAGCCACATCTGCCATGCCTGAATACATATAGCCAGCACGAACAGCATGCCCAACCGCTTCTCTCTGTTCAATCACCGGCTTGTGAGACTGTAGATATTCAAGCTCACTATAGACAGCAAAATTCGATGACTTGGGATAAATCTTCAATTTCAGAGAAGGACCGCGTTCATCGAGGAAAAACTTGGCAAGCCTCAGGTATTTTTCATTACCTGTCACACGGTACAATTTTGCAAGGCCTATTTCTATTTCTTGATGCCCTGGAGCACCATGTTTTTTATCAGGGCCAAATACCCTGTCAACAAGGTCTGCATTCTTTACCGCTACATCCAGCAAAGTTTTTTTGCCTGTCGCTAGATAATAAGCAACTGCTGCTTCATACATATGTCCCGCACAATAAAGTTCATGGCTGACTCCCAAGTTTGACCAGCGTTTATCTCCGGCACCAGCAGCCGGATGATCAGGATCAATCGTACGAGAAGTATAAAGGTAGCCGTCATCTTCCTGGGCGGCAGAGACTTTCGCAATTAAGTCATCCATATATTTTTCAAGCTTTGGATCCGGGTGAAGGCTTAATGAATAAGAGGCCCCTTCCATCACCTTATATACATCCGAATCATTATAACGGTAGCCCTCGAACTTCCCTTCCATCATTCCGGCAGCCTTAGAAAAATTATTTATACGCCCAGTTTCTTCACACTTTTTAAAAGCAAAGGGTATAGTTACGGTTCGGTTTGTTTCCATACGCGGGGCCCAGAAAATGTCGTTTACTCTTACATCTGTAAATTGGACTGGTTTTACAGGATAATCCTTTTGTTTTTTGGCTGCACCCACAACGTTCGTTAACACTAAAAAACCAGCTATTATTATCAATTTAAGGATGATATTCCATTTAAATGATGTTTTCATTTATCCCCTTCTTTTAAACCTGGATTATTCAATCTCATTCGATACGTTTTTATTTACGGAATTTTTTGATAAATTCCTCAACCTCCGGCACTCCTCCCTGATATATCAGATATCCATTGTACGGCTCACGAGGTGTGATATCGTCATTAACCGGAGCTAACATAATCTTCTTAACTTTTTCAGGGTCCTGGGTCTGCCCTAACGCCCATCCCAACTTGATATATGCAACTTCGGGCAGCATATTCCCAGTAGGAATCACGCCCTTGGCCATGAGGTCTCTTCCAGTATCGTATACATACATATGAACATAACCCCATAAGGTTTGGACAGTCATATAAATCGGGATATCTTTTTTAAATGCTCTTTCAATTACAGGATACAGAGGCTTGTTCACATGGCCAAGTCCTGTCCCTGCAATCACAATACCTTTATATCCATTATCTATAAGTGAATCAATAATGTCCGGTTTCATATTCGGGTAATAATAAACAATGGAAACTTTTTCTTCAAAATAAGGCAGTATTCTTACTTTTCTGTCTTTGCGCCTGTGATTGTACTCGGGCTTCAAAGCTTCTACACTATTTCTTGTAACCTTTCCGAGAGGGATATCTCCCACAGTCCTGAATGTCGACCTGTAGGAAGAGTGCATCTTCCTCACTCTCGTGCCTCTGTGTAAAAAACCATATTCATCGGATGTCGGACCGAACATACAGACCATTACTTCTGCAATGTCAGAATACCCGGCTGCATAAGCAGCATGCATAAGGTTTAATGCAGCATCAGAACTAGGCCTGTCCGAAGATCGCTGTGAGCCTACCAGGATGATCGGGACAGGAGAGCCTTGTATCATATAAGTTAATGCCGCTGCAGTATGATGGAGTGTATCTGTCCCATGTCCGATGATTATACCGTCTGTCCCCTTTTCAATCTCTTTACCGATAGCCACTGCCAGAGCTTTATACTGTTCAGGCCCCATGTTTTCACTGAAAACTGCAAACAATTTTTCAGTTGTAAGATTGCAGATATCAGCGAGTTCAGGGACAGCCCCATACAATTCTCCAGGCGAAAAAGCCGGAATCACGGCTCCTGTTCTATAATCCAACCTGGAAGCGATCGTTCCTCCCGTTCCAAAGAGTTTAACATTCGGTTTATCATCAGAATAGGGAAACTCCTTTTCCGGGATTTGATATTTTGCTTTTTTGTACCCCAATTCTTTTATGGATTTTATTGTATCAATATTAATTCCAATATTATAACCTGTGGCAATTTTCAAAACGATGTGCTCATCATCATCATTTTCTGAACGCGGCAGGATTGTTCCTTTGAACATCCCTCTAGTTGAATCAATTTCTACCTTTCCCCAAACTCTGGCATCATATTTTTTTAATACGGAGAGAGATCTGCCTTTATATCCCTGGAAAATATCTTCAGTCATGATTCAGTCCTTATCTGCCAGCCAGGGGCTGCCCGTCATGTTTTTCTACAAATTCCCTTAATTCTACCATAGGAATATTTCCCAAAGCAGTTCTATTAACTTCCCCCATTATCCAGTTTACTTCAGCATTATTATTACTGGATGTGTTTATATCCATAAATTTTCTCTTCAGAAAAGGAATTCTATAAAATATTTGCTGTTTGGATAATTTGATAAATTTAATAGAGACAAGAACCGACTCGAAATCCATTTTTGGATGCTGATAAACTACAGGAATCATTATTTTGGCGATGGCCAAATCCAGATTTTCTTTTTTAATAAAACTCAGCAGCTCGAATATTCTTTCGTAATTAAAATCAGGAGAAACAGGATACTTTCCTTCAACATGTTTCAAATTATGCCCGAATAGAGTGCCTGCAAATCTCGAATCTATTTTGAGGTCATTTATGATTCTTTCAATAATAGGAACAAGATTATTCCTTAAGATGTAGTTATATGTATCTTCGGGTATCTTCCATTTCCTAAGCTGCCGGTAGCGCTCACATACATCTTTGGGAAGTCGTTTGTTTAGTTTATCGATATAGTCATCATCCAGAGGTATCGGAGCTGAATCAGTATCCGGATACATTCTATCAGGCCCAGGAAGGACTCTTTCAAAGATCGTAGTTCCATCTTCAAAAGACTTCCGGCTCTCATTGGGCACACCTTTAAACGCCCATTGACATCGTTCTTCCACTGTTTCCAGGGCAGTCGGCATATCTTCTTCGTGCCCCCATATTAGGAGCTGCGCATCATTTTTGCCCGATCCAAGGATTTCTTTTATTCTTATAAAATTTGCATCTGAAATTACTTTTTCAAACTGCTCAGAATGGACAAGGTTCGGCTTTTCTATGCAAGCAATTACCTTAAGCCTGTCACTTAATTCATCTGCAAACATTTTTCCGGGCTGGGTGAAATGTGATAGAATTCCTCCAAACTCAGGAAGATTAACAGCAGCTATTTTCCAGCCATTTTCCTTGGCGGATATTAGAGGCCTGTAATAAAAATCAAACTCCTTCGGGTCAAGGAATTTATATTTGATTTTCCATTTATCCACGTCTTTAACTTTCTTGGAAATAATGCCCCTAATTCTCAGCAGTGCCCACTGTCTGAAGACCTCATTATGGGTGAGTTCGGGTATCAATTTATTATGAGAAACCCCTTTTATTTCTACCCTTGTTCCACCCCTGCAGCTTACATTGACATCTTCTCTTCCAGCTCCAATCCCGACTCTCACTTTCCCTGTGCTTCTGTTCAAAAAACGGATATACTCTGCCCCTTCTTTGACTTCGTCAGGATTTGCAAAATCGGGATATGTGACTGTTTCAATAAGGGGAATGCCCAGCCTGTCAGTCTGATAAATTCTCACATGGCCTACATCAGAAACTTCCCGGCAGGCATCCTCCTCGATGCTCAATTGAATGATGCGGACTTTTTTATTTTTTAACTGTATTTCTCCTTCAACTCCCAAAATCGCAGTCCTCTGGAATCCGGTCGGAATGCTTCCATCAAGATACTGCTTTCGGGTAATATGGACTTCACCGACAATATTCAACTTACACAGCAGTGAGATCTCCAATGCTATCTTCAGTGCTTCCCTATTGATCGGGAAAGGAGGAGTGTCGTCAATATCATAAGTACAGGCTGTTCTATCCTTAATCCTGTAGATAATCTGCTTCTTCGTCTTGAATTCCATCAGTGCAGTTCCATCATATTCCCCAAGTTCACTGAGAGTGGGTCTCATATGCCGGATTATCTCTGCATCGTAATCATCTAAGTCATTATATATTCCAGCAGGACAGTTACAAAAAAGCTTTTTACCGGTTTTAAGCTGCTGATGGACTTCTAATCCGGACATAAATCCAACACGGTCATAATCTGCCTGTGCAGCCATTTTCCTGGGCACATATCCAACCGCTTTTTTGCTTTGTGTGTAATTTTCTTGAGGATCAAGATATCGTTTCATTTCAAGTTATATATCTTAACAATAAAGAATCATTTTAAAAAGAAAATTCATGGATAACATTTATTTGACGATTAGTCTAAGCTGTGGTAAAAATTATGCTTAACTGAGAATAAAACAAAAAATTACCATGCTCATTATAAACAGATAATAAAATAAATCTCTATTTAAAATAACAACAGGAGAAAAGATGCCCGAACAAAAAACAGAAAAACATGAGTTTCAATCAGAGGTCAAAGAATTACTGAACATCCTTGTCTATTCGCTCTATAAGAACAAAGAAATTTTCCTGAGGGAGCTGATTTCAAACGCAGTGGACGCCCTCAATAAGGTTCAATTCGAGATATTGACCAACAAAGATATCCTGGATAAGGATGAAGCGTTGAAAATCGAGATCTATTTTAATAAAACTCTTGGAAAATTTATCATCGAAGATACAGGCATCGGAATGACTCGAGAAGAACTCATCCAAAATATTGGAACTATTGCACATTCCGGTACTGTTGACTTCATCAAGAAATTAGCCCTATCAAAGGATAAAGACCGGATGGATTTAATCGGAAAATTCGGTGTGGGATTTTACTCCAGCTTCATGGTTGCTAAAGAGATCCATATTTACACACGCTCATTCCACAAGGACAGCATGGGTTATCTCTGGAAATCAAAAGGTGGGACTGCTTACACTATAGAAGAAACACTGAAAAAACGTCGTGGAACGCGGATCGAACTCATATTGAAAAAAAGCGAAAAAGAATTTCTTGAAAAATACACAATAAAAAACATCCTTTCTAAATATTCCAAATTCGTTCCATTCCCGGTGTATGTTGAAAACGAAAAGATAGAAATCGCTGAAGCAATCTGGACACAGCCAAAATCTAGCCTCAAGGAAAAGGATTATTTTGACTTTTTTAAGTTTATCGACAACTCACAGGAAGAACCCGAGACATATCTCCATATCTCTTCGGACGCACCTGTTCAGTTTAACTCTATTCTGTATATCCCGAAAACCTCTCTTGAGCTTTTCGGCCTCTTTAAAACAGAACCTGGCGTAGATCTCTATTCGAACAAAGTCCTCATCCAAAAAGCGAGCAGAGACATCTTTCCGGAATACCTCAGGTTTGTAAAAGGCATAATCGATTCCGAAGAAATTCCTTTGAATATCTCAAGAGAAACGATTCAAAACAACATAAAAATAACTAAGATAAAAAAATACATCCTTAAAAAAATATTCGACCATTTAAAGAAAATCAAAGAAAATGACATAGAAAAATATCTGAGAATATGGAATAACTTTAATAGAAGCATCAAAGAAGGGGCAGCTTTTGATTTTGATAACCAGAAAAAAATATCCGACCTCCTGCTCTTTCACTCATCAAAAGAATCCAAGGACAAATATGTCGATCTAAAAAAATATAAAGAGAGAATGAGGGAAGACCAGAAGGAAATCTACTGCGCTGCCGGACTCGACATTGATTCCATCGAAAAGAATCCGGCCCTTGAGGCTTTCAAGAAAAAGGATATTGAAGTGCTTTACCTGGACGATACGCTGGATGAGTTCGTAATTGAACATTTAAAGGATTATGCGGATAAAAAGTTTACAATGGCCGAAAGTGCAGACATCAAGCTGGACAAGAAAAAAGAAGAAGAAAAAAACAAAGATCAGATCAAAAATATCGAAAATTTTATCAATTATCTTAAAAAATTATATGGAGAAAAAATCGCTGACGTCAGGGTTTCAGGCAGATTAGTGGAAAGTCCATGTATGCTTGTCCACCCTTCAGACGCGCCTTCTGCCCAGATGGAAAAAGTAATAAAAATGGTCAACAAAGATTACTCTTATTCCAAGAAAGTCTTTGAAATAAATCCGGATAATGCACTAATCAAGGAAATGGTACGTATTCATAAAGCCAAACCTGAATCAACCGAATTAAAATCCCTGTCTCTGCAGCTGCTTGATAACATACTGCTTCGTGAGGGTATCATCGATGACATCGACGAGATTGTCCCTCGCATCCAGAAAATCATGCTGCACGCAGCAAAAAAAACCTGACGGCAATGATGAGCAGTGCCGGATAATATGTACATCTGCTCAAAAAATAAAATACTCTGAGCATAGTCATTCTGTAAAAAGTTACTCAATTTTAGACATTTGATCCATTATTTTGTTAGCTCTTAATCGCTTTAAAAAATTCATTTTCTTTTGACTCATCAATAAGAAGATCAATAATCTGTCTCTTTTCAAATGAATCAGAAGTCTTTTCATCAACAATAAGTCCTAGTGATCTCAACCTCTTGATTTTAGATGGGCTATGAATTCTGCTTTTAAGCGTTTTGCTATTTTCTACTGTATGAACAAAGGATGAGGCCATCCTATCATTGAACTTTTCAAACATTGAAGGAATCAAATAGGCAGCTCCATCTGCATAAAAATCTGTACGAGAGAATTTATAGCTAGAGCCCATTTTCCCTACATATGTGTGTGTTATTGCCCAAACATAATCATTTATCAGTTCCTCTGGTATTACCGATGAAAATGGCACCAACTTTCGCACACACTCATCTTCAGTGGGCCAATTATCGAGATTGTTTTTAAGCTTTTCCACAATGGGTGCAATTACATACTTTCTAGCGTTGTGTGATAAATACAAAACTGCCTCAACTATTCGAACAAAAGCAAAAGATCGATCGGTTATCACTGTGTTGCCTTTTGGGTATTCTTGATCAACTCGCCGAACTACTTGGATTTTTATACTTTTAGGCAAAATTCTCCAGAGAAGTGGGGCAACAAACTCGATATTTGAAATTAATACACTTGGAGAATCGGGATGAATGTAAACTGTGAAAAGCCTATTTATCAGCTCGTTTTTATAAGTTTTAGGTAGATCCCCAAGTGCATTTTCTATTGCAACTACATTCCGATCAAAATTATCAGTTCCCAAAACTCCAATATATTCATCAATATCAATTATCTGAGATGGATATTCCTCATTTAAAACATATTTGATGCAATCATCTATAACCGAAAGGACTTTTACAAGAGATGGTTCACTACTAGTGTCTTGTCTCATAAATAACTTGATTATATTGCCTTCTTATGTTATCATGAGCATAATCTTAAAGGAGGACACTCATGAGAACAGGAAGACCGAAACAAGTTATCATTCTATCAAAGGAAGAAGAGGAGCAGCTAAAGTCCATTACGGACTCACGCTCCCTTTCCTATGGGTTGGTGACCAGGGCCAGAATCATCATCATGGCTTCTGAAAGCGCAACCAATAAAGCCATCGCCGAGAAAATCGGATACAGTTCCCAATCCGTGGGCCTGTGGCGCAGGCGATTCTTGGAACAGGGGATCCAGGGCCTTCATGATGAGCTGCGGCCTGGTCGACCTCGGTCCATCTCGGACGAGCAGGTTACCGAACTCGTTCGTAAAACCCTCCAAACCAAACCCAAAGGCCGCACCCACTGGACGACCCGTTCCATGGCGGGAGAAACCCAGATCTCCCGGCCTACAGTCCAGAGGATTTGGAACGCCTTCGGCCTTCAACCTCATCGTCAGCGCCATTTCAAGATTTCCACCGATCCTTTCTTTGTTGAGAAGGTTCGCGATATCGTCGGGTTGTATCTCAATCCTCCTGATAAAGCCATGGTCTTATGTGTGGACGAAAAAAGCCAGGTCCAGGCCTTAGACCGCACACAGCCCCTCTTGCCCATGGGGTTGGGATATGTCGAGGGCGTG